>CAXRDP010000066.1:0-10725 GCA_964229545.1 Flavobacteriaceae bacterium | reverse complement strand
AAGAGCCTTTTTAAAAGAAGTTTGCCCCACAGTTGCCTTTGCCTTTTTTGGTGTCAGTTTTTTGGAAGCCTGTAGCGCCGAATCCACGGATGAAATTTCCCCGTCTCCTGGAGGTGGAGGCAATAATGGTGGCGGTTCCTCGCAGGGCAATGGGTTTACCTTTGCCAATAACACCTACACCATCGACCTGACCCACTCCAACTTCTCAGAATTGTCAGAAGTCGGCGGCTGGAAGAACGCCCAAAACTTGGGCATTCCTATGTTGTTTTTACGGGTCAGTAGTTCAGAGGTCAACGCTTACACCAATGTTTGTCCCCATCAGGGTGTCCAGACCTCATGGAACTATCAAGCCAGTAGCAACCGCTTTAGATGCGGTGCGCATGGCAATACCTATCCGGATGATTGTAACACAGCAGGAACCGATGGAGGCCCTTTGAGTTGTTATACTACCGACCCTATTGACGGTAACACTTTCAAGGTATATACATAATTAGGTTTTTGTGATTCCGTAAGATTTTATTGAGAACAATGGGTTTGCTTTTAGCACTTGATTACCAAAACAAAGTGTAACTTTGTTGTACATGAAAAAGATCATTATTGTCGGCTCCGGATTTTCCTCGCTTTCCGCTGCTTGTTATTTGGCTCAGCAGGGTCATAAAGTCCAAGTTTTTGAAAAGAATGACACCCTTGGAGGGCGTGCCCGACAATTCAAAAAAGAGGGTTTTACTTTCGATATGGGTCCGTCTTGGTATTGGATGCCCGATGTGTTTGAAAGTTTCTTTTCCGATTTTGGTAAAAAGGTATCTGACTACTACAGCTTGGACCGTCTCAACCCGGGTTATCAAGTTTTTTTTGGACCCGATGATGTGTTTCCCGTTGCAGACAATGTCGATGAAATTGCAACTCGCTTTGAGGCCGAAGAAACTGGAACAGGCGCCAAACTAAAAGCTTTTTTACAACAAGCTGGTTACAATTACAATGTGGCCATCAATGAGTTGGTGTACAAACCCGGCCAATCTCCTTTGGAGCTAATCACCCCCCAGACCATCAAAAAAGCAGGCCTGTTTTTGACCAATGTCCGCAAGCAAGTAGAACGTCAGTTCAAAAGTCCCAAACTGCGTTCTTTGTTACAGTTTCCAGTGCTCTTTTTAGGGGCCAAACCCGAACAAACGCCCGCTTTCTACAACTTTATGAATTATGCCGATTTCGGTTTGGGGACTTGGCACCCACAAGGTGGTATGGTACAGATTGTCAATGCTATGGTGGCTTTGGCTGAGGAATTGGGCGTGATGTTCCATACCCAATCTCCGGTAGATGAAATTCTGACCCAAAACAAAAAAGCCACTGGCATCCGTGTGGGGAAAGATGTTTTTGAGGCCGATGTGGTCATCAGTGGTGCGGATTACCACCATACAGAAACCTTGTTGCCAGCCTCCCTGCGTGCCTATAGCGAAGCCTATTGGAAGAAGAAAATATTTGCCCCCTCCTCGCTATTGTTTTATATGGGCATTAACAAAAAACTCGACAAATTGGCGCATCACAACCTCTTTTTTGATGTGGATTTTGATGCCCATGCCCAAAGTATCTACGACACAGCCGAGTGGCCCAAAGAACCTCTTTTCTATGTCAATCTGCCTTCAAAAACAGATGCGGGTATGGCACCCGAAGGAAAAGAAGCCTGTTTTATTTTGATACCCATTGCTCCCGGCTTGGAAGATACCCAGGTATTGCGTGAAAAATATTATAAGATTGTCGTGGATCGTATGGAGCAACTCACAGGCCAATCGATTCAAGAGGATGTCTTATTTGCAGAGTCTTTCTGCGTCAATGACTTTGTAGAGGCCTACAACTCCTACAAAGGCAATGCCTATGGCATGGCCAATACCCTCCAACAAACTGCTTTTTTACGCCCCAAAATGAAAAGCAAAAAAGTAGCAGACCTGTACTTTACCGGCCAGCTCACTGTTCCCGGTCCAGGTGTGCCTCCCGCTTTGATTTCAGGCAAAATTGTTTCTGAGCTGATAGGAGCCTAGATTTTCATCGGTAGGAGTCCCTATCGCTGGGTGCTGTGCCACAGCTTGATGTGAGAATCTGTTTGTATTTAAATTTTTACCCTACTTTTGAATTGCTTTGAAAAAGATACTTATGAAAACCGTATTACACACCTCAGACAGCCGCGGCCATGCCGACCATGGATGGCTCAATGCAAGACACAGTTTTAGTTTCGCTGGATGGTTTCATCCGGAGCGTATCCAATTTGGCGCTTTGCGTGTACTCAACGACGACATCATTCAGGGCGGTATGGGCTTTGGCACCCACCCGCATGACAATATGGAAATTGTAACCATTCCGCTCAAAGGCGACTTGGAACACAAAGACAGTATGGGCAACAGTGCGGTGATTCGCGAGGGTGACATTCAGGTGATGAGTGCCGGAACAGGGGTTTATCATTCGGAATACAACAAAAACGCTGACAAAGAAATCAACTTGTTTCAGTTGTGGATTTTCCCCAACCAACGCGATGTGGCCCCGCGTTACGACCAAATTCCCATCCGCACTTTTCACCAAAAAAATGCCTTTTTTCAGATCCTATCACCTCGCGCAGACGACCAAGGGGTATGGATCCACCAAAATGCGTGGATGCACATGCTCGACGCCGATGCCCAAACCACCCACAGCTATGAGCTCAAAGCTCCCGAAAACGGGGTTTATGTGATGGTCATAGAAGGAGAAATCGCATTGGGGGATCAAGTGCTCAAACGCCGAGACGCCATCGGAGTTTGGGACACAGAGACTTTTGAGCTAAAGGTCCTTCAAGACGCCCAAGTACTGCTTGTAGATGTGCCTATGAATAGCTAACTTGCAGAAAACCCCAATAACATGAAACAACAATTTTCCATCGAAGGCATGACATGTGGCAGTTGTGCCCAACAGATTCAAACCGCTTTAGAAACCCTGCCAGGTGTGTCCGATGTGGTGATTTCGCACCAAGACGGGACCGCTCGTTTTCATAGCAAATCACCCATTTCCGACACGCAAGTGGCCGAGGTGTTGCCTCCAAAATACGCCTTGCGCGCCGACACGCCAACAGGCCCTTCAAAAGTGCGGCAACTTTTCCCCTTGTTTTTGATTTTTGCCTATTTGCTGGGAACTACTTTTTTGCTGCACAAAGACACTTTTGTCCTCTCACAGGCCTTGCCTGACTTTATGGGGCTATTCTTTATTGTGTTTTCTTTTTTTAAATTTTTAGACCTCAAAGGTTTTCAGCAATCTTTCCGTATGTATGACCCTTTGGCAAAACAACTGTCTCTCTATGGTTGGGTATATCCGTTTTTGGAATTGGCTTTAGGGCTGATGTTTTTGATGCGGATAGAGCTCAACATTGCCCTATGGGCAACGATAGTCATTTTGGGCATTACCACCCTGGGGGTGACCCAGGCTTTGATGGGCAAAAATCAAATCCAGTGTGCTTGTTTGGGCTCGGTCCTCAACCTACCGATGACGGAAGCGACCTTTATCGAAAACGCCATTATGATCGTGATGGCGGCTATTATGTTGTTATAATTGCGAGACAAACACCTCAAGGGCCGCCTGAAACTCTTGATCCAATTCAGTATCTGTGATGCCAGTATTGGGCTCAAAGTGTTTGTTGAATTCCGGCAGTGAAAATGTAGGAATCTCGTGAGGATTTCCCCGCGACATACGGCTATGTGCTGCGGCCAACACGTGTTTTGCACCTCCAGCGCCGGTGGAAGCGGACAGTAGCCACATGGGTTTGTTGTACCACACCACTTTTTCGATGCGAGATATCCAGTCGAAAATATTTTTAAAAGCGGCTGTATAAGCGCTGTTGTGTTCGGCAAACGAAATCACAATACCATCGGCTGCAGAAATAGCTTTTTTAAACGCATAGGCTTTTTCTGGAATGCCCTCTTTTTCTTCTCTATCTTGCGAGTAGATGGGCATCTCGTAATCGTTTAGGTCCAGTACTTGAACTTTGGCATCGGTTACTTGCGAAGCAGCATAGGCCGCCAATTGTCGGTTGATAGAACGAGAAGAAGAACTGGCTCCAAAAGCCACGATATTTTTCATAGCAATCTGTTTGGTTTAAAAATACAAATTCGGAAAGAAAACCAAACCTTAGTCCAGCTCGATTTTGATCAGCTTGGCCGGGTGTTTTTTGGTAAGCTCCGTACTGATCCAAAAAGTTTTTGAGTCAATAATCGCTACACCCTCTACTTGTGCTTTGGTCAATGGCAAGCGGTATAACTGGATGTCTAGATTGGTATTGGGAGCCAAGTCAAAGTCGGGGATTAAAAACAAAAATTGGTCACCTCTGTTGTTATAAGCGGTTAAGACCAATAGTTTATCCTCTGCTTTATAATCTGCTCCTGTAACCAAGGCACCGACTGGGAGCTGACCTATTTTTTTTAGGGTGTGTTTCCCAGGGCTTGTGGGACACAAATACAATTCGGTAGTGAGTGATTTTCTGTTTTTCGAAAACAACAGCAGTTGGTCTTTAATCCAAATCAGACCTTCAGCATCATAAGGAGTTTTTGGGTCAAGATTAAAACTGGTTTGTGTGGGGTAACTCACTTCTAATTTTTCCACATTTTGCAACTGCCCATCGTTCAGAATTACTTTTAGGATTTGTAGGTTTCTACGAGTTCCAAAATTATTACCCACATCGGCCACATATAAGTGGGTGCCATCTGTGGCTAGGTCTTCCCAGTCGTAGTTATTGTGTTGGGGAAGAACCATTTTTTCTTCAACAACGCCCTTGGCAGAGAGCGCATAAAGCGCTGCATCACCTCCTGAATCATTATGGGTCCATATGAAGTTATCAAATAGAGCCAAGCCAGAGGTCTCGTCGAGGATATGTCCGAGTTCGTATTGTTCTACGATTTGTTGGGCTGTGCTAACAAATCCAGATAGGAATATAAAAAGAAGCTTTTTAGTCATTTTATTCTTTTTTCGATGGTCTCCCAATCTACAAATTTAAAATTTTGTGTGTCAGGACTGTTGTTCCCGTCTTGTACAATCAGCAGACCCGATGGGAATCGCTCAGACTGAAGGGTGCTGACATCCAAGCCATCAGTATCTTGCACGCCATCGACCACTCCATCTTTTATGTGTAACAGTGCTTTTAGGGCTTTTGTTTCTCTATCGACTAGTGCATAGGCGTTGGAACCTTGCACAGAGACCACTATGGTACCCGTACCATGGCCATCATCACGAACCGCCACTCCCTCAAAGTCGGGGCGCAGTTGCTTTCGATCTGTTTTGAGCAACATCTCTTTTTGTAATGGTTTCCAGGGCGCTGCGTTGATTTGCCAAAGACCTTTTCGCTCCTGAGCCACATAGAGTTTTCCGTAATGGGAATCCCCAGCCAGCCCCTCTACGATGCTTGAAAAGCGCAAGGTTCGCAGTTTATGCAATTGAGGAATTCCATCATTTACACCTAATAAATACTGAACGACCTCTCCTTTTTTACTACTGACAAAAACATAGTCTTTGTCGCCTGTATAAAAACATATTCCATAGACTTCATTGACTTCGGTAGGAGTGCTGCTGAGTAGCTTCATCTGACCATCGGGTTGCAATTCAAAAAGATCGATGGTGTCTTCATTTCGGTTAGAGCCACAAAGCAAGGGAATACGATTGTTTCCCATCTGGAATTCGGGAAGTATATCTACATTATTAATCTTTCCAAAAGGGTAATGGTGCAAGATTTTGCCTTCTAAATTGTAAGAAATAAGACCGTATTTTTTATCGGTGGCCACAACTAAAGAAGCTTCTACATCTTGAGGGTTTTCCCAAATACAGATATCGTCTGCTGCGTCATCATGACTGATGACGGCTTGGGTCTCCAAGGATGCTTCTACATCAATGGAATCAAAAGAGCGGGCCTCGACCCGCTCTTGTGAATATCCTAGAAATGCAGCTCCTACAAACGCAATTCTTAAAAGGTTTTTCATTATAAATCTATCTTAACACCTAGGTTCCAACTGATGTTGTAATACTCCAATTGCATGGTGCGCTCACGCAAACCTTGATAGTATCGCAAAGGTTGGTTCGTTAGATTTTTGGCTTCTACAAAGAAACGAACTTTATCATTTAGGTTGTAAGTAGCGTTGAGGTCCACAAAGGTTTGCTCATCGTAATAACGGTCTTCCCAAGACTCTCCACCTAGTTCATCCAAAGAAGCACCTGCATGGTTCATCGAAGCCCGCACAAAAAACTTACTGGTTTCATAAGCCAAAGACAGGTTGTACATATTTTCAACAGCGCCCGCTAGTGGAACATCGTCACGACCTTCTACATTGTCCGTAGTAGAGTCTGTGAAAGTGTAATTTCCTGCCAAAGCAAGGTTTTTGAACAATTTGGTTTGGAAGGCAATTTCGGCTCCAAACACTGACGCAGATTTACCATTTCGCAACTGACTGAAGTTGTAGCCACTTTCTCCATTATAAATGAAGTCATTTGTGGTAAAGGTGTACAACCAGTTGTTGATGGACTTAAAGAACAAGCCACCAGACAATAGTCCTGTAGAGCCTATGTAATTTTCTACCATCAAGTCGAAGTTGTTAGAAACAGAAGCTTCCAAATCGGGATTACCAAAAGCCACCTCTTTGTCTTCTGAAACAGCATATTTGTAGGGTACCAAATCGTAGTAGTCAGGACGCGCGATAGATTGGCTATAAGCCAAATTGAATACCAAATTATCGTTATGATTATATTGGGCGTTGATACTAGGAAGTAGGTTGGAATAGCTTTTTGAACCTGAAACCGTTTCTAAATCTGCAGGTGTGCTGTCTGAGGTCTCATCATACTCATAGCCTACATAATCTACTTCTGTGGCTTCCAAACGTACACCAGCCACAACTTTTGTTTTGGCGCCAATACGATTTGTAAACATCACATATCCGGCTTTGATGGTCTCGTCAGCATTGTAGTTACCACCGGCAAACTCGTCCATTACATAGCTGTCAAATTGTGGATCGCCAGCGCCTTCAAGCGTAAGACTGCCAAGATATTCCGCGGTAGCAAACGTGCCAAGTTGGTATTGATCTCCAGGCTCATAACCGTTTACAGTAGCAACAAAATTGGCGACATCAGAAAGCATGCCCAAATCATCGTCATATTCGTGCCAGACGTCATCGCGCATTTTAATTTTTTCATTAAACTTTCCTCCAAATTTAAATTCTCCATTTTCGCTAAAAGGAACTTTGATGTCAAACTTTAAAGAATTGTTTTTCTCTTCTGTTTGTTTTTGTGCGTCCTCTGTTTTTTTGTATTTGAATTCAGCAGGGTCATCCCAATCACTTTGCAATACAAACAGAGGTCTTTCAGGGTTTGAAATGTTAAGGCTACTGAAAGTAACATCTTTGCGATCGAAACGTATATAACGCTCATCGGGACGTTTTTCGGCAGCTTTGGAGGTAGACGCTTTCCAATCTAAGCTCAATTTACCCATAAGGTGTGAGCCCCCTAAACTGTATTTTTGGGTACGTTGATCTTCCAAGCGACGGTTTTTGTTGTCGTCATTGCCAATACCTCCTTTGGTTTGTTTGCGCAATCTCAATGTACCATTAGCCACATCATCCAATCGCAGGCGAAAACGGTTTTCCCAATCATCACGGTGGTTGTATATAGATTTAAAATACAAACTGTTGTTGTCATTGAGTTGATAATCCAAGTTGAGTGACACACTTCTGCGCGTGCGCTTTACATCATAACGGCGGATGTCCATTTCTTTGATGGCACCATCTGTTGTCCAATCTGCAGGATTGTTCCATTCGAACTCAACGTTGTCAGAACCATAATCTCTAGATTGTAAGGTAGAACTCAAGGTATAGCTCAATTTGTCATTGAATTTGTCTGCCACAAGCAGTGCTATGTTGGCGTTGTATCCCCCATCACGAATGGGATTGGTTCCGCCAGAGACGGTAGCTGATGCGCGGAATCCGGGAGGGTTGGATCTTGTAACAAGGTTTACAGAACCACCGATGGCATCGGCTTCCATATCGGGAGTGAGTGATTTGTTCACCTCAATAGATTGTATCATATTGGTGGGAATCAAATCGAGTTGTACTTTTCTGTTGTCACCCTCTGCAGAAGGAATACGATCTCCGTTTAGGGTCACGCTGTTAAGAGAGGGGCCGAAACCTCGCATAATGATGTCACGTGCTTCTCCCTGGTCATTTTGAACGCTGATTCCAGAAACACGTTTGATGGCATCTCCAATATTGTCATCGGGATATTTGCCCGCTTGGTCTGCAGACACTACATTGGTTACGTTGATGTCATTGCGTTGTTTGTTGAGTGCCTTTACAATACCTCCTTGATATCCAGATACAACTACTTCATCAAGTTCGCTTACGGCTGGTGAAAGAACAAAGTCAAGAACAGCCGTTTGCCCTTCCACCACCTCTATTTTTTGAGTAGCACTTTCAAAGCCTATGTAACGAACAAGCACTTCTTGACTCCCTTTTGTTACGGCCGAAAGTGCAAAAAACCCGTTAAAATCTGTCACACCAGACTTTCCTGATGGGCTTATGCTAATAGTAGCCCCGGGCAAGGGAAAGTTGTTGTTGTCCAACACACGACCTTTGACCACACCGGTTTGTGCGCTAAGAACCAAACCAGTAAAAATGAATATTGAAGAAAATAGTTTTTTCATTGTTTTAAATTGTTTGGCCAAAACAAGAAATATTAGGTAACTTAAAAACTAGCATAATGTTATGTTTTTGTATCATGGATGTTATTAAATTGTTAACACAAGCATTAAAGTAAAAAGTAAAGTTTGCTGTATGTTTATAATGTATTTTAACAAAACATAATGGGTCAACAAGTGCATCTTCATTTTTTCACCTATCAATCGCATAGGTTTTGGGCATTTACCCAAATGCAACGGGCTCATAAACAATTGCAACAAGTAGAGGGTTTGCAGTTTTACCGTATGTTGGGCACAGGTGCAGGCGCGGGATTTAGTCTACGGCCCGATTTTTCAACCTATGCTTTGCTCAGCGTTTGGGATGCTGAGGACAGCAAAAAACATTTTTTTGAGCATCACAAACTCGGGAGGCAGTTTTTCGAACGGTCTTCCAAACAAGTGGCCTATCATTTACACCCCATACACACTCACGGTCACTGGAGTGGCCAACAGCCTTTTGAGGTTCAAAAGCCATTGGGAGGCCAACCCATAGGTGTTATCACCCGTGCCACCCTTCGAAAAAGTCGATTGATAGATTTTTGGCGCCATGTGCCACAAGCATCCAAAGCCATCAAAAACGCAGAAGGGGTACATTTTTTTAAAGGCATAGGCGAGTGGCCTTTTGTACAACAAGCTACCTTTAGTGTGTGGGACAACAAAGAATCCATTCATACCTTTGCCTACAAACAGCAAGCGCATGCTGACATTGTTCGTAAAACCAAACAGCGCAAATGGTACAAGGAAGATATGTTCAATCGGTTTGAAATTCTATCCACAACCCACACCTCATGAGTCAAAAAGCAGTCATTATAGGTTCTGGAATTGGCGGGATTGCCACTGCCATTCGTTTGGCATGTCAGGGCTATAAGGTGACTGTTTTTGAAAAAAACCCGTTTGCCGGCGGCAAACTTTCTTCGTTTTCTTTGGGGGACTATCGCTTTGATCTGGGCCCTTCGTTGTTTACCATGCCACAATTTGTGGATGAATTATTCGAATTGGCCGGTGAAAATCCCAGAGATCATTTTGGCTACAAGCGCAAGTCGGTGGGATGTCAGTATTTTTGGGAAGATGGCACAAACCTGAAGGCCTATGGAGACACAAATGCTTTTTTTGAAGAAGTAGAGAAACAGTTATGTGTACCCAAAAAACGGCTTCAAAAATATCTTGACAAAGCCGCCATGAAGTACAACCGCACCAAAGCCTTGTTTTTGGAACAATCACTTCACAAATGGCAAACCTATCTAAGCACTGATACGCTCAAAGGCATTGCTAAGTTGTTTGCTTATGAGTTGGAAACAAGCCTGCACAAAGTCAACAAAAAACAGCTACAAGAACCCCACTTGGTGCAGTTCTACGACCGCTTTGCGACTTACAATGGCTCTGACCCGTACCAAACCCCGGGCATGATGACGTTGATTCAGCACTTGGAGCAGCACTATGGCACTTATGTTCCAGACAAAGGTATGGTGGATATCACCAACAGTTTGGTGAGTCTGGCCATGCGAAAGGGAGTAACATTTGAGTACAATATACCTGTGGATCGCATTGTGGTTGAAAATGGTGTGGCGATGGGGGTTGAGGTCGGTGGAAAACAACACACTGCCGATGTGGTGGTGTCCAATATGGATGTGGTGCCGACCTATCGACATCTACTGCCCGACCAAAAAGCACCAGAGCGTACTTTGCGACAAGAACGTTCCAGCTCGGCTGTAATTTTCTATTGGGGCATATCTAAATCTTTTTCTGAGTTGGATTTACATAACATCTTTTTTAGCGAGAACTACAAGGCAGAATTTGAGGCTATTTTTAGTAAAAAAACCTTGTCAGAAGATCCTACCATTTATGTAAACATCACTGCCAAAGACGTCGTGGCTGATGCGCCCAAAGGCAAAGAAAACTGGTTTGTGATGATCAATGCACCTCATGACAATGGGCAAGATTGGGAAGCCTTGGTTGCGCAATTGCGCAAGCAAGTGATAGAGAAATTAGGCAATAGGCTGCATGCAGAT
>CAXRDP010000065.1:0-3220 GCA_964229545.1 Flavobacteriaceae bacterium | reverse complement strand
GAGTAGCGTAAATCTGAACTGGTTGATTGAAGCCTACCGTCACAGTAAGGACAAAGACCAATTTTTTAAAACCAAAGGCTTTACCCGACATGCAGGTACAGAAGCACTTCAAAAACAGATAGAAGCAGGATGGTCAGAAGCAGAGATTCGCGCAACTTGGAAAGCGGATATTGAGGCCTTTCTACCTATCCGAGCGCGCTATCTTATGTACCCGTAGTAGGTTTTCTGTAGGGTTGAAAAGGTTGGCGCAACAAACCTTTGATAGAGCCATTTTCTTCTTCGTCAGGAAATACGTCCACGCCATACTTGATTTTTTCTGGTGCCAAATACATATAAGTGCCAAACACACGGTCCCAAATGGAAAAGATGTTACCATAATTGGCGTCGGTATATGGCAGGACATAGTGGTGATGCACTTTGTGCATATTGGGTGATACGATGACATAGCTCAACCACAAATCCCAACGTTTGGGCAGTTGGATGTTGGCATGATTCAGCTGACTGGTGACCACAGAGAGGGACTGATACAACATAATCACGCCTATGGGCGCACCGGCTATGACTACGCCAAGTAGGGTAAATACAAAACGAACCACGCTTTCTAGTGGGTGGTGTCTGTTGGCGGTAGTTGTATCCACATGGTGATCTGAGTGATGTACCAAGTGTACCATCCAAAGGGGTTTTACTTTATGCTCTACCCAGTGTGCCATATAGGCGCCAATAAAATCGAGTAGCATCACACCGAGCAATACATAGAGCCACAAGGGCAAATCAATCAGGTTGATAAGGCCAAAATTATTTGCCTGTATCCAGTCGGCGGTGCTGAGTAGCAAAAAGGCGAGTCCAAAATTGACCACGATGGTAGTGGCCGTAAAAAAGAAGTTTGGCAGCGCGTGTTTCCACTTGGCATACGAACCTCGATAAAGGGGAACGACCCCCTCTAACACCCAGAAAAAAGTAATCCCTCCGACCAAAATCAAGCTGCGGTGTAAAGAGGGTATGTTTTCAAAATAATGAATGATGGTTTCCATAGCAATCAGTCATAAGGTGCTAATATACAAATGTTTGAGAATGTATTGTGGTGCGAAAACCAATGGCGGTTGTATTGAGGGATGCCGCATCGGAGTGCGGCATGACATTGGAAATCTATATCAACCTATCACTCCTGTGGAAACAGGAGTCTCTTCAAAATGTTGTGGATGCCGTATTAAGCTCAGTAGGCGCCTAATATTGGGTTATTAAAAACAGACCTATTGATTAAAATTTCTTATTTTTATGAAAATTACAACCTATGTTAACCAAAGAAAATCTTATAAAACAGATTGACAATTTCCCTGATGAATTCTCTTTGGATGAACTTGTGGAAAGACTGATTTTTATCGAAAAAGTGGAAAGAGCGGAAAGACAGTCGAACCACAATGAGACGGTTTCCCATGAGCACTTAGATAAGCAAATCGAAAAATGGTTCAAATAAACTGGACTTTACAAGCCCTATCAGATCTTAAAGACATTGCAGACTATATTTCTAAGGACTCAAAACACTACGCAAAACTTCAGGTAATCCGACTGAAAAGCAGTGTTGAAATTTTAAAAAATCAAATCGAAATAGGTCGTATTGTCCCTGAATTTGATCGAGAAAATCTCAGACAAATCATTGAAGGAAATTATAGGATTGTCTATAAAATTGTAAACAAAGATCGGGTTGACATTTTGACTATTCACCATTCTTCAAGAGACTTAAAGAGTCGAAAATTCTTGTAAAATACATGCTGCTACCATACTCAAAATGTTGTGGATGCCGTGTCAGGCACGGCATGACATTGGAACTCTATATCAACCTGTCACTCCTGCCTGCCCTGTCTGCCGACAGGCAGGCGGCAGGTAGGCCCGCGGAGGCGGGAGTCTCCTTAAAGCATGGTAGATGCCGCATCGGAGTGCGGCATGACATTGGAAATCTATATCAACCTGTCACTCATGCCTGCCCTGTCTGCCGACAGGCAGGCGGCAGGTAGGCCCGCGGAGGCGGGAGTCCCCTAAAGGCGTAGTAGATGCCGTATCGGAGTGCAGCCAGCCCGAACGTACTGTTCGGTACGGGCGGGCATGACACATAAAACTATTGATTTCGCAGACGTTCTACAATCGCAAAAGCGGCCGGGCAAATAGCCATATTTTTTTGGGTCAAAGAGGCTATCTGATGAAACTTGGGTCGGTCGGTATGGGGAAATTCCCTACAGGCCTTCGGGCGGTGGTCATAGATGGCACAACGATTGTCATCTTCTAGAAAAGGACAGGGTAGCTGTTGCAACACCCAGTCATTGTCTTCGTCTACACGAAGATACTGTGATTCGAATTCGTGTTCCCGCATACCCAAATGTTTGCTGATGCGTTTGATGTCTCTTGAGGTAAACAAAGGGCCTGTTGTTTTACAACAATTGGCGCATTGCAAACAATCGGTTTGTGCGAAAACCTCCTCGTGTATGTCTTGAACGCGTTGGTCTAAATCTTTGGGTGGACGTTTTTTGAGTTTTTTTAAAAACTTGGTATTGACGGCCTTCTGCTCAACGTATTTGTTTTGCAGTTGGTGAAGGTTATAGGGCAAACTCACGGGATGTTAAGGTATTTGTGGGTTTGCAAAGAGGCCTTCCATTTTGGGTGTTTCATCACATAGTCCACAATCAGCGGTATGGCTGACTCTCTTCGGCTCCATTCGGGCTGAAGAAAAAGTTTGCATCCGTCTCCGACTTTTGCAGCTTGCTCCTCTGCAAAATCAAAATCGCTGTGGTTATACACGATGACCTTGAGTTCGTCGGCTTGCGTGTAAACTTCTTGAAGGGGCAACATACGTTTTTTAGGTGACAGACACACCCAATCCCAATCGCCAGTTAGCGGGTAGGCACCTGAGGTTTCTAAGTGGGTCTGCAAACCCGATTTTTTAAGGGCTGATGTCAACGGACCCATATCCCACATCAAGGGTTCACCACCCGTAACCACAATGGTATCCGAATGTTTTTGAGCTTCTGTTACGATAGTTTCTATGGCAGTAGGTGGATGCTTCTCAGCATCCCAACTTTCTTTCACATCACACCAATGACAACCCACATCACAACCGCCAATACGCACAAAATAAGCGGCACTTCCTTTGTGATAGCCTTCCCCTTGTAGGGTGTAGAAAGCTTCCATCAATGGAACCACCAATCCTTGATTGAGTGCGGATTTCATC
>CAXRDP010000064.1:0-3521 GCA_964229545.1 Flavobacteriaceae bacterium | reverse complement strand
CCACAGGTTTGGGAATATTTGACACTCAAGTAAGACGTTTTGACAACCAACTCAAAGTGCCTCATATGGGATGGAATACCAGCAAACACAACGCATTAGGCTTGTTTGAAGGGATTGCCAACGAATTTTATTTCTATATGGTACACAGTTTTTATGCCCAAATGTGTGATGACACCATTGCCTCCATGGAGTACGGCTTGGCCTTTAGCACGGCCCTTCAGAAGGACAATTTTTACGGCGTGCAGTTTCACCCCGAAAAAAGCAGTAAGGCAGGCGCCAAATTGCTTGAAAACTTTTTGAAATTATGAGAATCATTCCTGCCATAGACATTATAGACGGCAAGTGCGTACGTCTTTCAAAAGGGGATTACAGCACCCAAAAGGTTTACAACGAAAACCCTGTGGAAGTGGCCAAGGCATTTGAGGCGCATGGCATTCAATACCTGCATTTGGTCGATTTGGACGGTGCCAAATCACAGCATATTGTGAATTATAAAGTACCCGAACAAATCGCTTCCAGTACTTCTTTACAAATCGATTTTGGTGGGGGTATCAAGTCTGATGAAGATGTGCGTATCGCCTTTGATAGTGGTGCCCAACAGCTTACGGGTGGTAGCGTGGCCGCCAAATCACCGGCGTTGTTTGAAAAATGGTTGTCGGCCTATGGCCCAGAAAAAATCATCCTTGGTGCTGATGCCAAAGACCGTCGCATTGCCACGCATGGTTGGGAACAAACTTCAGACCTAGACGTGGTCTCTTTTGTAAAAGACTATCAACAACGCGGGGTTTCTTATGTTATCTGTACCGATGTCAGCAAAGACGGCATGCTGGAAGGCCCTTCTTTTGAGCTCTATAAAGAATTGCTAACTAAAGTACCTAAGATCAAGCTCATCGCTTCGGGAGGGATTTCTGCTTTTGACGAGTTGCCTCAATTGGCCGCTATGGGCTGTGAAGGCGTGATTATCGGAAAGGCGATTTACGAAAAACGTATTTCCCTAAAAACCTTGGAAAATTATATTATAAACCCAGACGCATGCTGACCAAACGCATCATTCCTTGTTTAGATATCAAAGATGGCCGCACCGTCAAAGGGGTCAACTTTTTGCAGCTACGCGATGCAGGTGACCCGGTAGAACTGGCCCAGCGCTATGCCGATGAAGGTGCCGACGAACTGGTGTTTTTGGACATTTCGGCATCCGAAGAGCGTCGTAAAACTTTGGCCCAATTGGTCAAAGAAGTGGCCCGTGCCATAGACATCCCTTTTACAGTAGGTGGGGGCATAGCAAGTGTAGAAGATGTGGATGTTCTTCTACAACATGGTGCAGACAAAGTGTCGGTCAATTCGGCTGCTGTTCGCAACCCTGAACTCATCAATGCGTTGGCGCAGAAATTTGGTTCCCAATGTGTGGTTTGTGCCGTAGATGCCAAACAGATCGAAGGTCAGTGGAAAGTACATCTTGTAGGAGGCAAAGTACCTACCGATATCGACCTGATGGCGTGGGTGCAAGAAGTGGTACAACGTGGGGCAGGGGAGTTGTTGTTTACCTCCATGGATCATGACGGTACCAAAAACGGTTTTGCCAATACCGCCTTGGCGCAGGTAGCCGAATTGGTCAATATTCCGTTGATTGCTTCAGGTGGCGCCGGAACCATCCCGCATTTTGTGGATTCGTTTGCCCTAGGCAAAGCCGATGCGGCCTTGGCAGCCAGTGTGTTTCACTACAAAGAAATCGAAATAAAAACCTTAAAAGCGGCACTTCGTGACCGCCAAATACCCGTACGATTATGAAAGTCAATTTTTCCAAATACGCAGACGGATTGGTGCCTGCCATCGTTCAAGATGCCAACACCCGCGTGGTGTTGATGCTCGGCTATATGAATGCCGATGCACTCACCCAAACCCAAGAGACCCAAAAAGTCACTTTTTACAGCCGCAGCAAACAACGATTGTGGACCAAAGGAGAAGAAAGCGGGAACTACCTCCACTTAGTCGATGTCAAAGTCGATTGTGACCAAGACGCCCTTTTGGTTTTGGCACGTCCGGAAGGCCCGACTTGCCATACAGGCAGCGATACTTGTTGGAACACCCAAAACGAGCCCTCTTACGGCTTTTTAAGCCATTTGGAAGCCACCATAAGCGCACGTAAAAATACCCAAGCTGAGGGCAGCTATGTGGCCTCATTGTTCGAAAAAGGAATCAATAAAATCGCCCAAAAAGTAGGGGAGGAAGCTGTAGAAACCGTGATCGAAGCCAAGGACGGCAACGATGCCTTGTTTTTAAACGAATCTGCCGATCTGCTGTTTCACTATTTGATATTGCTGCAAGCCAAAGGTTATTCGCTACAAGATGTGGTAGCAGTTTTGGAAACACGAGAGAGGTAGGTTGTTGGTTATTAGTTAATTCCGAATTAATATACTTTTCGTTTCTGTAAGGGTTTTAAGCGTTATTATATTCATTATAGTATAATAAAAGTATAATTTTTATACATTTGTTGTATTGTGTGTTTTGAATTCGATATCGCCAAAAGCATTTCCAATAAAGAAAAACACGGTATCGATTTTACAGAAGCACAAGTTTTATGGGATGACCCTGAAATGATACAGCTTCCGGCCAAACACACAGATGAACCTAGGTATTTGACCATTGGCAAAATAAACAACCTCCATTGGTCTGCCATTGTGACTTTCAGAGAAGATAAGATTCGCATCATTTCTGTAAGGCGCTCAAGAACAAAAGAAATAGCACTGTATGAAAGCTACTGATTTAGATAAAAAATTTGACAAAAACGAAGATGTATTGGATGATTTTGACTTGACCCAAGTGCAAAAACCCAATAGCAAGCACAAGCGTGTCAATGTGGACTTCCCTTCTTGGATGGTGGCCTCTTTGGACAAAGAATCCAACAGATTGGGCGTAACAAGACAGTCCCTCATCAAAATGTGGCTGGCGGACAAACTTGCTGAAAAAAAATAAATCAGCATGAGTTTAGGTTGTTGGTTATTAGGCGGATCATTATGCTGCGCATATTTATAAATTGATCTTGAATTTGTACTTTTAAGCATGCAACTGTCATCCGATATTTTTCGATTTTTTAGCGCACTCGCCCAAAACAACCACAGAGAATGGTTTACGGAGCACAAACCCCGTTTTAAAACGCTGGAAACCGAGGTCAAGCAGTTTGGAGAAACTGTCAAAGAGGCCTTGAACCGCCACGATAGCATTGATCGGTTTAAGTTGTTTCGTATCTATCGTGATGTGCGTTTTTCCAAAGACAAAACCCCCTACAAAACCCATTTTGGCCTAACCTGGCACCGTACCAAACCCCATTACCGCGGGGGCTACTACCTACACCTCGCGCCCAAAGAATGCTTTTTGGCCTGTGGCTTTTGGGACCCCAATCCCGCAGACCTCAAACGCATACGAGAAGAACTGGCGACGGATGCCCAAGAGTTTCGTGAGCTGGTAGCCGCACCCGATTTTGCTTCTGTGTGGGGAAAAATAGAAGGCAGTGAACTCAAAAC
>CAXRDP010000063.1:0-5253 GCA_964229545.1 Flavobacteriaceae bacterium | reverse complement strand
TCCCAAGGGTTGGGCTGTTCGCCCATTAAAGTGGCACGCGAGCTGGGTTCAGAACGTCGTGAGACAGTTCGGTCTCTATCTGTAGTGGGCGCTAGAAATTTGAGTGGATCTGACTCTAGTACGAGAGGACCGAGTTGGACTGACCGCTGGTGTATCTGTTGTTCCGCCAGGAGCATCGCAGAGTAGCTATGTCGGGAAGGGATAAGCGCTGAAAGCATATAAGCGCGAAACCCACCACAAGATGAGATTTCTTTTAAGGGTCGTAGGAGATGACTACGTTGATAGGTCACAGGTGTAAAGGCAGTAATGTCATAGCCGAGTGATACTAATTACCCATAAACCTATCGTAACACACTTTTCTTATATTGTTTTTGTGTTATTGCTATTGTCTAAAAATTCTTAATATGATCGTATTGCACGTGTTGTCAGCAGACACACGTGATGCAAGCACAGCCACCGCTGTGTTTGTATACCGATAAGGTGGCTATTGCATTGGGGCTCACCTCTTCCCATCCCGAACAGAGAAGTTAAGCCCAATAGCGCAGATGGTACTGCATTTGTGGGAGAGTATGTCGCCGCCTTCTTTAAACCCCCTTCACGTTGTGTCGGGGGTTTTTTATTTCCCCAACTTTCTATGCATAAAAAAAGCCCCATAAAGGAGCTTTTTACTTCCAAATTTTTAAAAACGAACTAACGCTTGGTGGCTGTACCGCTAATCAGTGTGTTTGCAATATTATTTTCCATGTCAAACACCATATGGTCTTCTGCATTGGCAGGGACTTGGTGAGCCAGAGGTTTTAGAAAAAACGGAAGCGCCGAATCGTCTGGATCAGGTTCGATAGATATGACTACGTTGGCTTCGCTCAAATCGGTTGGAAATGTCAATCCATCAGGCGCATTGACCAAAAAATCTTCTCCGGGATAGGCAGGTCCGGGCGTGTCACCGCTAAACTCATCGGCTTCGTCTGCTGCATTTATATCGGTAAAGGTCCCTGTACTTACCGGCGTACCGTCAATAACAGCCCAACCTTCGTATTTCCATCCATCAGCTAAATCAGGAAGAGAGAGTCCGGCTACAGCTGGTGGGTTGGAATTGTCTAACCACCAAACTCCGCTGTTTTCGTCATTGTCCGCCCCATTTGTTGGCGTGGCCAAGATGTATTTGCCTGTGGCATCGGTAAAGTCACTTCCCAAAGCGGCACTGTGTCCTATGGTCAAAGCGGCTACATTGCCGTTAAAATCGCCGGCTAAGATATGTGTGCTACTGGGGTCGGCACTCGGGTCTGGGTCGGGCTCTATGGTCAGCACATAGCGGGTGGCATCTTCCAATTGGGTACGGTCAATACTGGTGGTCACATTGCCAGTAGCATCAAAGGTGCCGGTGCTGATGGCTGCTCCATCGACAATGATCCAACCTTCGTACTGAAAGCCGTCATTGAGCGTGGGCAAATTTGACAATTGTACTACCAAATCTTGGTCTGGGTCTTCGTCATCATTGTCGCAGGCCACAAATCCTGAGACCAACAAACACAACAAAAGTAATTTAGAATAATTCATAAAAAGTAAGATTAAAAATGGCGCCTACTTCGCTTTAGGGTCTTTTTTCGGCTTGTTCAGACCAAGCGCTCCTTCCTAGATGGTAGGTGTTTTGGAGCTTTTTTCGTCTGTCCAAACATCATGCCATGGCATCACAAAAGCAATTTGAAGTGTCTAAATTTTCTTAAACACTAACAAATGTTAATACTTTGCCTAATGTTGGATAAGATAGGCCAGTAGGATGGCACTGACTATGGCCAGCAATTTTGTGCTGTGAAAGCGGTGGCCTTCGGCACTTTCAAAAAGAATGGTGGTAGATACGTGAAGAAAGATCCCAATTACCAAAGCACTGAGTTCTAGGGTGATTTCTTGTAGGCTTTCGATAGTCTGTACTGACCAAGTGCCCAGTGGGGTCATCAGTGCGAAGATGCCCAAAAACAACCACATCTGTAATTGTTTCATATGGGATTGCCATAAAAAATAGCTTATCAGAATGGCTATGGGCAATTTGTGAATCAAGACCCCCCAAATCAGGTGTTCGTGCTGTTCTATCGGGGTACCTTCCAAAAAAGCATGTAGGCACAAACCTGTAAAAAGCCCCCAAGGGAATCCTCCTGAATTGTGAAGGTGTATGTGTCCATGCTCGGCCCCTTTGGAAAAGGATTCTAAGACAATCTGCACCAAAATACCGCCCATTACCCAAAGCCCCAATTGGCTGCTGTGCGCTTGTCCAAAAACTGTGGGTAGCAATTCAAACACGGTGATAGACAGTAAGAATGCCCCGCTAAATGCCAATAATATTTTGACAGGTTTGAGTTGTTTGGGTTTCCACAGGACGACGACCAGCGCACCCAGAACCACTGTGACAAAAGGCAATATCAGATAGGTCATTGCACAATCAGAATTAATCGGCTCGAAGATAGTGGATTGTAGTCAGAAAGTGTGTAGTCTCCGTAAATGGCTTTTATTTCCAACCCCACTTCACTGAGCCAATGTTTAAAATCTTCGAGATGTAAGGCACGTACGCGTTCTTGAAATTGAAATTTTTCACCCCCTGTTTCAAAGGCGATCTCTTTTGTAATCCAACGCGCGTCTACGCGTCGCTTGATATCAAATTGAATCCCTTCTTTGATGACGCTTTCTTCGGGTATCAAATGTTTGGCTACCCATGGGGTGTTTAAAAAATCGATAACACCGACCCCTCCGACTTGTAAATGGCTGCGAAAAGCATATAAAGCTTTTAGGCTGTCTGCATCATCCTCAAAATATCCAAAGCTGGTAAACAGATTGAGGACACCATCAAATTTTTCATCCAAGGTTTTCCGCATATCGTGTTGTTGAAACTGCAGCCTATCGTTGGCATAAGATTGGGCATGAGATATGTTCTTTTGAGACAAATCGATGCCTTTTACATCATAGCCCAGTTGGTTGAGGTAAATGGCATGACGTCCTCGGCCACAAGCCACATCCAAAAGCCGTGCATTCTTTGGCAAATCCAATGTGGTCATCAGCTTGTCTATAAACCTTTGGGCTTCTTGTTGGTCGCGGTCGGCATAGAGTACATGGTAGTAGGGGGAGTCGAACCAAGATTCAAACCATGCTTGTGTTGCCATGGTGGCAAAATTACGGTATTTTCCTCTTGTATGGACGCCCGCACTTGCCTGCTGAATGTCATGCCGTGCCACGACACGGCATCCACAAAGGTTTTAGGGACTCCCGTTCCTGCCTTCGGCAGGTAAATTCACGGGAGTGACATGCTGTAAGTGGGTTTTATGTCATGCCCGCCCGTACCGAACAGCACTTTCGGGCTGGCCCGCCAGAATGACTTGTCAGGCTGGCCTGCCTGCTGAATGTCATGCCGTGCCACGACACGGCATCCACCACTCCCTAAGGAGACTCCTGCCTCCGCAGGAGTGACATAAGGTATTTGCCCTAAAAGTAATTAAGCCGGTGTCTGTGCTTTTCTCTACTTTTGCAGCATGAGCCAATCCAATGTCAATTTTGATATGATCGCCAAAACCTTATTTGGTTTTGAATCGGTATTGGCAGATGAGCTTTTGCAACTAGGTGCGCAGTCCATCCAACCCGGGGTGCGCCATGTGCGTTTTCGCGGCGATTTGGGGTTTTTGTACAAAGCCAGTTTGTGTTTGCGGACGGCACTGCGAATATTGGTACCCATTCATAGTGCCAAAATTCAAAAGGAGTCTGATTTGTACCAAGCGGTGCTGCGGATTCCATGGGAAGCGTATATGGATTTAGAAACCCGCTTTTCCATTCAGGTCACACAGTCGAGTGATTTGTTTCGCAACACCATGTTTGCTGCTCAAAAAGCCAAAGACGCCCTTGTAGATCGGTTTCGAAAACAGACTGGCAAACGCCCCAGTGTGGGTCGTGAGGATCCAGATTTGAGTATTCATATACATATCGGCAGGGGCAGGCTTGAAGTTTCTTTAGATGCTTCGGGCGCATCTCTACACCATCGTGGTTATCGCACTGCGACCAACATTGCGCCCATCAACGAAGTATTGGCAGCGGGCATCTTGTTGTTGTCGGGTTGGGAAGGGGAGACCGATTTTTTAGACCCTATGTGTGGAAGTGGCACTTTGCCGATTGAAGCGGCCATGATCGCATGCAACATTCCACCCCAACTCAACCGCAAACAGTTTGCCTTTGAACGTTGGAAAAATTGGGACGCTGATTTGTTTGACCTTATTCGCACTTCTGCGCTTAAAAAAACACGTGATTTTCAGCATACAATTGTCGGCTATGACAAAGCGCCTTCGGCTGTGCGAAAAGCCCAAGACAATGTAGCCCAAGCAGGCCTTTCTGATTTTGTGCAGATCGATAGACAAGACTTTTTCCGCTCGGCCAAACCCAAGCCCGAAGCACCCTTGCATTTGGTTTTTAATCCACCCTATGGGGAACGCCTTCCGATTGACATGAAACTCTTTTATGGCCGTATCGGAGATACCCTGAAGCAACTTTATCCAAACTCCGATGCCTGGATGATCAGCTCCAATATGGAGGCACTAAAAAATGTGGGGCTCAGAGCCACTCAAAAAACCAAGCTTTTCAACGGCAAACTCGAAAGCCGTTTGGTGCACTACGCCCTGTATCAGGGCAGTTTAAAAACCTATAAGCATGCCTAAAACCACTGTTGCTTTTTTGTTAAACCTGCTGTGCTTTGCAGTTTTGTTTTTGTTGTTCCGTATGGGTCTTGGCAGTGTGTTGCCACTATCACATTTGCCTTTGTTGTTGGGCTCTGCGGTGTTGGCCAGTTTTGTGGCTCCTAAGTTTTTGGTCAAAGATGGGGCGCTATGGGTGAAACTGTTTTGGCGGAAAGCGCCTTGGAGGTTGTAGGGTGTTAAATAATTTTTTTATTTTTTATAATTACCTTCTTTAGGCATTTTGCTGCACTCATCTTTTTAAGATAAAACTTACGCTTTTGTAAGAAATATCGTTCAATAAAAAATATCACCTTAAAACATTTAATCGTTGTTTAAGCCCATGTTATGGGTCTTATCATTGATTTATATAATAACAAAATAATTTGTCATACTTAAATTACTCATTTGCTCTCGAGAGAACAAGTTAATCACCATTAACAAAGTAATTGTTTTTTTTGTTTTTTAGAAGTGAATCCCTTATTTTTGCCAAATATTTATTCAAATTGGAAAGAAAAAATTATATTCTAACAGAGATTATCTTATACACTAT
>CAXRDP010000062.1:0-8696 GCA_964229545.1 Flavobacteriaceae bacterium | reverse complement strand
GTAGGGTTGGCATTTCCTATGTCCTCACTGGCAAGTATGAGCATACGTCGCGCAATAAATTTGACATCTTCTCCTCCGGCCAACATTCGAGCCAGCCAGTAGACAGCAGCATTGGGATCGCTCCCGCGTATGGACTTGATAAAGGCAGAAATAATGTCATAGTGTTGATCTCCCGATTTGTCATAGCGAGCGCTGTTTTGCTGGGCAACACGCATCACAACCTCATCGTTAATTCTGATGTTTTTTTGATCCGTTGAGTTTACACATAACTCAAAAAGGTTGAGAAGTCTGCGGGCGTCTCCACCCGAATAGCGAAAAAGCGCTTTGGTCTCATCGATTTTGATAGTTTGCTCTTTTAGCACAATGTCTTTTGCCAATGCGTTGTCTATGATGTGTTGTAAATCCTCTTTTCCAAGAGGATTGAGGGTGTAGAGTTGACAGCGGGAACGCAATGCTGGAATCACTTCAAAACTTGGATTTTCGGTGGTAGCACCTATTAGGGTGACCCATCCTTTTTCGACGGCGCCGAGTAGGGAGTCTTGTTGGGATTTGCTAAACCTATGGATTTCGTCAATAAAAAGCACCGCTTTTTTGGTGTCAAACAGGCCGTCGGCTCTTTTGGCTTGATCGATGACTGCGCGCACTTCTTTGACTCCCGATTGAATGGCACTCAATTGGTGAAAAGGACGCCCTTGGGCCAGTAAACCAGCCAAGGTGGTTTTGCCTACCCCGGGTGGTCCCCAAAACAATAAGGAAGGCATCACACTTTGGTTGAGATAGTGACGTAAAACCCCTTCAGGACCTAACAAATGGTCTTGACCCACAAAATCGTCCAGTGTCTTCGGACGCATCCGTTCGGCTAGGGGAGCATGCATGCCCTAAAGATAGGGATTATCCTTGGAGGCGCTGGCGCATGGCCTCATACAGAAACATACCTGCAGCTACAGACACGTTATAAGAATCCATGCTGCCCAACATTGGTAATTTGGCTATCGTATCACATAAATTTCGTACGCCAGAAGAAACCCCTTTGTCTTCAGCACCCATCACGATGGCTGTGGGTTTTGTAAGGTCTGTGGAAAAAATATGCTTATCGGATTTTTCGTCTGCCACAACACATTGCACTTCGTAGGATTGTAACAAATAAAGCGCATCTTTGAGATGATTGACCCGACATATAGGCACTTGAAAAACACCACCCGAGGAGGTTTTGATGGTCTCACCGGTAATTTGGGCCGAACCTGTGGTGGGGATGATAACCGCAGTTGCATCAGCTGCCGCTGCAGACCGAATGATGGCTCCCAAATTACGCGTATCCGTAATGCCGTCCAACAACAAAAAAAGACTGGGTGTTGCGTTGTTTTCTAGAATTTGTTCCAAGTTGCCGTAGGAAATGGTATCCAATTGTGCCAATACCCCTTGGTGGTTGTGGTGCGTGAGTTTGTTGAGCTTTTGCACAGGAACCATCGAGTAGGGTACTTGGTTTTTTTTTAGCAGATAGATCAACTCCTTGATTTTGGGGTTGCTGATATTGCTCTGTATAAAAACCTTGCTTAAGTTTTTTTTAGCTATGAGGGCTTCTGTAACCGCGTGAAGCCCAAAAATATGCTCTTTTTGCATGCCCCAAAGGTAGGTAACCTTTTGTCAAAAACAGAAAAGCGTTTTTGAAACTATTTAACAATAAGCTTACGGGTGGTTTCAAAACTCCCTTGTTTCAATTTTAATAGATAGATGCCCGAATTCAGTGTAGACACATCGAAACGATTGTTTATCAATTCTTTTTTAATTTCTTTCCCACTTATATTGTAAATGGAAACCTCTACATCACCCATAAAACCATCAACATAAAGCCATTGGCCTTCAATGGGGTTGGGGTAAATTTTGATAGGTGTGTTATCTAAACTTGGTGTGCTCAAAGAAGGTGTGGTGTCATAGCCTGTCACGATAAGTGAAAAGTCCTGCCCTCCGCTACTTAGACTTCCTTCATGATTGATCGTTAATGTATACGTTCCTTGTCCGGGATTGGAAATTCGTATTTGTTCAACTGTGTCTACATCATTGTCTCCATTGGCTGCCCAACTCCAGATCTTGTCGTTGCTGTTGTATTCGAGCCTGTATGGAAAATACTCTTGAGCGTCTTTTGTGATTTTGATATCCAAATCATTCACCAAAGCAGGGGTTAAGGAATTAAGTGTATTACTCCCATTTCCAGGAGGATCTGTCCAGCAAATGGTGACTGCAAACTCCTCGTAGGTATTGGTTATTTCAAATTCGTAACTCAAAGTTTCCCCTTGATTGATTCTCAATGCTTCAATCTGGGGCTTTGTGGTGTCTGTAAGTAAGGTTTCGGCTGCTTTCTTTGTGTTGAGAATACCCCATCCAAAAATGGGATCTGGTCCAGGGTTGCCTTTGTCGATGGCTGTGTGACAAACCAGTCCCTTTAGCGTGGCCGATTTCATATAGCTGCCATGGAGTTGGTTGTGGTATTGTTGCAACAATAGTAGGGAACCTGCAACATTTGGAGAAGCCATCGATGTACCTGAATAGGTAGCGTAGAGATTGGTGATGGTGCCATCATCTGGATTTGAGGCAGATGAATACAGCGTGGTTCCGTTTCCAGTAATGTCGGGTTTGATACGTCCATCGTCTGCAGGGCCTTTGCTGCTTGAAGAATTGATTTGGGTCCACACCAATCCGTTGGGGTAAAAGGTTACGTCTTGTGCATTGGCAACTACAAGGTTGTTTTTGCTGAGCTTTTCTCCGGTAATTTGATCAAAACCGTTTTGTGTTGCGTTGGTGTTTTCTGTAGAGCCATCATTTCCTGCTGACGCAACTTCAAGGTAGTAGGGGTAGTTGTAGTGAATATTATCCCAAACAGCTGCTTCGCCGGTATAGGTGCCGATTTGGTTTGGAGGCACGTTGGTGCTTCCATCTATGAATATCGGAGCACCATAGGAGTGATTGGACAAAAGCAGTCCATTGGCAGCTTCGAGTTCCACTTCATTGAGGTCGTCCGACCAATCATAACTCACCGCGCTTGCTTGGGGCGCCATTCCTTTGGCATTACCGCTGACTCCTCGGGCGATCATAGTGCCCAACACATGGGTGCCGTGGCTACTATTAGCACTTAAAGAAGAACTTTCGGTGGTAACAACTGAAACACCATTTTCTAAAAATTCTTGGTGATTGGCAAGGGCTACACCACCATCCCATATTCCAATAACCATATTTTGACCTTCAAGATTTAAACCTAGCTCGCCACCGTTGTGAAGATACTGGGTTTGGGTGCTTGCTGCAGCATTTGTGTTGTGTGTGCTTATGTATATGGGGGTGCCATCGTCTGAAACACGGTGGAGTTTGTATGTTTTCCCATCTGATACCTTGCTTCTTGGAATCCCTTTTTGAACCAAATCTTTTATGCGTGATTCTTGCGCTTGTGAGTAGGCACGCACATTTTGACGTGTTTGCGCAATCTGTTGATTAGAATAGTTGGCTTTGATAGCAGCCCTTTCCATAGGGGTTTGAGCCAAAACAAGGTTGGTAAATACAAGTACTAAGAAGATATAGGTATTTTTCAAAGCTTTTTGGGTTTAATCAAAAACAGCCCATCATAAAATGGGCTGTTTTTTGTTAAAAAACACAATTAATTAAGGCGTGAATGTTACATCAACTGTAAAGGGACTAGTAAACACAGCTTGCGTCAGTGTCACTGAGATAACCCCAGTACAAGCATCAAAAGTTCCTGACCCTCCGGTGTAGTATGATTGCCCTGTAACATCTACAGTACCATCTGCATTCACTGTTAATACACATGGGTAAATGAAAGCACCTGCATAAGCAGATGAACCAGTTGCCCATGCAACAAAGTTGGGACCCCATCCTGAATCAACAGCATAAGTAAGACCAGAGGTGCCAACTCTAGTAAAGGTGGCTGTAAATTCAGGCGCATCTAAATCAAATGCAACCGGGTTGGCAGTGTATGAAGCCTCCAATGCATCAGGGATAGGACAAGATTTAACGATGTCGATAGAACATTTTGTAGTTTGCCCCAATATGGCACCTGCCACAGGCATCATTTTTACAATCAATGATTTTCCATCAAAAGAAGCTGCATCGAAATCCGAAACGATGTTAATCGACCCGCTAAACGCTCCTGCAGGAATCGTAATGGAATTTGCAGACATGGTAAAGTCTGTTCCCAAAACGGCTTCTGAAGCTGAATCCACCTCAAGCGCGATCTCCATGGGAGAGCTACTCCGCTGCGAGACAGCTACTGTGAGAGTAAAAGTGTTTTCTCCTTCAGCGGTTGTAAACAGTGTAGAAGAGCCTGCCGTAAAACTGACTATCGTATCACGATCCACCATGTAGGATTCATCACCTGTGTCTGGCTCACAACTTGTCAAGCCAATAGCCAAAAAAGCAAATAAATATTTAAAATTTTTCATTGTTCAATTGTTTAGTCAGAATAATAGTTAGGGAAGTTTTCTCCATCAGTACGAGTCATCGTGGTGGTTCCTTTTTCACCATAGGTGTTTTCCCAAGTATAGGTAAGCGAACTTCCATTGGTTGATACATCATACATAATCCAAGAGTCTCCCCATTGGTCGTTACCACTCATTACTAGCTTTTCGCATAAGTCTTGAATCTTAATGGTACCTCCCAATCCGGTTCCTTGTCCACAGTCAGAGTCACCATAAACAGTAGCATAGTATCCAAAGTCAAAACAACCAGATTCAAAAGTATAAGAAGTATCATCAATAGCCACAAAAACATCTGATCCTGTTGCATCAGGAGCACCAAGTGCTGTAACGTCAGTTCCTTGATAGAACCAATTGGTAGTCACCCAATCAAACGCAACTCCATCAAGAACAGACTCACATTGTTTGTAGATAGTAACTGTGTGTGTGTTGTTAGAGCCCAATTGTTGGGTTAATGAAATTTCTAGTACCAAGTCGCTTCCCGCCTCCGTTGCATCCAAGAAAACCCCTTGAACGACAAATTCAGCTGAGTACGACCCTGCAGGGATTGTGACAGTGCCAGAGGGAAGCGTATAGCCCCCAGTAGCTTCTGAATTTTCTGCAATAGCTACATCAAAAGTCAAGTCAGCAGTTGGTGCTACTGTGGTAACAATTTTTAATGTATGCTGTGGATTAGTATTGTTTACAAAAAAGATAGACGATTCCGCTTCAAAGTATACCACAGTAGGTCCTGTGTACGCATCTCTATAGGTACTGTCTTCTTCACAGCCGACAAAAATACCGGCTGTGAAAACGAGTGCTATTAAATAATTTAATTTTTTCATTGTTCTAAATTTTAATAATCAGGATTTTGTTGAAGATCCGTGTAAATATTGATTTCACCTTGAGGAATAGGGAATACCATTCTGTAATCACCGGCAGTCATAGTTCTTGCAGTAGTGATGGCTGGTGTTCCGGTTCCGTCAAAAAATTCACCTTCTGTGGCTGAACGACTTACACCAAGTCCCCATCTTCTGAGGTCAAAGAGCCTGTGTCCTTCAGCAGCCAACTCCACACGACGCTCGTGCTGGATGGCCGCGAGTAGGTCTGATCCTGTTTCGCCACCTGACACAAAATTTGCGTAGCGATTGGCACGTACAACATCCAAAGCTGTCAGCGCACCAGCAGCATTGTTGCTAAAGTACATAGCTTCGGCCTTGTTTAGATAAACCTCAGCAGCACGCAATACTTTGGCGTCCACAGAACCATTTTGTTGTCCGGCTTCACCATACATTTTGATAATAGCATTGTATAAATTGCCACTTGCGTCAGGAATCTGATCTGCATAAGCAGCTTTTCTCACATCTGCATCGTCTATACTTGTTACAAACTCATATGACCATACGTATTCAGGTATAATCCCTGAAGATGAAGATTGGCTCCACTCAATTCCGACTCCGATGTCATCAATAGAAGCATTTTGATCTAGCTTTAGAATAACACCATCGGTAGATGAGTCTGTCCATACCTGTGGGAAGTTGGCGCGTGTGGCAACTGAAGCGGTTACTGCATTCGCAGCATCAATCGCATCGTCATAGTTGCCTGCATACAAATGTACACGTGACAACAACGCATTTACCCCATTTTTGGTAAACCTAGACTTGGTGCTTGAACTTCCAATCAAACCTTTGGCAGTGTTCAAATCAGCGATTACACTAGCCAAAGTTTCATTGACTGTGGGTCGTGGTGCCTCATAGTTAGGGTCTGTACCTGTTACATAGGGCATTCCTAACGATCCACCCTCTGAAACTCTAGAATAGACTCTTAAAAGGTCAAAGTGAGCCAAGGCACGTACTGCAAGGGCTTCTCCCAAGAAGTTGTCTTTGGCCGCTCCATCGTTTAGGTTGTCTATCTTTTCAATAATCTGATTGGCTCTTCCAATGACTACATAGGCAGATCCCATCATGTCCCAAGCAGAGTTGGCTTTGTAGCGCCACTCATAAAAACTAAGGTTTGATTTACGTCCAGCTTGAGCAACGATTACATTGTCAGTGACAATATCAGGTCGGCTCAAAAATGATCCTCCATAGTAGGACCCAGAAAACAATCCTGAATAAAGCGCTCGCGTGGCAAACTCGAAGTCTTCCGTAGTTTTGTAAAAACTCTCGGGCGCAAAGGCATTGTTTGGTAGTTGCTCTAACTCCTCTTCACAACTTTGAAAAGTAAAGGCAACTAATAAAACGGTAATTGAATATATGAACTTTTTCATTGTTATTTCATTAAAATTTAACATCTATACCAAATTGCAAACTTTTCAAGATGGGAAGACCAAATATTGAGAAGGTTCCGAATTCTCCATCTGAAGATTCACCAACTCCCACACCTACTTCAGGATCTAGACCCACATAATTAGGCGCGTATGTCCAAAGGTTTTGACCTGTTACGTACAAACGCATAGAATCTATACCTGCTTGGTTGAGAAGTGACTGAGGAATGGAATATCCAAAGTTAAGATTTCTCAATCGAAGGTAGTCGGTTTTATATAAGAAACGTGTTGATGTATTGTCTGCATCAGCATATAAAGGACTTGGCAATACATCTACATCACCTGGTTGTTTCCAGTAGTTAAAAGCTTCAACTGCCATATTTTGATCTACATTCGAAGGATTGTAAAGATCTCTCATGTTGTAAGAAATACTGTATCCGCCTGTTTTGAAATAAAAATCAATTCCCAAATCAAAACCTTTGTATTTAGCAAACAGGTTCAAACCACCATCCATATCGGCAAGTGGAGATTTTCCTGATAAATAGACCTCGTCATCTGCTGAATAAGTAGCGGTAACATTTCCATCCTTATCCAACCAAAGGGGTTGACCGTTTGCAGGATTCACACCTGCCCAACGCACTAGCTTAAATGTAGCATACTCTTCACCAGGTTTGATGTAGACACCAGATCCCCAATCAATTTCGGCACCTTCTGGGTAAGAGCTCGAAGGCACTAATTTGGTTACCTTGTTGTCAACCGTACCTAGGTTGGCAGCGATATTAACATACAAGTCTTTGGTGCGAATCAAATCATAATCCAATTCAATTTCCACACCTTTGTTTTCCATCTCACCGATGTTGCTTAAGATGCTTCCATCTGGCTCACCACCAAGAGATAGAAGAGGCTTGTCCAACAATAGGTCAGAGGTCACTTTTTTGTAGTAATCAACTGCACCTCGAAGTCTGTCATCAAACATGCTAAACTCTACACCAATGTCATAAGTGTAGTTCTCCTCAAATTTTAAGGCAGGGTTACCGTTGTCTGTTGGTGCAGCGGTTGTTTGAGAGTTAAAACTGCCAAACCCGATAACAGCCAACGACTGATAGTATCCGATTCCATCTTGGTTACCACTTACACCTGCAGAAGCTCTTAATTTCAACTCATCAAAGATTGAGTCTGCCATAAAATCTTCTTCAGTAAGGTTCCATGCCAAACTTGAAGACCAGAACACACCACTTCGGTTGTCACGACCAAACACAGAAGATTGGTCACGACGAAGGGAACCAGTAAACAAGTATTTACCGTCATAGTTGTAATCCAAAAACGCACCATAGGACAATAAAGATCTTTCAAATAAATTGGTGCTTACATCAGTAGCTTCAGCGGCCACACTTTGCACTGACAAATCACCAGAAGCATAACCAATACTTTGTAAGCTATATGTTCTAGAGGAAATTTTGTTAAACTCAAAGAGGCCTGACAAAGAAATGTTGTGATTGTCAATACTGGTAGAATAGTTGAGTACGTTACTCACATTGTAATTGGTATAAAAAGAACCATTATCTGTTTTTCCACCTGGCGCATTGGCATCACCTACAAAATCATCCAAACGTGATCCGGGTTTGTAATAATACTCCCTTCTAAATTTTTGGTTGTTGATACCAAAATTAGTTGTGTTGGTTAACTTATCTGTTAGGTTGGTAACCAAATTTACATTAGACAATAAGGTCGTGTAACCTTCAAACTCTGGGTTATTGGCCAATGCTTCAGTGATACTCCAACCAAAACCGACAAAATTGTACTGTCTCTCACCATTTTCATCTAAGATAAAATCTCCGTTCTCATCTCTGACGTACTCAGTTTCATAAGGGTTGGAGGTATAGGCTGCATAAATTGGACTTTGAAGGTTGTATCGGTCACGAGGCTCATCAGAGCGTGTGTCAGCAACAGAGACATTCACACCAACCTTTAGC
>CAXRDP010000061.1:0-6999 GCA_964229545.1 Flavobacteriaceae bacterium | reverse complement strand
GGTGAAATATTGTGAAAGGGTGCTTTTGGAAAAGAATGTTTCGTGTGACGACAAAACATTGGCTGAGGCGGCCGCTCTAATACAAGACCGCGTGGCGCTCGTAAATGATATTTGGGAGGAAATCAAAGTGTTTTTTGAAGCGCCTGGGGTTTATGACGAAAAATCGGTTAAGAAGGTGTGGAAAGAGAATACTTCCGATGTTTTGATGTCTGTCTGTGGTGTTTTTGAGGGGGGGGCGTTTACGGAGGCCGATGACATTAAGCTGGCTCTTGTAGGTGTTGCTGAGGAACATAAAACCGGGCTGGGGGGTGTGATGGCACCTTTACGCCTGTGTTTAGTGGGCTCTCTCAAGGGCCCCGAACTGATGATGCTTATCAAGCTTATTGGAACAAACACAGCCGCCGATAGAATTCGTCATGCATTGGCCTCCTTGTAGAAGTGAGTCTTTTCCCATACCTTTAGAGAACTAATTTTATTGTTATGGTTTTCTTTTGGTATGCTCTTTTATCTCTTTTAGGCATTGTCGTTCTTATGGGCGCGCTGTTTATTGTCAAACAACAAACGGCGGCTGTGGTGGAGCGATTTGGTCGCTTTCAAAGCATTCGTCAGTCGGGCCTACAAATAAAAATTCCTGTTGTAGACCGAATATCGGGGCGCTTGTCTCTAAAAATTCAGCAATTAGACGTCATTGTTGAAACCAAAACCAAAGACGATGTGTTTGTAAAGCTCAAGGTTTCGGTTCAATACATGGTCATCAAAGACAAGGTCTATGAGGCTTTTTACAAACTCGACTATCCCCACGACCAAATTACTTCCTACGTGTTTGATGTGGTGCGTGCCGAGGTTCCAAAAATGCGATTGGATGATGTCTTTGAACGCAAAGACGACATTGCTATCGCGGTTAAAACAGAACTCAACGACGCCATGATTAACTACGGCTATGACATCATCAAGACCTTGGTTACAGACATAGACCCGGATCCTCAAGTCAAGTCTGCTATGAACCGCATCAATGCCTCGGAGCGCGAAAAAATAGCCGCACAATATGAGGGTGACGCAGCTCGTATTTTGATCGTGGAAAAGGCAAAGGCAGAAGCTGAGTCAAAACGTCTGCAAGGACAGGGAATTGCTGACCAGCGTCGTGAAATTGCCCGTGGTTTGGAAGAGTCTGTGGAGGTGCTCAACAAGGTGGGAATCAACTCCCAGGAAGCTTCTGCGCTGATTGTGGTTACCCAGCACTATGACACATTGCAGTCTATAGGAGAGGAAACCAACAGCAATCTGATTCTGTTGCCCAACTCCCCCCAAGCCGGGTCGGATATGCTCAATAATATGGTCGCTTCGTTTACAGCGAGCAACCAAATTGGCGAGGCCATGAAAAAGCAACAAAATCAGAAAAAAGACGAGTAAGAAACACAAATGGCCCTGTCGACCTTAGAGGGTTATGTTGTGTGATAAAGACAGCAAAAAAACCCAGCGTTTGTGCGTGTTAAATTGCCAGTGCATTAACCCTGTGTTGAATTGCAGGGCGTCTGAGAGCTTGTAGGAAACTTGGGCGGTTACGCGATTTTGATTAAAGCTTGTTCCTGAATTCTGCAAAAAAATCTCTTCAGAAAACAAAAAATCGTATTTTGGAGACAAGGGTAGGTTTACAACAAAACCAAAGCGGTATCTTATTTGTAAGTTTTTTGCAATCCAGCGTTCCTCAAGCAAAAATGTATTGGTTAAACGGACATTGTTTAACTGTGTGCGAAGGGCCAGCTTTTGATAGGCCCCTTGTTCTTCAATCGCGCGAATCTGTCTGTAGCCGGCAGATAAAGAAAGGTTTTGATTTAACCTGTGGGTCAAACCAGTGGTTATAAGGCTTTGGTCTTCATCAAAATTGAAACTAAAACTCCGACGTTGAAGTTGAGTGTCAATGCTTGTTTGAGGGTTTAGCTTGAGTGAGTTCTTATAGATCAGCCATGATCCAAAGTCCGTTTGTCCATAAGAGAAATTCCAAAAAAGCAGTAATAGAACAGTGTGTTTATGCTTCGATATCTTGCGCATGTTTCACAAGTAATGAGTTGTTGTCTTCTTTGGCTTTTTGAACAAATGCTTTGGCGTCTTCAGTCAGTTTGATTCCGTTGTGGTGTAACTTCCCAAGGGCTATTAATGTCACCAAACGAGTGCCTACTTTTTTGGCAGACGTATTAAAAAGTGGGGTCAAATCGCCTATTGTTAGTTCTTCTACAAGTCTATTGATTTCTAAAACCGCCGTTTCTTGTTTGGCTTCAGAAAGTGAGGTAAACTTTTTGCCAATCCGCTTCAGGACATCTATAGGGTTGTGTTGTTTTTGAGGGGTTGTCGGCTGATGGGTTTGACGCGCCCATGTGTCGCGCAGCCCAACTGTTTTGTTGAACACCTTTAGGTTGGGGCCGCTATCATTATCACACACAAAATAACCCAAACGCTGAAATTGAAAGCGTTCGCTGGGTTTGGCTGAGGCCAACATAGGCTCGGCAAAAGCCTTACTTACACTGTATGAGTCTGGATTGAGATGTGTCATAAAATCCGTGTTCTTGTCTTCGTCGGGGCTAGGGGTATTAAAAAGACGATCGTATTGCCGCACTTCTACGGAAACAGCGTGTTGAGCGCTTACCCAATGCAGCGTAGATTTTACTTTGCGTTGGCTTTCTGGAGACCCTGAGCCGCTAAGGCTTTTAGGGTCATAGGTGCAGAAAACGGTGGTGATATTGCCGTCTTTGTCTTTTTCTACGGATTCGGCTTTGATAATATAAGCGCTTTTGAGGCGCACTTCTCCACCCAACTTTAATCTGAAAAATTTTCTCGTGGCTTCCTCTTTAAAATCCTCTTGCTCTATATAAAGGGTGTTGCCAAAAGGGACCTGATGTTGCCCCGAACTTGGGTCTTCGGGGTTGTTATCTATCGATAAAAGCTCTGTTGCTTCAAATGGGTAATTTGTGATAACTAGTTTTAGAGGGTTTAATACCACCATAGCGCGTTTGGCAGTTTTGTTTAGGTCTTCACGAACACAAAACTCCAACAAGGATGCGTCTATTAAGTTTTCTCTTTTGGCAACACCCACCGCCTCTGCAAACTTTCGCAATGAAGCTGGGGTATAACCGCGGCGTCGCAAACCACTGATGGTTGGCATTCGTGGGTCATCCCATCCAGACACTTTATTTTCATCTACCAAACGCTGCAGCTTTCGTTTGCTTGTGACGGTATAATTCATGTTTAGTCTGGCAAATTCTCTTTGTTTTGGGCGAATACTGTCTTTGTAGACCGCGTCGAGAAAGGACTCATACAAATCTCTGTGTGGCTTGAACTCTAAGGAACACAAGGAGTGTGTAATTTGCTCTATGTAATCTGATTGTCCGTGGGTCCAGTCATACATCGGATATATACACCATGCGTCGCCTGTTCTGTGGTGGTTTTTAAACAAAATTCTATACATAACGGGGTCGCGCAACAACATATTGGGGGCGGCCATATCTCCTTTAAAACGCAACACATGAGACCCTTCTGGGTGTTGGCCTAGACGCATCTCTTCGAAAAGCCGTAGGTTCTCTTCTGGGGTTCTGTCTCTGAAGGGGCTGTTGGTGCCCGTTGTTGTTGGGGTTCCTTTTTGCAAGGCCATATCTTCTGATGACTGTGAATCTACATAGGCCAAGCCTTTTTGTACAAGCAAAACCGCCCAATCATAAAGCTGTTGAAAATAATCAGAAGCATAGCACTCCTTGTCCCACTGATAGCCCAACCAAGCGATGTCTTGTTTGATGGCGTCGACATAGGCTTGTTCTTCTTTAGCTGGATTCGTGTCATCAAAGCGGAGATTTACAGGCGCCTTATAGGTTTCTCCTAAACCAAAGTTGATGCAAATGGCCTTGACGTGACCAATGTGTAGAAAGCCGTTTGGCTCGGGCGGGAAGCGGAAGCGTAGGCTTTTTTGGGGTAAGCCATTGTCCAGGTCTTCATCTATGATGTGTTCTATAAAGTTTTTTGCTTTTTGCACGTACTTTAATTTTGACGACAAAGGTAATTATTTCGAAGCTTGGTAAGAGAATGTTTTATCTTTGAAAAATATGGGACAAATACACTTGGAAAACATAAAAGTCTATGCGCACCACGGATGTATGGAGGCAGAAACCGTTATCGGTAGTGATTATAGGGTTGACTTATGGGTGGAGGCCGACCTTGAGGCTTCTGCTGCCTCTGATGCGTTGGTAGACACTGTGGATTATGTGCTCCTCAACGCTATTGTGAGCGAAGAAATGGCAATTCCCTCAAAGCTGTTAGAGCATGTAGCCAAACGAATTGTTAAAAGGGCTATGCAAGAAATTACGATGATTGAGAGGTGTCGTGTTCGAGTTGCTAAAATCAATCCGCCGGTTGGTGGTCATGTGGGTGCGGTTTCGGTGGACTTAAGCGAAAAAAGGAGTGGCGCTTCTTAAAAAAGCTTTATTTTTGCCACCTCAAGGCACCGTGGCCGAGTGGCTAGGCAGAGCTCTGCAAAAGCTTGTACAGCGGTTCGAATCCGCTCGGTGCCTCAACTTTTCCTGCTTGAATTCCGTTTAAATTATTCATGAGTTGTTCTTTTTTTTCAGGGAATAGGCCCTGAAACATGAAGAACATGCCGAAAGCTACCAATAGCACATTTACCGCTTGTTTGAGTGTGTAGATTCGTTGTGGGGTTAGCCTGCTTTTTAACTGTTTGGCAAGGGTGATTTTTACGATTCCTATCATCAAGTAAACTATAAGTATGGTTGAGAAGAACGTGATGACCTTGTTGGTGTCCATATCGTATTTGGGTCCGAAGTATACAAACATACCCAACCAAAACAACAGCGCGCCCATATTAATAAGGTTTACAAAAAACCCTTTGGCAAAGTAAGACAGAAGGTTTGTAGCAGTTACTTGAACGTGGTCGTTGTTTGAAATGGTAGATCTTTCCTTGTGGTTTTTAACAATAGAAATAATAGCAAAAGAGGTAAGAAGAATACCTCCTAACAGAAACCACCGTGGGTTGTCCTGAATGCTTTGTAAGAGTGGTTTTGTTCCTAAGAAAACAATTCCTATAAACACTAGATCAGCCAAAACCGCTCCTAAGTCTACAGAGAATGCTGCACGAACGCCTTTACTGATGCTTGTCTCGATAACAATAAAAAAAATGGGCCCAGCAGCCACTGCAAGGAGGAAGGAAAAAGGTATGGCTGATAGGATTTCATTCATTGTTTTGTGGTGGGGTGACCACTGAAATGGTTCCGCCAAGAAACTTGTTGTGGACGAGTGTTGAGGGGTTTCCGTGCACACGAACAAACCCGCCTAATTTGGTTTTTACATCAACATAAGATGTGGCCGAAACATCGGCAACTCCGCCACCTGATAGGGTTGCTTCTGTTTGTTCAGACCCTACTTTTTCGGCTTGCACCACACCGCCTGTGGTAATCTGTATTTTCTGTTCTTTGGCGTTTCCTTTGACGGTGATTTTTCCTCCTGCATCTGAATGATACTCGGCTTTTTGTACATCGATAGCCAAATCAATTTCACCGCCTTTGCGAGCCGCCAATTGGATAGAAGGCTGCATAAAAACTTCGTTAGAAGACACAAAAGCTCCCTCTATCGCTTCTATTTTTTTTAATCTTTGATTGAAGAAAAGCTCAACGTTGGTGTTAAATCCACCTAGTTTTTTCTTTGTCTTCATCCGTATCTTGAGTCTGCCGTCTTTGTTGGTAACTGTGACAAACTCTTTGCGTTCGCCACTAATTTGTATGCTGTTTTTGTCACTGGCTATCAAGGTAACGTTTATCCCGTCTGACACTTTAAGAGAAGAAAAATCCCCTATGGATGTAGGTGTTTGTTGTGCAAACAATGTGGTAAAAGAAAGAAGAAATAAGGCAATTCTCATGGTGTTATTTTTTATAAAGTTAAAAATCTTCACGGAATTAATTCTAGTTCTATTTGTCTTTTTATAAGGTTGGTGCTGTGTAGAACGACTTCTATTTCGTCTCCCAAGCGATATTCCTGCTTTGTGTGTTGGCCCACCATGGTATAGGAGTGAGGTTCAAACACAAAGTAATCATCGGGTATTTGCTGAATTGGGATGAATCCTTCGCACTTGCTTTCAGAAATCTCAATAAATATTCCTCTGTCTGTAACTCCAGAAATGATACCGCTGAAATGCTGGCCAATTTTGTCGCTCATATACTTAACCTGCATGAACTTTATGGAGTCTCGCTCTGCCTTGGTTGCCAAAACCTCTCTGTCTGTACAGTGTTTCATTTGTGATTCTAGTTCAGAGGTGTTGACTTTCTTCTTTTGTAAATAAAAATCTAACAAACGGTGAACTACTACGTCAGGATAGCGGCGTATGGGAGAAGTGAAATGGGTATAAAAGTCAAAACCTAAACCATAGTGACCGATATTGTGTGTGGTATATACGGCCTTACTCATCGCGCGCACTGCTAAGGTATCGAGAAGATAAGCTTCATGCTTCCCTTTGCTTTTTTCTAACAAATGATTGATAGACTTTGCGATTTGTTCTGGTGTGGTTAGGTTGAGTTTGTATCCAAACCCATTGGCAATCCTGGCAAGCTGCATGAGTTTTTCATCGTTGGGTTCATCGTGCACCCTGTAAACAAAGTCTGGTGCGGGTTGTTGTTTTCCTATAAAACGCGCCACTTGTTGGTTGGCTAACAACATAAACTCCTCTATCAAATGATTAGCAGCTTTGGATTGTTTGAAATAAATAGACTCTGGAAGTTTTTTACTGTTTAGGTTGAACTTAACTTCTATTTTATCAAAACTTATGGCACCATTTTTTAATCTTTTCTCTCTTTTGGTTGTAGCAATCTTGTTAAGGGTTGTAATCGCTGTATAAACATCTTTAGAAATCTCTTTTTTCTTGTTATCTAAAGAGGTGTGTTTGGGTATCTCTAAGGTCTGATTTTCTATGATATATTGTGCTTCTTCATAAGAAAATCTATGGTCAGAACA
>CAXRDP010000060.1:0-21272 GCA_964229545.1 Flavobacteriaceae bacterium | reverse complement strand
GCCGCCGCGGTGGTATAGCTAATCAAGGCCGTGTTTTTCATAGATTGCCCAAGAAAATCAATGTATAAATCATCACCAAACAGAGCACCATAGTAGATGGGAAAAACAGTGGAAGTAATGACTAAAAAATAAACGGAATTGGCCCAATCATAGGAAACCCAAGCGCGTATAAGACGCTTGCTGCCTTTTTGAAGATGCTTCATTGTTGTTAGTTACCCGACCAAATTAACCAAAAAAAATCATTTGCATAATGCCAAAAAATCAATTTTATTTGTTGACAAGCTAGCTATGAAAAAAGAAAATCCCCCTACCCCTTTTCAGGTTCCACCCATAATCCGCTGGTGCGCCCGTACCTCAGAACGGCTGTCTTTGCGGTTGGCCACAACCATGGGGATGTATTTTTTCTTTAGACCGCAGCGATTTCCCACCCCCAACAGGGAAAAACACATGTTGAACAATAGCCAACAAGGCAAACTATTAGTACCCGAAATCAAAAAAACAATTCACACCTATCGCCTGCCCAATAAAGGTCAAAAGGTGCTCTTATTACACGGCTGGAGTGGTCGGGCTACCCAACTCCAAGCGTTGGCCAAAGCCTTGCATCATTCTGGCATGGAAATTGTTTCTTTTGATGCCCCTGCACATGGACAGTCTGTGGGGAAGACCACCAATATTGTAGAATTTGTTGCGTGCACAAAAAAGGTTTACAACCACTTTGGCCCTTTTGACCACATCATTGGTCGCTCCATGGGTGGGATGGTGTCCCTAAATGCAGCACGCGAAGGTTTGAGGTTTAAAACCTTAACTACAATTGGATCGGGTGATAAAATAAAAAATGTGTTTTTAGACTACACACGTAAAATGGATTTTACAGACAACATCGCTGACCGCATGATTGATATTGTGGAAAAACGTTTTGGACAGCCTTTGGAAAGTTATTCTGGCAGCAATGCTGTGAAACAATTGCCCATCCCAATACACATCATACACGATGAAAATGATTATGAAGTTCCCATATCCTATGCCCATGATCTACACAAAGTTTCCAAAAATGCCAGCCTGTTATTGACACAAGGTTTGGGACACCGACGCATATTGAGAAATCAAGATGTCATTGACAAAGTGCTAACTTTTATAAACAACCACTCATGAGAAATTTTCTTGTTGCAGTTCTCGTGATGGGGGTTTATGGTTGCGCCCAAAAACCATCTGTTGAAAAGCATACATTTTCCATTCAAAAAAGCGAAGCCCAATGGAAAGCCCAATTGAGCCCCATGGCTTACTATGTGATGCGTCAAGCGGGAACAGAGCGAGCCTTTAGTGGGGTTTATGACAAACATTACCAAAAAGGGGTCTACCAATGCGCAGGATGTGAGCAACCGCTCTATGAATCCGAACACAAATATGATTCCGGGAGTGGTTGGCCCTCTTTTGACCGTGCTATCCAAGATGCGGTAGTATATGATGTGGACTACGATATCGGATATGCACGTACTGAACTGTTGTGTTCTCAATGTGGTGGGCATTTGGGTCATATGTTTAGCGACGGACCTAAAAAAACTACAGGAAAACGACATTGTATCAATTCAGCAGCTTTGCATTTTGCAGCAAAAGATGAGTGATTATCCATTTAAAAAGTCAGATGAAGCTTGGAGAGCCTCCTTGTCTGCTGAGGCCTACAGGGTGCTGAGAGAAAAGGGTACCGAATACCCACATACAGGGGAATACAATATTCATTTTGAAGAAGGAACCTATGTTTGTAAAGGCTGCAATACGCCCCTTTTTGAAAGCGCATCCAAATTTGATAGTGGTTGTGGATGGCCCAGTTTTTCAGAAGCCATTCCCGGCAGGGTTCGCTATGAGGCTGACAAATCGCACGGTATGATACGAACAGAGATTCTATGTACCCATTGTGGTGGTCATTTAGGACATGTATTTAACGATGGTCCCACCCCTACCCAAAGGCGTTATTGTGTCAATTCTGTGAGCTTAGATTTTAAAGAGTCATAGTTGCGATTTCGCCCTGTAAATCGGTCATTGTTTTGTATTTTTGCCGGCAAACAGACCACATGAGCAAATTTGATGTTATTGTATTGGGTAGTGGACCAGGAGGTTATGTGACTGCCATTCGTGCGTCACAATTAGGACTAAAAACTGCCATTGTTGAAAAAGAAAGTTTGGGAGGCGTTTGTCTCAATTGGGGTTGTATCCCGACCAAGGCACTCATTAAATCTGCACAAGTTTTTGACTACCTCAAACATGCTGAAGACTATGGGTTGAAGGTCGATAACTACGATAAAGATTTTGATGCCGTTGTGAACCGCAGTCGTAACGTTGCTGACACCATGAGTAAAGGGGTTCAGTTCTTGATGAAGAAAAACAAAATCGAGGTCATCTTCGGATATGGCACCCTCAAAAAAGGGAAACAAGTGGCCGTGACTGCCGAAGACGGCACAGAATCCATTCACGAAGCCGATCATATTATTATTGCCACGGGAGCACGTTCGCGTGAGCTTCCTAGCTTGCCACAAGATGGCAAAAAAGTCATTGGCTATCGCGAAGCCATGACCCTACCCAAACAACCCAAAAAGATGGTCGTTGTGGGTTCGGGTGCTATCGGGGTGGAGTTTGCCTATTTCTACAACGCGATGGGCACGGAAGTGACTGTTGTGGAATACCTACCCAAAATTGTTCCTGTCGAAGACGACGATGTTTCCAAGCAGATGGAACGCAGCTTTACAAAAAGTGGTATTAAAGTGATGACCAGCTCGGAAGTTACCCAAGTTGATACTTCTGGGGAAGGAGTAAAAGTTACTGTAAAAACAACCAAAGGCGAGGAGCTTATCGACGCTGATATCGTATTGTCAGCAGTAGGTATCAAAACCAACATCGAGAACATCGGATTGGAAGATTTGGGAATTGCCACTGATAGAGACAAAATTTTGGTCAACGAGTACTACCAAACCAACCTGCCAGGGTATTATGCCATCGGGGATGTGACTTCTGGGCAAGCCTTGGCACACGTAGCCTCTGCCGAGGGCATTTTGTGTGTTGAAAAAATTGCAGGTATGGACGTAGAACCTATTGACTACAACAACATTCCAGGTTGTACGTATAGCCAGCCTGAAATTGCTTCAGTGGGCTATACCGAAGCCCAAGCCAAGGACCAAGGCTTTGACATCAAAGTAGGGAAATTCCCATTTACCGCCTCGGGCAAAGCCCAAGCAGGAGGCCACACAGACGGATTTATCAAAGTGATTTTTGATGCCAAGTATGGTGAATGGCTTGGCTGTCATATGATAGGTGCCGGAGTAACAGACATGATAGCAGAGGCCGTAGTGGCAAGAAAACTCGAAACTACAGGTCACGAAATCCTAAAGGCAGTGCACCCCCACCCCACGATGAGCGAAGCCATGATGGAGGCAGTTGCTGCAGCCTACGATGAGGTAATTCATATATAAAACCCTGTCATCCAACAAAGAGATAAGCAGCACTTTGTGCTGCTTTTTTTGTACCTTGAAACACAACTTACTTATCATGACAAAAAACATCGTTATCACAGGCGTCTCTACGGGGATTGGTCGTGATGCCCTTCGTTTGCTCCATCAAGAGGGCTATCATATTTTCGGTAGTGTCCGCAAAGAAACAGACGTAGCCATACTGCAAAATGCCTATCCAGAACGCTTTACCCCGCTGGTGTTTGATGTTCAAGACTCCAAAGGCATGTCCAAAGCCTGTCAAATTGTTTTTGACCAATGTTCCGAACTGACAGCCCTTATAAACAATGCCGGAATTGCTGTTCCGGGCCCCTTGCAGCATCTAAGTGAAGATGATTTTGAAAAGCAGTTAGATATCAATCTCAAAGCCGTACGCAGGGTGACAAACTTATTTTTACCCCTATTGGGTGCAGACCCAAACTTTAATGGCCTCCCGGGACGTATCATCAACATCAGCTCCATATCTGGTTTGTTCAATTCCCCTTTCAATGGTGCCTACTCTATCTCCAAACATGCTTTAGAAAGCATGACAGATGTATACAGAAGAGAATTGAGGCGTTATAGGATCAAAGTGATAGCCATAGAACCTGGGCCCATCAAAACTGGGATATGGAAAAAAAACCTAAATAGCATGGCACCCTTTGCAGAAACCGACTACAATGATGTGCTGAAAAAAGCCAATGCCATGATAGAAAATGCCGAGCGAACCGCACTGCCTGTAGAACGTATTTCAAATCTGCTGCTCAAATGCATTGAAGGGAAAAATCCAAAAACACGCTACATCGTACATCGAAATAAGTTGGTTTTTAAGCTCATGGCTTATTACTTACCTGACAAAATGGTAGATTGGTTTATTCATAAAACCCTGACAAGCACCAACAAACACCGACCGATTTAAGAAGTCAAAAAGCTATCGATCGCCAAGCGATACACATCGAGGCCAAATCCCAGAATAAGCCCTTTTGCATTGGGTGTGATATAGGATGTATGTCGGAAATCTTCTCTCGCAAAAGTGTTCGAAATATGTACCTCCACGACAGGGGACTGAATGGCTTTTACCGCATCACCAAGCCCTACTGATGTGTGGGTGTAGGCTGCCGCATTGAGAATGATTCCATCTGATTCAAAGCCCACACGATGCAACTCATTGATCAGCTCTCCCTCCACATTGGACTGGTAGTAGCTCAACGTCAAATCGGGGTACTGAGTTTGCAATTGCTCAAAATAAGCGGCAAAGTTTTGGTTGCCGTAAACTTCGGGCTCGCGTGTGCCTAATAGATTTAGGTTTGGGCCGTTGATGATGGAAATCTTCATGTCAGATTTTTTACAAAAATAGCAAACCCAATCTTAATCTCAGATGCTTTATTTTTGCATATGCTTTGGAAAGATGCTTTGACAGACTTTTTAAACTACCTCAAACTTGAGCGTGGGCTATCACAAAATTCTATAGAAAATTATCGTTTCGATGTGCTAAAATTGATTCGGTTTCTGAGCGATCACAACAACCCTATCTCCCCTATCGATATTCAAACTTCTGATGTGCAAACATTTGTTTACGAGTCGTCAAAAAGCCTCAAACCACCTTCTCAAGCGAGATTGTTATCGGGACTGCGTTTGTTTTTTGATTATCTGATGTTAGAAGATTTGAGAAAAACTAACCCACTCAACCTGATTGAATCTCCCAAACTAGGGTCAAACCTACCGACCACCCTATCATTGACTGAAGTAGATGCGCTGATTGCAAGCTTTGACAACGAAAAGCCATTAGAGCTGCGCAATATGGCCATCGTTGAACTTTTATACAGTTGTGGCTTACGTGTCAGTGAATTGGTAAGCCTTCGGTTGTCTGATTTGTTTTTTGAAGAAGAGCTGATTAAGGTATTGGGCAAGGGGAACAAAGAACGCTTTGTTCCCATAGCAAATTCAGCAAGAAAATATATCCTACAATATCTTCAACACAGGGTCGTGCCCGCAAGGGGGGAAGAAGATTTTTTATTCTTAAACAATCGCGGCAAACACCTCACGCGTGCTATGGTGTTTACCATAATAAAAAGGGCAGCCGCCAAAGCTGGTATGGATAAAAAAATCAGCCCGCACAGCCTGCGACACTCTTTCGCCACCCATTTGGTTGAAAATGGTGCGGACATAAGCACGGTGCAGCAGATGTTGGGACATGCCAACATCACTACTACAGAGCGGTACCTGCACATGAGCAAAAAACACTTGAAAAAAAGTTTATTGAAATTCCACCCTAGAGGTTAAGCGGTAATCAGTCGGAACCCCTCTCCGTGGATATTGGTGATTTCAACACTAGGGTCCTGCTTTAGATATTTTCGCAATTTGGCGATATAGACATCCATGCTGCGTGAGGTAAAGTAATTGTCATCGTGCCAAATTTGAGTGAGTGCTTGCTCACGCGTCAACAGATCGTCTTTGTTTTGCACCAACAAAAACAAAAGCTGGCTTTCTTTGGGAGACAAACTGATGGGTGCATTGTTTTTATAGCTTAAGGTTCGAAGCCTAGAGTTGAAGTGAAAAGCACCAATATCAAAGTGTACTTCTCCGTTGGGTTTGAAATTTTGGGACTGTGTTCTTTTTAGTAAAACCTCAATTTTTTGAAGCAGAATTTCAGAGTCAAAAGGTTTGGTCAGATAGTCATCTGCGCCAATCTTATAGCCGTGCAACACATCTTCTTTCATAGACTTGGCAGTCAGAAAAACCAAGGGAATTTCTTTGTTTTTAGCTCTGATTTCTTTGGCCAATGTAAAGCCGTCTTTGTAGGGCATCATCACATCGAGTACACAAAGATCAAACTGTGCCTTGCGAAATTTTTCGAATCCCTCAAGTCCATTTCTGGCCAATTGCACTTTGTAGCCATTGAGTTGTAGGTAATCTCTGAGGATGGCTCCAAAATTGGTGTCATCTTCAACAAGTAAAATATGTTTGGAAGGCATCTTCATACTGCAATTTAATCAATCGGAAGGAATACCGTAAAAGTACTTCCTTGTTTGGGTTCACTTTCAACAGAAATCGTGCCAGAATGTAGGGAAATGATTTGCTTTACGTAAGACAAGCCCAACCCATGTCCCTTTACATTGTGGATGTTTCCGGTGGGTTCTCTGTAAAACTTATCAAAAATCCGTTTTCTGACACTGGCGCTCATACCTTTTCCGCGGTCTTTGATTTGGACTTCAAAACCATCATCGCTGACACGAGTGCTTACTGTGACTTCCAACACGTCGGGGGAGTATTTGACTGCATTTTCGAGCAGGTTCACCCAAACGTTGGTTAAATGTACTTTTGACACATTCATCTTGATGAGTTTGGGGTCAAAGTTTTCAATCAGACTGCCCCCACGTTGGTCTATCATCAACCTAACGTGATCTAAAGCCTGGCGTAGAGTCTTCATGGGATCCATCAATTCCTTCAGGAGGTCGAGTTCTTTTTTTTCTAATTGTGAAATCTGAAGCACATGTTCTACTTGGGTATTCATGCGCTTGTTTTCATGACGTATCATACCCAAATAGTTTGACACCTTTTTTGAGTCCCCCGCTACTTTGGGATTGACAAGTGCATCCAAAGCCAAATGTATCGTGGCTATGGGTGTCTTAAATTCATGCGTCATATTGTTGATGAAATCAGTTTTGATTTCAGAGATTTTTTTCTGCTTTAAAATTTGAGACAAGGAAATCCCAAAAACCACTAGTATGATGATGATAAAGAGCAAAGACAACAACACAGAATTTAAAACCGAGGACCTTACAAAACGACTTTGACCCGGAAAAGCCAATCGCAACTCATAACGACTGCTGTCATCTACTCGAAGAAACAAAGGGGTTTTAAATTGATTCTCGCCCAAATAGGCAAGATAATTCTCTGACCCCACAACCGTCATTCGATTGCCATCAAACACGCGAAACTCAAATGGGATTCGTATGTCACGCACTTGAAGTTCTTGTCGTAGTAACAACTCCAACTCTAAAGTGCTCAACCTTTTTTGAATAGGCTTGGTGGCCGCAAAATCCATAAAAATACTCTCGTATTTGGCCTTGTCCAAATTGGGCATACGCTCGATGCGTTGCAAACGCTCAACAGAACTCATTCTTTCAATCTCGTCTTCAAAACTTTCATCAATGATGGTAGTAGACTTGACAGTGCGATAATCAAAAATGGGAAGCGTATCTGTAGATAATGAATCAAAAGATTGGGGGTAGATATTGTAATTGTCCTCAATGATGCCTTGTTGGTATACGAAGGTTTTATTCTCACTAGGGCTGCGGTCTATATATTGAAAAACTTCTGTAAGCTGGGAAGCCCTAGGTGCACCAATGCTATCAATCATCTTTTGATATACAGCCAAATAATCTTGAAATTCTCTTTCCTTTAACTTTTCAGAAACATCGGCCAGCGCCAAACTGACACTAAGCTCAAATTGTCTTTCTCGGTTGTTTAAGTTGGTCTGAATCCAAAAAACTTGCACCAAAATTATCCCCAACATGGCCAAGGACATCGATGTAATCAGCAGTGGAAACAACCCGCGTTTCATGTACTTATATTTATTTTCTTAAAAATTATATGGAACAACCTATCAAATTATACCGAGCAATTTAAAAATCAATATATGATGTTTTATTGCTTAAAAATACAAATTAATCCAAGCCAAAACGCGCTATAATAGATTGGTATACTGAGGCCACTTGATCTCTGGTGTCATCGAGTGAAATATTCTCAATAATATAGTCTGCCAATGGACGCGTCTTTTCTTCTGGCCACTGGTGGTTCATACGAGAGATGATTTTTGATGCATCCCATCCATCTCTATTTTGCACACGTTGAATGCGAGCTTCTTTGGGAGCTACCACCAAAACAACCGCGTCAAAATCTTTTTGCCTGTTGTGTTCAAACAGTATAGCAGCCTCATACACACACAGCTCTGAAGTTTGGTTTTGTAACCAGTCTTCATAATCAGCGGTTACAAGTGGGTGTACCAGGGCATTGAGATCCTTGAGTGCTTTTGCGTCCGAAAAAACAATTTCAGCCAAAAAGGATCGGTTGGGCTTAAAACCTGTATAACTATCCGAACCAAATCGTTCAATAATCGACTCTCGAAGGGCAGAAGAACTTTCCAACAGCTCTTTGGCACGTTGGTCTGCATAGTAAACAGGCACACCTCGAAGAACAAACAACTGACAAACTGTAGTTTTTCCACTTCCTATGCCTCCGGTAATTCCTATTTGAATCATTTTCTAACTAAAAACTGGACTTCTTTTGGATTGAGTCTCAAAATACGTACTTGTTTGGGAGATTCCAATACGCTAAGCGGCAGAACCCCTGAAGACAAACGCTCATTGTATTCACAAACGACTCGAAAATCTGTTGGTTTCAATTGTTTAACGATATCCAGCGGAACACTAAGAAACACTTCTGTATGCCTTGGAATCAGTTGTATTTCAACTTGATTGTTGGTCTGTAGTACTTCTATAGGCACGCGCAAACTGTGCTCAGTAAAACGAGATACGGCCCTTTGAGCGCGTACCTCTGTCTGAGACCACTGCAATGGGCCCTTATCGTGTTCTATTAAGTTGAATGTTGTGTCAATATTTTCTGCAGTGGGTGACGAAAAACCATGTGTTACATACGCATACTCCAATGTTTTTATAACAGCCTCAGGGCCTGAAACATACAGAGAATCAGGAGTGAATGTGTAATTTGATGTCCAGCCATAGCCGGCTTTCACAGCCACCGAATCTATCACACGCACCGCCAGACTACGTCCGACAGCTTTACGAATAGGGGTTTTCAAGGCAACTAAGTTTTGAAAATCCACCATCAGGTTGCCATCAAAATGATTCTCTATGTATGCTACCAATACACGTTTTTGTATGTCAAAAGTCCCATGCTGTTGTTCTAAATCACTCGCAATCACTGATATGGTTTGTGGAAACATACGTGCTAACATCAAGCGGAACCCGGTGCCTGCACATAGGATAGTTGCTTTCTGCGGCTCTGAACTTTCGAGGTATTGATGGTTGTCTAATTCTGTATAACTGATATAAACGGGCACTTCAGCCGAGTGTTGTTCTGACAAAGCTGAGGTCAACCATATAAAAAGTGAAACCAACACAAAAACAGGGGCGATTTTAGAATATTTAAACGCAGTGAAACGTTTGTTTATGCCCCGAATCAGCATGATTTTGGGTTTTATTCGCCCTGTTGTTGCTCAAATAGCTCCATCACAGCATCACTGACTCCCATATTAGAAAAACCTCCATCGTTGTATAGGTTCTGTAGGGTCACACGTTTGGTCAAATCTGAGAAAAGAGAAACAGTATAGTTGGCACAATCCAAGGCAGTCGCATTGCCAAGAGGAGACATTTTATCTGCATAAGAAATAAAGCCGTCAAAACCTTTCACGCCTTTGCCTGCTGTAGTTGGTGTGGGAGATTGCGAAATGGTATTGACCCTTACTTTTTTGTCACGACCAAAAAAATACCCAAAACTACGCGCTATGGACTCCAAATATGCTTTGTTGTCAGCCATATCGTTATAATCAGGAAAAACACGCTGGGCAGCCATATAGCTCAAAGCGACAATACTCCCCCACTCGTTCATCGCATCCTTTTTGTAGAGGGTCTGCATAAGCTTGTGAAAAGATACCGCAGATACATCCCAACCTTTTGATGTCCAATCATGGTTTTGATCCGTATATGCACGCCCTTTTCGAACGTTGACAGACATCCCAATGGAGTGTAGCACAAAGTCGAGTTTGCCACCAAGGATTTCCATCGATTGATCGATGAGTTGTTCCAAATCCTCAACAGAGGTTGCATCGGCAGGAATGACTTGGGTGTTTGTTTGATCAGCCAAATTCTGGATGGCACCCATTCGCATGGCCACAGGGGCGTTTGTTAAAACAAAAGAGCCACCTTCCTCATGAACACGCAAAGCGGTTTGCCAAGCGATAGAATTTTCATCCAGGGCTCCAAAAATGATTCCTTTTTTTCCTTGTAAAAGATTGTAAGACATGTACCGAAAATTTTCAGCAAAGATAGCACTAATTCAACAACTCGTCAGCGTGAATGCGAGCTGCCTGAGTAGCTTGCTTGCCGTCTAGCATTTGTGCAATTTCAAGTACCCTATCCTCTCCCTCCAAGGACTTGGCAAAGGTTCTCGTAGTGGAATCGTCAGAAGATTTAAACACTTTGATGTGGGTGTCGCCAACGGCAGCTATTTGGGGGAGATGAGTAATCGCAATCAGTTGGTTTTGATGGCTCATTTGTTTCATCAAATTGGCCATCGCCTTGGCCATCTCACCAGAAACACCCGTGTCAATTTCGTCGAGAATGAGGCATGGTAAAGATTTGTGTTGTGCCATAATGGATTTAACAACCAGCATGATTCGAGACAATTCACCTCCAGAAGCGATTTTGTGTAAGGCGCCAAAAGCAACCCCTTTGTTTGCCGAAAACAAAAAAGAAACTTTGTCCTGTCCGTAGGTCGTTAAAGATGTATCATCTTGAAAGTCAAATTGAAACCTAGCATGCTCCATGCCCAGGCTGCCCAATCCGGCAGCTATTGCCGTGGCCAACACAGGTGCATTTTTAGTTCGTATATCAGACAGTTCTGAAGCCAAGGCTTTCGACTCTTTTTCGGCTACATCCATTCGTGATTTGAGTGCATTGCTAGCCGACTCGCCCTCTTGCACTACTGCACAAAGCTGTTCCAAATGGGTTTGCTTTTCTAATAAGCCTTGAACATCATGAACTTTATGTTTGTTCTGCAACGCATAAATACTGCTCAGTTTTTGACTCAACTGTTCCAAGCGATTCGGGTCATGAGTGATGTTTTGGTGGTGATTTTCTACAGCACCAGCCAGGTCATCGAGCTCGAACCAAAGATTTTTTACCTGAGAAGCCAACTCGGCATATTGACTGCCGAAATCCTCAAGCTTGACCAAAACACTTTTTAACTGGCTCATTTGGTCGGACAATCCCAAATTCTCTTGTATTATGATTTCTTGGGCCTGTGACAATGCTTGTTCAATATCGGTGGCATACTGAAGCTGTTTGCGTTCTTCCTCGAGTTCTTCTTGAATTCCGACATAAAGACCTAGTTCTACAAGTTCATCGAGTTGGTATTTGTTGTAGTCATAAGATTCTTGGGCTTGCTGCTGCGCCTCTACCAATGCGTTGAATTCTTTTTGGGTACGACGGAAATCTTCCAGAGTGCGCTGATACTGTTTTCTCAATGCTATGCACCCAATGTAGTTGTCAAGCAAGTCAATATAAAAATTGGGGTCTGTTAGAGAAATGGTTTGACGCTGTGTGTGAATGTCAACCAACATATGACCCAGACTACGCATCTGATCCAGATTGACAGGGGTGTCATTGACAAAGGCGCGCGACTTTCCAGAGGGTAGGATTTCTCTTCGAAAGTAGGTTTCGGATTCAAAATCCAAATCCATTTCCATGAACACTTTCTCCAATTGGAGAGGTTCTATTTCAAACACCACCTCCACTACACATTTTTTTTGGGTATCACGAACGGCCGACAAATCGGCTCGTGTGCCCAATGCCAAAGAAAGCGCCTCTAAAACAATGGACTTTCCAGAACCTGTTTCGCCCGTTATAACATTGAGTTTGTCTCCAAAAGAGACATGAATGTCATCGATGAGTGCAAAATTCTTTATGGAAATCGAACGAATCAAAACCAAAGGTTTAAGTCATTCAAATATAGCTTATTCGCGGGGATTGTCCTTATTTGATTTCACCCCATTTGGAGGTAAAAAATGGAGCCACTCGATTGAGATCCTCTACCAAAGTTTTGGTGTCAAAAGTGGGGCCACCACTAAAAACCTGAACGACCTCATCGGATTTGGCATCAAAAAATGTCTGGACTACAAGGGGATTAGGCCTTCTTTCAGTCAATTCACGAAGGGTTTTTACACTTTCTGCAATGGCTTGTTTGCCCAAATCGGGTCGGTCGTGCATCTGATCCAAACCCATTCGGTGGTAGCTATAAACAGCCTCTCTAAATCCCTGAAAAGCAGATGAGGTCAACTGATCTATGAGCCAATACCTGTTATTTCTGCTTTCAGACTGCTTCCACCCCAAAAACCCGGCTCTTTGAGAAAGGTCAACAATTTTACGTGCTTGTTGGTAATAAGCGTCTCCTCCTAGAGTTGAAAAGCTGTCAGCGTCCATACCCAAAATTACATATACATAATACGCCATCAAAGCCACCAAGTTGGTGTTGGTGTTGTTGGGATTAAAATTGAGGGATTCAAATTCCTGATAATCAAAACTAAAGTTGTCATCCTTTCGATTCAAAAGAGCAGTGGTGTAGGATGCATTAAAAACGGGGCGTGATGATTGCACCTGAAGGTTGGCCTGAACTCTGTCATCCTGATAACTTTCTACCGTGATGACCATGGCGCACTGAATACGGTTGTGGTCATCAGATTGTTGATCTGTCCATGAGGTGGAATTGACAAATTCGTTGAGCTCACGTTCCAGCGTTTGAAAGATTTGTTTGTTGGTCTGATCGACCAAGTCGGCGTTTATGGTAATCTGGCAATCAATGGCTTGCGCCATGACCGCAAAAGGAAATAAAAAACAAATAATTATAGCTCTAATCATTTATCAATTGATTAATTTCTAGTAGCAAATCTTGAGCCACCTCTTTTTTGGGTTTTAAAGGATAAGCTTTATGAGTACCATCTCTTTTGATAAAGGTAACTTTATTTGTGTCATGACCAAAACCGGCTCCCTTATCAGCCAAGCTGTTTAAAACAATGGCGTCTAAATTTTTAAGAGCCATTTTTTGTTTTGCATGCTTTACACCATCTTCGGTTTCTAGAGCAAACCCTATCAACAATTGTTTGAATTTTTTTTCTCCCAAATCATTTAAAATATCTATTGTAGGCTCAAGAGAAAGGTTGTCTAAAGGAGTGTCCTTTTTGATCTTAGAAGTTTTTTGGGTTTTGGGTTTAAAATCGGCAACTGCAGCTGCCATAACCACCACATCTGTACCATCATAATACTTAAGACAAGCGGCATGCATCTGATCGGCTGTCATTACGGACTCAAGCGAAATCGTAGGATGTAATTCCATATTATCTGTAGGACCACTAACCAATACAACCTCTGCACCCCATTCGGCAGCCTGATTGGCAATTGCGTAACCCATTTTCCCTGAGGATTGATTGCCAATAAAACGTACCGGGTCAATGGATTCGTATGTAGGTCCTGCAGTAACAAGAATTTTTTTACCTAACCAAGGCATTTTAGATGCCAAATCTTGTTCTATAAAACGAACGATGTCATCGGGTTCTTGCATACGCCCTACCCCTTCCAAACCACTTGCCAAAGGCCCTTCTGCTGAGGGGATATGAATGTTTGACCGGCTTTCGAGTTTGGCAATAGCCTCTTGGGTAGCTGGGTGTTGGTGCATGTCCAAATCCATGGCAGGGGCAAAATAAACCGGACACCTGGCAGACAAATACGTCGCCATTAGTAGATTGTCGCAGCTTGCTTGCGCCATCTTGGACAAAGTGTTGGCAGAAGCGGGAGCTATAAGCATCAGATCGGCCCAAAGTCCAAGAGACACATGGTTATTCCAAACTTCTTGTTCGTCGTTGACAAATTCAGATAAAACAGGGTTGTTAGAAACTGTCGACAAAGACAAAGGGGTCACAAAAGACTTGGCTGAAGGCGTCAATACTACTTGAACCTCCGCACCCGCCTTGATTAAAGCCCGCACAAGAGAAGGGGTTTTATAGGCGGCTATGCTGCCGGAAATGCCAAGCAAAACTTTTTTGGCACGAAGGGCAGACATAGTGTGTTATGAATTATCGGTATGGCGGTAGTAGATCTTATCTGCAAGCCATTGTTCGATAGCAACCGCATGAGGTTTTGGAAGTTTTTCGTAGAACTTAGAAACTTCAATCTGTTCTTTGTTTTCGAAAATTTCCTCAAGGGTTTCTAGTGGCGTTGCAAATTCTTCGAGTTTCTCGAATAATTCCGTACGAATTTCTTCATTGATTTGAACCGCACGCTTGGCAAGTATAGAAACAGCTTCATAGATGTTACCTGTAGGTGCATCTAATTGGTTGCGGTCATAAGTGACAGTACTTTCAGCGGCGTTGGAATCTTTTATTGGCATGCGAAATCAATTAATTGGCTGCAAATGTAGTAATTTCTTTACCGACTTCATCATATAACTTGGCACATTCCTCCAAGTATGAGGATTCGGGGTACGAACGCACAAAGTCTTCATAATAGGCCTGTGCATCTTTGAGGCGCTGTTCTTTTTTGGTGTATACACTGTTAAGAGCCAAAGTAGAAGCTGACTGAAATTGCACCACCATGGCTTCTTCCCTATACGGCGTGCCGGGATGATCCCCAATAAAGTTATCAATCGCTTTGATGGCGGCCTTATAATCTCTGATTTTGTGATATTGTTTGGCTACTTCAAACGCCTTTTGCTCTGTTTTTTCGCGTAGTTCCTGCACCAATACGTTGGCCTCTGCCAGCCTTTCACTTTCCGGATATCGGTTGATGTATTCTTGTAGTTTGTTCAACGCTTCGTAGGTGTCTTTTTGATCTAGACTGTAAACCGGAGATACCTTGCTGTAGCTCAATGCCATCATATAGTAGGCCTCTTCCAGTTTTTGGCTTTTTGGGTAGGCTTTTGTAAAGGATTCAAATTGATAGGCAGCAGTGATGTAGCTTTTTGTTTGAAACAAGCAGTTGGCATAGAAAAAAGTAATGCGCTCGGCCTGAGGCTTCCCCCTGTATATGGGTTGCAATTGTTCAAATAGGTTTTTGGCACGTCGATAATCTTCAGTCTCATAGTACTGCTCAGCCAAATCGTATTTCAACTTATTATCTTCGCTCTTAAGCGCCTTTTGATAGGTGTTACACGAGCCGAGAGCAAAAGACACAAATAAAATTAACAGAAAAGTATTGGTAATTCGCATAGCACAAATGTACTTAATTGGTTTCAATATTGGGTTTAATCCAATCGATCTGTATAGGCCAACAGTCTTTTTTGAAGACTTTCGGAGGCGGGTGTTAAAGGAAGTCTCAAATGGTTTTCCAAAAGACCACGTTGGTGCAAAACCGCTTTGATACCGGCAGGGTTGCCCTCCTCAAACAGCAAATCAATCACAGGGTTCATCAATTCCATTACTTCAGAGGCGCGGTTTTTATCAGACTGAAGTGCAGCTTCTACCCCCGATGAAAAAGTCTTAGGGAAACCACCGGCTATGACCGATATCACACCTTCTCCACCCTTTTGGATCAATGGGATGGCGGTTTGGTCATCTCCAGAAAGCACTAAAAAATCTTTGGGTCGTCCGGCAAGAATTTGAGCCCCTTGTTTCAAATCACCACTGGCCTCTTTGATCCCAATAATGTTGTTGCAATCATGTGCGATTCGAAGCGTAGTTTCTGCGCTGATGTTTGATGCAGTCCTTCCCGGCACGTTATACACTATCATTGGGAGCGGTGTCACAGCATCTAGGGCTTTGTAATGTCTGTAGATACCTTCCTGACTAGGTCTGTTGTAGTATGGAGAAACAGAAAGTATGGCCTGAAAACCGTCGACTTTTGCCATTTTTAGTGCATCTTCCAAAGCAGCGGTATGGTTACCACCTATACCCATAACCAAAGGGACTCGGTCGTTATTAACATGGGTAAAACAGTCAAAAATTTTAATTTTTTCTGAGGTCGTAATGGTTGGAGACTCTCCCGTAGTCCCCAAGGCCACCAAATACTTGATGCCATTGTCAATCAAATAATTGATGTTATTGGCGAGTGCATCATAATCCACAGAAAAATCTGCTTTAAAAGGTGTCACTACTGCAACTCCGGTACCGTGGAAATCAGTATGAGGCATGGGTGCTAATTTTTGAATAATATTTGGGAAATTCTTGAACAAATTGGTCGGGCTGAAAAACATCAGTCGCCAAAATCAAATCATTGAGGCGTTCGTCTACCGACGAGAAACCAACTCGGAATCCGGCATCTAGGGACGAAGATATGGCTCGTAAGGTCAGGTCACTTTTTTTGAAATAATTAAACATGATGTCATATTTTTGAGAGACCAATTCAGGCAAACTTGGGTGGAGCAAATCTCCATCCCAGTGCAAATGATACCTATTGAACTGCGGGCTGAAACGAGTACTTTCTTTTCGTTTTCTTTTTAGGTAATAAACAAATTTAAATTCAGGTTTGTCATCCTTAAAAATTAACTCCAAACTTGAACTCATTTGTTCTACTGAAACTTGTGAAGGATCTACCAAACAAAGTATCGACTCAACACGCTTCACCTTGACCGGTTCGCGCTGAGCAAACAAGCTGAGTTTTCTTTCGACACTTCTTTTTCTGAACATCATAAAACTAGGGCTGCAAAATTAGTTAAATCATGGTTTTGGGCATTCAAACTTTTAATTTTTTTCAAAATAAAACAAAAAGTTATAAAATTAACATTAATCGTCGATCATCTCTGTAAATGTATCTTCACTAATAATGGGAATGCCTAATTTTTCGGCTTTGTCTTTCTTGGCAGGCCCCATATTGGCACCCGCAACCAAATAATCGGTTTTAGAGGACAAGCTACCCGTCACCTTTCCTCCATGATGATCGATAAGCTCTTTAAGTTCATCACGACCATAGCGCTCAAAGACACCCGAAACGACGAATACCATCCCCTTTAATTTGTTGGATTGGGTATCTGAGTCTGAATCATTGATAGCCAACTGCAATCCGTGCTGTTTAAGTCTTGAAATCACTTCCATATGGACAGGATTAGCAAAAAAAGCATTTACACTTTGTGCAATCCGCGTTCCTATCTCATCAACCGCTACCAATGACTCCTCATCTGCCTTAGCAATGGCTTCTATAGAACCAAAGTGACGGGCTAATTTTTTGGCTACCGTCTGCCCTACATAACGAATCCCCAAAGCGAACAACACCCGCTCAAAGGGAACGGACTTGGAGTTTTCAATAGCTTGGAGTGCATTGGATACCGATTTTTCTGCCATGCGCTCTAAGGGCAACAATTGAGATGCTGTCATGGAATAGAGATCGGCATAGCTACGCAACAAGCCTTGCTTGTACATCAAGACTACAGTCTCACTACCCAAGCCGTCTATGTCCATGGCTTTTCTAGATATAAAATGTTGGATTCGACCCGTAATTTGAGTAGGGCAACCAACAACATTGGGACAATAATGCTGGGCTTCACCTTCATCTCGCACCAAAGTAGTTTGGCAATCTGGACAATGGGTTATGTAGTGTATTTTTTGGGCATGAAAAACACGTTTATCAGTGTTAACCTCCGTTATTTTTGGAATGATTTCGCCGCCTTTTTCAACACCTACTGTATCACCAAGGTATAAATCCAACTTCTCTATTTGATCGGCATTGTGCAAGGACGCACGTTTGACAATCGTACCACCCAGCAGTACTGGCTCCAAATTGGCTACGGGTGTGATGGCACCGGTGCGTCCCACCTGATAATCAACAGAATTAAGGGTGGTATAGACACGTTCGGCTTTAAACTTATAAGCAATGGCCCAACGGGGAGATTTGGACGTAAAACCCAATTGCTCCTGAGCTCGGATTTCATTGACTTTGATAACTACCCCGTCAATCTCATAAGGCAACTCACTTCTGTGCGAGTCCCAATATTGAATAAAAGCCAATACCTCATGCAAATCTTTCGCATGCTTAAAATGTTTGGGCACATGAAATCCCCAGTCTATAGCCGTTTGAAGACCTTCGATTTGGGTAGAAAACACATTTTCGCCAGTGATGATCTGATAAAGAAAACATTGCAATGGGCGTTGGGCAACCAAAGATGAGTCTTGTAGTTTTAGACTGCCCGAAGCGGTGTTTCGCGGGTTCATATAGGATGGCTCACCCTTTGCACGACGTTCCGCATTCATGGCTTCAAAACCTGCCAAAGGCAATATAATTTCACCCCTTATATCGAATCGTTTGGCAAAGCCGGAACGGAGTTTTAGAGGGACCGTAGGAATGGTTTTTACATTTTGTGTAACCTCATCACCCTGAACTCCATCACCCCTAGTGACCGCGCGAACCAAAACACCATCTTCGTAAGTAAGGCTGATCGACGCACCGTCATATTTCAATTCACAACTATAAGAAACAGCACCTTCACCTAACACTTTTTGGATGCGGTTTTCCCAGTCCTGCAATTCTGAAAAGTCATAGGCATTATCCAAGGAGTACATCGGATGATCGTGGACCACCGTTGGGAATTTTTTGGTAACTGCCCCGCCCACTCGTATTGTAGGAGAGTTGGGGTCGTAATATTCAGGATGTGCTTTTTCAAGGTCGATCAATTCACGCAAAAGCATGTCAAACTCATAATCACTAATGGTGGGTTGGTCAAGCACGTAGTAGGCATGATTGTGCTCATGCAATTGTTTTCTTAAGGCTTTGATTCTTTCTTCCATTACAGCTTTTTTGCGCGCATCATCCTAGGCAAACCTCTTATGTCATTTACGACCACAATATCGGTAAATCCCTTTGTATTTAAAAGCGATTTCACATCCATGGCCGTTAGGGGATTTAGTTCAAAATACAAACTTCCACCAGGATTGAGATGGGTGGTCGCAAAGTCTGCAATGAGTCTGTAGAAAACAATGGAGTCATCATCTGACACAAACAAAGCTTCGTGTGGCTCATGGTCCAGTACGTTGGTATGCATGGTCGATTTCTCACTTTCGAGTACATAGGGTGGATTGGACACAATGATGTCCCAAGATTTTGATGTTTCAGGAAAATCAAATACATCCACATGTTGAATTTGCATAACGATATGGTTGCGTTGGGCATTGGTGGTGGCACAATCGAGCGCTTTTTCCGAAAAGTCCCAACCCGTAATATTGGCTTGTGTGAGTTTTGCAAGCCCCAATGCGATGCAACCACTACCTGTACATATATCTAAAACCTCACCACCTTTAGGGTACTCTTGAGCCATCCAACGAACAAGCGTTTCGGTTTCAGGGCGGGGAATCAAAACCCCTTCACAAGTATTGAGCACACAACCTGCAAAATCAACAGTCCCTAATACATACTGTATAGGAACACCTTGCTGAAGACGTGCGCTGCTTTTTTGAAGTAGAAGTAATTGTTCTTTTTCCAGTGGCTCATTGTAAGATAAAACGGTCTCCACTTTGGATTTTTGGAGATGATGTTCTGCCAAACGGAAAAAAATCTCATCGATTTCTTCATCGGGATACAATGAGCTCAAATTTGATTTGAATTCGGATTTGAATTGCGCCAAGTTCACTTATAAATCTTTTAACATCCACACCGGACATGAAAAATGCCCCGTGTTGCCCATGGGTGAATCTAAGTACAAAAACCCAAATTTTTGGTAACATTTTTGTGCATCACTCATATTGGGCATGGTTTCCAGATAACATTTATTGAAACCAAACGAAACAGCTGTGTCTAAACATATCTTCATCATTGCTGAACCCAAGCCCTGTCCGCGCGCTTGAGGTAAAAAATACATTTTCTGTAGTTCACAGACCCCCAATGGACCATTGTTGAGCTTGGCAATACCTGCCCCGCCATACAATACACCCCCTTTTTCAACCACCCAATAACAGGCCTTTTCAAAGTCATAAGCCTCAAACATTGTGTCTAACTCTGGATCGGCATAGGCTGTTCCTTTTTTGGGGACGCCCATTTCCAACAGCACCTCACGAAGAACGATTGCCAACTCTTTGTTATCAGCTTTTTCAATCGGTCTTATGTTCCAAGATGGCGGTAAAAGCACTTTGGTGTATTTTTGTGACTGAAAAGTACGTCAATTTTTTGTTTTGAATTGGACTCCCTACATGCAGCGCTGTTTGACTTTGGCCGCCAAAGGCCTCGGCAACACCTACCCCAACCCAATGGTGGGCGCAGTTGTGGTGTGTCATGGCGAAATTATCGGTGAGGGCTGGCACCATAAAGCGGGTGAGGCACATGCAGAAGTACATGCTATACAGGCGGTTAGGGACAAATCCAAATTGGCACATTCCACTTTGGTAGTCAGTCTTGAGCCATGTAGTCATTACGGAAAAACCCCACCCTGTAGCAAATTGATTGTTGAAAGCGGCATCCGACATGTAGTGATAGGCATGATGGATCCTTTTGAGGCTGTTCATGGTCGCGGCATTCAGCACCTGAAAGATTCGGGAGTTAAAGTAGAAATAGGTGTTTTAGAATCTGAATGCAAATTGCTAAACAAACGTTTTTTAAGTGCTGTTGAAAAAAAACGCCCATACATTGTATTAAAATGGGCTCAAAGTGAAGATGGATTTATAGCTCCTAATAATCAGATAAAAGGGCAGCCTCACTGGATAACAGAACCACCTGCACGTCAACTGGTACATAAATGGAGGGCAGAAGAGCAAGCCATTTTGGTAGGCAGAAAAACGGTCGAAATGGACAATCCAAGTTTGGACGTTAGGCTCTGGTCTGGAAATGCACCCACCCGATTGATCATTGACCCGTCCTGTAGCATCAATCCAAATACACTAAAAACAAACAACACTACATATATATATAATAATGTAAAAGAGACTCGGCAAAAAAACATAGTCCATATTCGCATAGATTTTAAGGGAAAACCATTACTACAAATCATGAAGCATCTTTTTGAAAGTAGGGTTCATTCTGTTTTGGTGGAAGGTGGCACACAAACCCTACAACATTTCATCGATGCGGAGTTATGGGACGAGGCCCG
>CAXRDP010000059.1:0-15752 GCA_964229545.1 Flavobacteriaceae bacterium | reverse complement strand
GAATTTGAAGCCGATACTTTTTTCCCTGAAATCGACCCACAACTGTGGGAAGAAGTATGGCGAGAAGAACACCCGGCAGACGACAACCATGCTTACGCATTTAGTTTCATACGATATCAAAAAAAATAAGATGAACGCATACGTATTTCCGGGACAGGGATCCCAGTTTAGTGGTATGGGAAAAGACTTGTTTGACAGTCATCCCCAAGCCAAAGTTTTGTTTGAGCAAGCCAACGACATTTTGGGGTTTTCGCTCACCGACATCATGTTTGAGGGCAGTGCTGAAGACCTAAAAGAAACCAGTGTGACCCAACCCGCCATTTTTGTACACTCTGTGGCCGTGAGTCACGTGATGGACAGTAGCTTTGCCCCTGATATGGTAGCAGGACACTCCTTGGGAGAATTTTCAGCCTTGGCAGCTATGGGTGTGCTTTCGTTTGAAGACGGGTTGCGATTGGTGGCCCAACGTGCCCAAGCCATGCAAGATGCTTGTGGGTTGGAAAAAGGTACCATGGCAGCGGTCTTGGGTCTGGAAGATGTGATTGTGGAAGTGGTGTGCGACCAAACAGAGGGGGTTGTGGTTGCTGCCAACTACAATTGCCCTGGGCAATTGGTAATTTCAGGCGCGTATCCTGCTGTAGAAACCGCCTGTGAAACATTAAAAGAAAAAGGGGCACGTCGTGCGTTGATACTCCCTGTAGGCGGAGCCTTTCACTCCCCCCTAATGGAACCCGCTCGAGAAAAACTCGCAGCAGCCATAGAGCAAACCCCTTTTGCACAGGCAAAGTACCCTATTTATCAAAACGTAGTGGCGCAAGCCGTGACAGATGCGGAACAAATCAAAGCCAATTTGATAGCCCAACTCACAGCGCCGGTGCGATGGACACAAAGTGTGCGTCAGATGGCATCAGATGGCGCCACCCATTTTACGGAAGTAGGCCCTGGAAAGGTTTTGCAAGGACTTGTTAGGAAAATTGACAGCGAGCTGGAAACCGCAGCCGCTTTGGCCTAATTCAAAAACTCCAATATTGTCTTGGCGATAAAAGACAACTGCTCTTCATCGAGTTCGGTGTGCATGGGTAGAGAAATCACCTCTTGGACCAAACGATTCGTCACCTCAAAATCCGATTCTTGATAACGGGTGTCTGCATAGGCTTTTTGCAGGTGTAAAGGGATTGGATAATACACCCCACAAGGGATTTGATGCGCTTGCAGATGCTTTACCAATGCATCACGGTCTGCGTCTATGATACGCAAAGTGTATTGATGAAATACATGCGAGTCACATGCAGCCTCACGCACAGGCGTGATTATATTGGGGTGATTTTTAAAATGCGCATCGTAGCGCAAAGCTGCATATTTGCGACGCTCGTTGTAAAAATCCAAATGCTTTAGTTTTTCTTTGAGAACCACCGCTTGTAAACTATCCAAACGCGAATTGACTCCCACCACATCATGGTGGTAGCGCTCATACATTCCGTGATTCACTATGCCACGAATGGTATGGGCCAAGTCGTCATCGTTGGTAAAAATGGCGCCTCCGTCTCCGTAACAGCCCAAATTTTTGGAAGGAAAAAAAGAAGTGGACCCCACATGACCGATGGTGCCTGTCTTGGCTTTGGTACCATCCGAATACGTATAATTCGCACCTATAGCTTGGGCATTGTCTTCGATGACATACAAATTGTGTTCTTGGGCAATGTCCATCAGCACTTCCATATTGGCGGCCTGACCAAATAGGTGTACGGGAACGATGGCTTTGGTTTTGGGTGTAATCGCTTTGCGTACCGCCTCGGGGTCTATGTTGAAGGTGTCGGGCAAGACGTCCACCAAGACAGGAGTGAGTTGTAAAAGGGCAATAACCTCAACCGTAGCGGCAAAAGTGAAATCGGCTGTAATGACCTCGTCACCGGGTTGAAGTCCCAATCCCATCATGGCTACTTGTAGAGCATCGGTGCCGTTGGCGCATGGAATGACATGTTTTACATTTAGGTAGGCTTCCAAATCGGCTTGAAAATCTCGTACCGCAGGACCATTGATAAACATGGCACTCTCTAGGACTTCTTGCATCCCCTTTTCTACCTCAGGCTTGATGTACTGATACTGGCCCTGAAGATCGACCATTTGGATTTTACGCATGGCAATTTTTTGATGGGACGAAATTACGAAATAGAACCGTAAACCCTGAAACAATATCTTTGTACAAATGTTGCTCCCATTATATAAGCTATCCGTAGTTACCGCCAAACTTGTTTTGCCGGTGTTGGGCCTATTTCATCCCAAAATCAAAGACTTTGTGACTGGCAGAAAGTCTTTGTGGAAACAACTCAGCCAATTAGACCCAAAGAAAAAAACCATATGGATGCATGCCGCTTCATTGGGGGAATACGAGCAAGGGCTGCCTGTGTTGGAGGGCTTGAAAAAGCAATATCCCGATCGGGAGTTTGTGGTCAGTTTTTTTTCGCCATCGGGATATCAGGTGCGTCACCACCATGGCGTAGCAGATTTGTGTGTGTATTTGCCATGGGACACCCAAAGGGATGTCAATCGGTTTTTGAATATACTTCAACCTGAAATGGCTTTGTTTGTGAAATACGAATTTTGGCCGCTTATGCTAGAAGGGTTGAAAACTCGCAAAGTGCCCACTTATTTGGTTTCAGGACGTTTTTACAAAGAGCAGTTTTTGTTTCAAAAAAGAGGTGCATTTCTTCGTGAATCTCTTACCGCCTTTGCTCATTTTTTTGTGCAAGACGACAACTCTAAGGAGTTATTGGCATCTGTGGGTTTTACAAATGTGGAAGTCACAGGAGACACCCGCTTTGACCGAGTAAGTGAACCTACTACGCCTTTGGATTTTATGGAATCTTTTGCCAAAGAGCGTTTTTGTGTAGTTACGGGGAGCATTTGGCCCAAAGATTTTGACTTGATTAAAAATGCCATTGACAGTTCTGACGAAAAAGTTTGTTGGGTGTTGGCACCCCACGAACTACAGTCGGGCTTTATCAATCATATCTCAGATTCTTTGAGCGGTAAAGTACAACGATACAGCCAACTGCAAACAGACCAATTGCCAAAAACACAGGTATTGATATTGGACACCATCGGATTGCTCAATGCCTGCTATGCTTCGGCTCAAATGGCCTATGTGGGAGGCGGTATGGGCACATCAGGGCTTCACAACGTATTGGAACCCGCCGCGGCGGGTATTCCCGTCCTGATTGGCAAAAACTACCAAAAGTTTGAGGAGGCCAAAGAAATGATTCGGTTGGGGGGAATGGTATCAGTTCAAGACTCAAAATCTTTTACAGAGGTGCTTCATCGCATTGTCAAAGATTCCAAACAAAGGATGGACATGGGCGAAATAAACCACAGTTTTGTTAGAACCCAAAAGGGAGCTACGAAAAGAACTTTAGAATTTTTAAATAAAAAACCCTCAACAACAACGTGTTAAGGATTTAAAATGTGCGGGTGAAGGGACTCGAACCCCCACGCCGTGAAGCACTAGATCCTAAGTCTAGCGTGTCTACCAATTTCACCACACCCGCGTTTGCACATAAAAAAAGAACCTATATGTAGTGATATCTAGCGTGCCTGCCTGTCGACTGACAGGGTAGACAGGTCTACCAATTTCACCACACCCGCATAGGGGCAGCAAATATAAGTACATTTTACCTATTTTCTTTCAATGAATTTAAAGGTATATTCGTGTGGTAATTCTAACTGTTTTTACCATGACATCTGGCTTGTCTTATATCCAAAAACACAAAAATCGTTTTATAGAGGAATTGTTTGATCTGATTCGGATTCCTTCTGTCAGTGCGGACCCCAATTACGCCGATGCCATGCAACAAGCCGCCCAAAAAGTAGAAACGCTTCTACAAGAATCGGGCTGTACACACACCCAAATTTACCCTACTGCCGGTTATCCGGTCGTGTATGGGTCTTGCATGGTGAATCCTGAATTGCCCACGGTGCTGATCTATGGGCATTACGACGTACAACCGCCCGATCCTCTTGATTTGTGGGACAATGACCCCTTTGACCCCATTATCAAAAAAACTGACACTCACCCGGAAGGTGCCATTTTTGCCAGAGGCGCCTGTGATGACAAAGGACAATTCTTTATGCACCTCAAAGCCTTGGAAGTGATGCGCAATACAGATGGGCTTCCGTGCAATGTCAAATTTATGATAGAAGGGGAAGAGGAAGTAGGCAGCGATAATCTAGAGGCGTTTGTGCGCGAACACAAGGAATTGTTGGCCAATGACGTCATCTTGATTTCTGACACAGGTATGTTGGCAAACGATACACCCTCAATTACCACAGGCTTGCGAGGATTGAGCTATATGGAAGTAGAACTCACGGGACCCAATAGAGATTTACACTCAGGTTTGTATGGTGGTGCTGTTGCCAACCCCATAAATATTTTGACCCAAATGATCGCTTCTCTTCACGACGAAAACAATCACGTAACCATACCAGGGTTTTATGACAAAGTAGAAATTTTAAACGAGGCAGATAGAAAAGAAATTGCCAAAATTCCTTTTTCACTTTCCGACTACAAATCTGCTTTGGACATTGAAGACATCCATGGAGAAGAAGGCTACACCACCTTGGAGCGAAAATCCATCCGCCCAACACTAGATGTTAATGGCATCTGGGGAGGCTACACGGGTGAGGGTGCCAAAACCGTGATACCGAGTAAGGCCTATGCCAAAATTTCTATGCGATTGGTGCCCCACCAAGACTGGAAAGAAATCAGCCGCTTGTTTGCCGATCACTTCAAAGCCCTTGCGCCCAAAAGTGTCAAAGTCAAATTGACCGAACACCATGGCGGACAAGGCTATGTGATGCCCACCTCTGGAGTGGAGTTTCAAGCAGCCAGCAAAGCCTATGAAAAGACCTTTGGCAAGACTCCCATTGCCGTACGTGACGGGGGAAGTATTCCTATAGTGGCACTCTTTGAAGAAACCTTGGGTAGCAAAACCGTATTGATGGGCTTCGGCCTTGACAGCGATGCCATCCACTCCCCCAACGAACATTTTGGGGTGTTCAATTTCCTAAAAGGAATTGAAACCATTCCAGAATTTCACAAAGCCTTTGCGACTCTTTATAAAGGCTAAGAGAGATTGACCAAAAACAAAGAGGCGGCAATGCCATCGGCTAAAAAACGCCCCTTCTTGGTAGTATAGATAACACCTGCTTCCAGTCTTATATTACCAGCGACTATTTGTGGCTGAATCTCCTGAATCAAATGGTCTTTGTAGCGTTCTCCAAAGTCGCGATGAACTTCATCTAACGACACACCCCACTGGGTACGCAGGCCTGTCATCACACATTCGTTAAACCTATCTATAGGGGTGAGTATTTCTTCGGTTTCGGCAAGGGTGTTGTTGCGAAGTGCACGTATGTATTGAGCGTTGTTAGATACATTCCATGCCCTTCGTGTGCCTTCAAAGCCATGCGCTGAGGGGCCAATTCCGATATAGGGTTTTCCCGTCCAGTAGCCTGTATTGTTTCGGGAATACATTCCGGGCTTTGAAAAACTATTCACCTCATAATTTTCATAACCTAAACCCGTTGTGTACGCCACCAATTGCTCAAACTGAGACACTACCTGATCTTCGGTACAAGGGGTGATAAAACCTTTATCTATGTATTTTTCCAGGGCAGTATGGGGTTCAATGGTCAATGCGTAGGCGGACAGATGTGGTGGATGATAATGCATGGCTTGTTCGAGGTTCTCCGTCCAAGATTGATCCGTGCTTTGCGGCATGCCAAACATCAAGTCCAAAGACCAGTTGGAAAAACCATCGGCCACAAGCGCTAAAGCGTCTTTGGCTTGTTGGGTATTGTGGGCACGGTTCATCATTTTGAGTTCGTGGTCATGGAAAGACTGCACCCCCACAGAAATCCTGTTGAATCCCATAGCCTGCAAATCTTTCAAATAGGACTTGTTAAGGTCATCAGGGTTGGCCTCGAGTGTAATCTCTGCGTCGGCAAGTAGATGGTGTTTTTTGTTGACTGCCTCTAACAATTGTGCAAGTTCTGAAGGGGTAAATACCGAAGGGGTTCCTCCGCCAAAATACACCGTTTCCAAAGGCCTGGACTTTTGAAATGACTTCATGGCTATTTCTTTGGTCATGGCCTCCAACAGCTGGGGTTTGTGCTTTTGTACGGTAGAAAAATGAAAATTACAGTAATGACAAGCTTGCTTGCAAAAAGGAATATGGATATACAGACCGCTCAACGAAATTTAGTTTCTAATCCTGTGGGATTGTTGACTGACAAAAGAGGCCCAACCCGAATATTTTTTTCCTTCTAAGGAGTCCGATGGGTTAAAAAAATGACAAACCGCGGCCGCCAAGCCGTCGGTAGCGTCTAAGTTTTTTGGGAGGGCTTTGAGTTTTAGCAAAGATTGCAACATCTTGGCCACTTGTTCTTTACTCGCATTTCCGTTTCCTGTGATGGCCATTTTGATTTTTCTAGGCGAATATTCTGTGATGGGAATTTCCCGCGATAGGCCGGCGGCCATGGCCACACCTTGCGCACGACCCAGTTTAAGCATGGATTGCACATTCTTCCCAAAAAAAGGAGCCTCGATGGCAATCTCGTCGGGGTGGTGCTGGTCTATCAGCGCAAGCGTACGGTTGAAAATTTGCTGAAGACGCAAATAATGATGGTCTTTGGAGTTGAGCTTGAGTTCTTCCATCGCGATGCAACTCATTTTGTTGCCCTCCACTGCCAACAATCCAAAGCCCATAATTGTGGTACCGGGATCGATTCCGAGGATGATGCGCTTTTGAGCTTCGGCCATAATCAAAAGTAGTACTTTTTAGGGAACCCTGATTGGCAAACGCACCCTTACCTGAGTGGTTACCCCCAAATTGGTTTTGGTGGGTGGCGACATCTTGGGAAATTGAGTTACCACCTTTTGTAGAGATAAAAACAACGCTGAGGTCGTATCTGTTTCATTGATGGCATCGAGGATTATGGTGCCAGAATGATTGATTCGAAGCTGTACCCACAAGGTGTCTTTGAGAAGGTTTGGGTCAATAACCGTATGATTCTCAAATATATCCGCAAATAGCTTCGCAATATTTTCCTGAAAACAAAGCCATTGTTTGTCGTTGGTAGGCTCTTGTTCACAACCCGGAAACACAGGCGGCTGATCGGTCGATTGCCAAGAGGTTACAGGCTTATTCGGAGGGGCTTGGGTAAGCTGCGTACAGCCAATCAAACTGAGAAATACAAAACCCAAAAACATCCGACACATGATGTCTGAAAAGTACAAAAAATACCGTTTGGGTTTGCCGTCATCGTTGGGTTGCCTACTTTCGCAAGTAAATCATTATAAGAAATGGACATCTTTCTTCTGTTTGTCGGGTTTTTGTTGGTTGTTGTAGGCGTGGCCGGGAGTTTTCTTCCTGTAATTCCCGGACCCTTATGTGGTTGGTTGGGGTTGTTGGTGATTCACCTCACCAGTGTGCTGCCCATGGACTGGACTTTTTTGGGGATTACACTCGCTGTGGCCGTACTGATTTTTGTCCTTGATTACTTTATTCCCATATGGGGTACCAAGCGATTCGGGGGCACCAAAGCTGGTGCCTATGGAGCGGGTATTGGAATGCTCGTCGGTATTTTTATGGGACCCGTTGGAATTATTTTTGGTCCCTTCATAGGGGCTCTTGCGGGAGAGCTCAGTCAAAAAACGCCCATGAAACAAGCATACAAAGCCGCTTTGGGTTCTTTTATCGGATTTCTAACTGGTACGTTTTTAAAGTTTTTGGTCTGTACCGCTTTTTTGGTGCTGTATGTCCTTCGATTTTGGGCCTATAAAGGAGATTTTTTATAACTTCCTATTTCCAAAAATAAACCCCAAGCCAATCAAAGTCTTTATCAAATCACAACACTATACCTAATAAAAAAAGACCTAAACACGTTTGGGAAAGTCACCCTGAATTTTCGGCGTATCAAATCACAATAAATTTTAACTTCACGAAAAATCGGTTGAATGTAAATTTCCATCTGTTTTATGACTGACTTTGGGGTTGTTTGTTAGAAATATAAAAAGGTTTAAAATCGGACAGATTGCCCAAAACATCCACATATACTTTTTTGGGGTTATAGGTTTTCCAGCCGGTTTTTCGCTTTCCGAAATTCAAAATCCGTATGTAATTCGGAAAAGCGGTGTCATAAATATTGGCATCAAATACATGCCTAAACTCATAAAACCTATGTGAAATCCGTTGTATGCGGTATAGGTGTTCGTAGAGTTGGTTTTTGGGCAGTAACTGCCAATTGGCCAGTTCTTCAGGGGTGAGTCCCATCAAAAAACAATCGTTGGGGTGTAGGCTTGCCACCATTCGTAGGCCATCATCAGGCAGTTGCCAAATGGGTTCTTTGTTTTTCTTTCGTTGCACGGCTGTCCAAAAGGTAACGACCTCTTGATCCAATTCTCCAAAAAGGTTTTCGTACACCATCACATGGTGGTTGTTTCGAGAATTGGCAAACACATTGCTGTCCTTATACAACTGGATGGCATTGCTAATTTGTTCCCGAACACGCACCTTGTTGACAGGCACCTCCTCTCCTCTTCGGTTGGGCAAGATGATTTTAGAACGGGTAAATCCTTGATCGTCTTGAAAAGTCAGGCAGTATTTGGGCACTTTCCCCTTGTCAAAACCGCCCATGGCATCTACTTGCGTATACACACGTTTTTTGATTTCGGGGTCCACAATTTTCTGCACATGCTTGGCGGTTAGGATTTGCTGAATGGGCTTGCGTATGTGGTAGGCATGGTCAGTTGCATCGGGCGCTTTTCTTCTGCCATAAAACAACTCTTTGTGCAACTGTCCTCTGGCAGCTAGACTACGAGAAATTCTTTTCTCCTGATTAATGTAATAGGTTTTGTGGGTAGTAGTGAGTACTTTTTTGGCTTTTGGAAAGCTAATATGCACACGCTCATAAGCCTCCTGCACATCTTGTTTAAAACGAGGCCACGGAAGTGGAAAAACAGTATGGCTAGCGCTTGGTTCATATCGATTCCATCCCATCAAGGCTTCCAAGAAATCAGGCGTTTTCACCGCAGTGACCAAGGCATCAACAGCATGCCTCCTCAAGTCGTGCATGGGGTTGGATTGCAAGAAATTATCAAGACGATCCAGGTACCATTTTTCTCTCAAATTGTAGGTTGTATGTCCTAGGGTCATCTGTACGTTGTCACAAACCTGGTTGAGCAGGTTTTTCACGGCCAAGCTTACATGATGGCTGTCTGTGAGCTCTTGGTCTTTGGCATCCATGGAAAAATTGGAACGGGTAAACTGTTTGAACTTTTGCAAAGCGGTGTATCTGTTTGCATTCATCAGTTGTTTTAAGACCCGTATTTTGAGCTGCTCCCAAGTGCCTGTAGGTTGGTTGGAAAAATATTCCCAAGGGGTTTTGTCCTCAATATGATGCTTAAATGAGCGCATACAAAGGGATTTATTGTTGTCAGAATCGTTAAAAAACCGACGCCACGGTAAGATGTGCACCACGACTACCTCTTCGGTAAACAACTCGTTCACATCAATGGCTTTGCCGGTATAGGGGCAGTGCCTGTCAAACTCTTCCCAGAGCTGGTGTTTAAGTACATTTAGTCGGGTAGGGTTTTTACCCAATTCGCGTACGGCACTCAAATGATAGCGCTGCACAGTTGCCCTTCGCTTTTTTTCGGCAAATTGTTTTTTTCGGGACGACCGACTGGCCTTTAGCTCAGGACGGACATATACTTTGATGTTGTCAATTCGACCGTGCTTTTCTAGCACAGCGTTGACCAACCTTCTCAACTCAAACATGGCGGTATGGGCGATGGGTTTGAATTTGGCTTTGATATGTTGGTCCGCGGCGATTCCTGTGTCCAGAGTCAGTCTTTGCTTATGCAATAAGTGGCGGTTGTATTTAAAAAACATTGCCTCGTCAAAACGTGTAATATCAAAATAGATTTCCAAACGGTCCTTAATCGCCTCTGTCCATCGCAACTTGTAGTGGGCCTGATGATAGAAAGAAGTGAAGTCTTTGATTAACTGTCCTTTTTTTTCCAGTGAAAAAGTTTTCCAATCACTTTCTAAAGCACTTGTAAATCCTCCAAAAAACAGCGCTTGGTCAAAACGCATGCCCAATTTTAAAAAAGGAGTGAGGGTGCGTACGGCCTTTAGGCTATAGGTGCCATACCCTTCTCGGAGTTGCAGTTTGGCCATACGTATTGCTTGCTCATCGCTACAACCCCAATGTTCTTTGGCGTATGCCTTGATTTTGTTGGGATCATCAAAAAAATATAAGGTATGCCATTTTTGAACTTGTTCAGTCAAAGGTTTTTCTAAAAAGCCTGCGCCAAACAAAGGGGGTTTGGACAAATGCACCATCGTATGTGCCAAAGAGATTGTCTCAGTGTCATCGTAATTAAATTGTACGGTCTGATCCTCTAAATCCAATGCCTTTCGAATCTTTCTAAAGGAAAACTGTGAAAAACGGAAAGGCACTTTCATCACGCAGGCACGCTGACGTGCATCGAGTGGTTGGCCATTGCAACGAATGCTGTTTACCCATTTGAGCACCTGAAAAATTTCATATTCTGGGTGTGAAATAGGTGTGCGCTTTTTTTTCGGCTCAATTGGACAAAAGCGTTTGTAGGTTTTAGGAGTCTTTAAAGGTCTCTGATAAAACAATACACCACTTTTCTCATCGTTTTTTGGTCCCTTGGGGCCTCCCAATACAACTCTTAATTCTTCCGTTAGCTCTCTATAGAATTTTTGCTGAAAGGAGTATATCTTATGAAACTCTTGTACAAACATGGAACGGTCCAAGTAGCGATTTCGAATACGGGCTTCCATCGCTTGGTAGGGTGCGCCATGAACAGGCTTTAAACCAGCCAAATAAGCGCCCAAAGTCTGTTCTTCATGAAGGTTTTCCAGAGTGTTTCTAAGACCTAGCCTATTCACTTCGGGTTTGCCGTGATAATAGGTGCGGTGATCTTGGTTGGATTCAGCAGCCACATAGCACTTGCCCCTGCGTTGAGCGATATGATAGAAAATACGCCCTAATTCTAACAACTCGACTTGTTCTTTGGTAGCTTTGGCTCGTAGTTGATAGGGATCAAGTGCTAGCCAAGATGCCAGTTGTTTTTGGGGGAAACGACCCTTCTGAACCCAATTTTCCAATGCTTCTATGGGTAAAGGACACAGCGCATGGTTGACCAAAACCTCAAGGAGTTTTTGTTTTCGGATGCGTTTGCGACGAGAAATTTTGCGCAGAAAACGCGCATGTGTTCTTTGCATTAGGGTAGATTGTTCTCGCACACCTTCTCCAATATGAATCACGCTGGGGTTAAAAACCCTTACCCCCATATCGACAATGTGTTTCTCTTGAGCTTCATCAACCAAAGCCCAGCCAATATTGTTGTAGGAAAGAGAAAGACCTAAAGTAGCACTCATGTTTTTTTTATATATTTGAACATCTTATCACAATAAGGCTCTATGCCGAAGACCAACGTCTATGATCCCACTTCGGTGGGATTTTTTTATTATTAGTCGATAACTATTCTGATAACGCTTCAAAAAAAACCAAATCAGTGGCTGGATAAACCTGCCACCGATGAGGAATTTTAAAAGAATCTAGACGATTCACTTCTAAACATGGTAACCACAATTGGTTAAGTTATCAGGGGCAAAAAAGGGATGCGGAATTTGGGGGTGTTGAACTAACTATAACTTATGAAAAAACTAAAATGAAAAAGCACTATGTAAATTCCGCATCGTCTTCTTCGTGGAGTAAAAATGATTGAAGACAAACAAGGAATTTTGTCAGTTCTATAAAGAATAATAAAACAGGCAGATAAACGAAACTAGAGCGGAATTACAGCAAAAAAGTGATTTTTTTAGCTGTACTGAAAAAACTACAATATTGTAAGAAAATACTTAAAATTAGTAGTACTCGTTTCGGTTGTCAACCAACTCATAGTTTGCCTGAACCACTTCTTGAAGTTTATTGGCCAATGTGGGTAATACAAAAGAAGCCGATGTATCATTGTAACCCTGATAGGAAACCAAGGGCGTGGCTTTTTGTATGTCACCGGTCAACTGTAGTGCAAAAACACCTTGTCTGCCCTCAACTAGAGAAGAAGTGACTCCGGCCGACAATGCAAAACCAGCACCTACCACATTTGGCTCTGTTCCAGCTCCGGCGATGGTACCGGCCGCCGCAGCTATGGCCGAAGAGGTGTTTACGGTTAGGTTGTATGTTTCGGCCAATTGGGTAAGGTCTAAGCTTTCCGCATGTTGTTTTTGTAAGTATTCAAACTTCTTTTGTTTGAGCAAAATGGAGCGAACCGTTAACCGGACTTCCTCAACACTCGCCAGACCCTCTTCAGTAGCTTCGGAAAGTACCGCGACTACATAACCACCGCCTTGTTTGTTGAATCGTTTGATAGCACCCACAGAAGCTTCTTCTCCAAATGCCCATTTCACGATGCTGCGCTGATTGCCAAGTCCAGGGATGCTCTCATCCAATTCCTGAAGGTTGGCGGCTGTTTTGATTTCATAATTCTCCGATTGAGCAGCAGATGAAAATCCATCTTTTCCTGCATTCAACTCAAACTGGGTAGCTGAGCGGAAGACTTGGTTGCTGGTAGCCTCGGAGGGAACAATCTTTTTTGCTACACTCGCCAACAAGACCACATCTTCTTTGTCTTGCACTTCAATGATATGGTAACCAAATTCGGTTTCGACAACCCCTTTTGTGCCTATCGCCTTAGAACACACAAAGTCATTGAAAGCCTCCACCATAGCGCCACGCTTAAAAAAGCCCAACTCGCCACCACGGTCTTTGGAGGGTCCATCAGAATAGGTTCTGGCCAATTCGGCAAAGTCGCTTCCCGAGCGGCGTGTCAATCGCAACACACGGTAAGCCTCATTTCGCGCCTCATCTTGGGTTCGTGTGATGTCAGCACCAGCGCCTTGTGCGCCTTCATATGCAAGCAAAATATGACGTGCCTTCACAGAACCTCCTTTGTCAAAGTCGATCAATCTGGAAAGTTTGAAATAATCCCCATCCTTGTAAGGGCCAAACACAGTACCTTCTTGCAGATCAAACAAAGTGTTCGCATAGGTGCCCAATTGTGCTTTTGTCTGATATTGATCACTGTATGGCAAATCGGAGTATTCAGCAACAAATCCGGCTACATCATCTGTTTCGGAAAAAGAAGGCAATGTTTCTTCTTGTTGGGTAACTTCATTAAAGATAGTCTGGGCGGTAAGGAGTTTTTTTAATCCATTTTCGATCTCCAGATTGTCTTCAACAGAAGCGTTTTCTTCAAAAACCACATATTGGATTTGACGAGAAGCCTCACGCTCATATTTGTCTTTGTTTTGCGAAATGTATTTTTTGATATCCGCATCGGTAACACTGACCAAGCTATCGGCAATGGCTGTGTAAGGAATCTTGACGTATTGAATGTTTATTTTATCGTTTTCGAGCGCATGGGCTTGGGCACCGTCAAACTGGGTGTAATAGATCCCAGCACGCACCATATTTAGGTATTGACGCTGACGCACATTGTCACGAATAGACGCTTCTTGTTGTTGCCACTGCGCATAACCCGCAGGGTTGTTCGAACGGATATCGGCAATAAAATCGGAGAAGGCATCCACATCGAACTGGCCTATGGCATTTTGGAAACGTGTGTCTTGTGCAAAGCTAGGGTCAGTAGACACAAAATCTTCTACATGGCTGCGGCCTACATCGAGACCGATTTTCTCAAATTGCTGTTTGAAGGCCGTTTCATTGACTACTTGGTCCCATACAAAATTTACGGCTTGCAAAGTGGTCATACCGTAGTTGCGCTCTACAAAATCAACACGTGGACTGAATTCTTCCAAGCTGATTTCTTCTTCACCCACTTCAGCAAGCGGCTTTTGAGACACCGTACCCGAACCGTCAAACACACCAGAGATGACAAAAGCAAACAATGCCATGCCAATTACCAGAATTAAGAATATAGAACGTTCTCTAATTTTACCCAAAATGGCCATACGTTATTTTTTTGATAGAAGGCGAAAATACAACTTCTTTGGGTTATATAAAACCCGTTTTTAGTTATTGATTTTGAGGCCTCACCTTGATCAATTCAATTTTGGTATTTGACACTTCGGCAATCTCAAAATCATACCCATCAACTGTGACTACTTCCCCCGTTTGTGGAATATCTTCGGTGTGGTGTACGATATACCCCCCCAAAGTTTCGTAATGGTCGCTTTCGGTGAGATGTAGGTCATGGGTTTCGTTGAGGTAATCGACCTCCAACCGTGCAGAAAAAACAAAGGTTCCATCATCTTGTTGGTGTTCAATCAAATTGACTTGATCATGCTCGTCTTCAATCTCTCCGAACAACTCTTCGACAATATCTTCTATGGTCATCATTCCGGCTGTGCCTCCATATTCATCCAACACCACTGCGATGCTCTTTCGTTTTTTTATGAGCGCATTGAGCACATCTTTGATAAACATCGACTCAGGGACAAATTCAACCGGGTGAATGATCGAACGAGTGGTTTTGGGTTTTTTAAACAGGTCAAATGCGTGCACATAACCTACAATATGGTCAACGCCTCCATTATAAACCAAAATCTTGGAATACCCGGTTCTGGAAAATAAATCTGTTAACTCTGTGGGATTGATATAGCGATCTACTGCTGTTATTTCGGCCCTAGGCACCATGACTTCTCTAGCTTTACGATCAGTAAATGCTAGGGCGTTGTGAAATATTTGAATCTCATTTTCCAACGCTTCTTCTTCCGTAGACACCACATGCTCGGTAACATATTCTTCAAGTTCGATTCTTGTAAATACAGTTGGAATTTCATCTTCTCCGGCCTTAAAAATCTTGCGAAGTAGCGTGTTTGAAAACCAAAGAAACGCATTGGTAATCGGACTGAGCAAATGATAAAAAACAATGGTCGGTAGGGCAAAAAACTGAAGCAATGAGTTGGCATAAATCTGAAAAACCACTTTGGGTAAAAATTCTGCCGTAATTAAAATCACCACAGTAGAAATCAGGGTTTGCTCAAAGACAATGGACAAAGGCAATTCATCAGCAAATTCCATATGCGGGTAGAGAAATCGGATAATAAACTGACCCATAAAAATTCCATACACTACAAGAGCAATGTTGTTTCCGACCAACATGGTGGCAATAAATTTTGAGGGATTGTCAGTCAGTTTTCTCAATGCCAAAGCCATGAGTCCACCTTGTTTTTTTTGAATCGCCAGTCGTATGCGGTTGGAAGACACAAAAGCAATCTCCATGCCTGAAAAAAAGGCAGAGAGTAGCAAGCAAATCAGAATGACCATGGGGTATGGGTTCATAAACCGTTTTGGTTCTGATCGTCTATTTTTTTGCGAAATCGGCGTCTAAAAAAATACATCCCAAAAGATAGGGCTGCAAACAGAATGAATACATAGAATTGCCTGTCAACATTGTTGATGTTGAGCAGTACCCTGTAGGTAAATAAAAACCCAAAGGCCAGATAAATGAGTTCTGAAATTCTTGAAAATTGTCGCATAGTTTATAATTCGTCTTCTTGAACTTGAACCGTCCCCCTGAGAACTCCTGTCATCAATTTACTAAAAGAGCGATTGGCATCCAAGCGGGTGGCTTTGAGGTCGTAGTCCTCACTTGTAAATGTAAAGTTTTTTTCGGTAAACAACCACTCTTGACC
>CAXRDP010000058.1:0-7603 GCA_964229545.1 Flavobacteriaceae bacterium | reverse complement strand
CCACATGAATTACTCAAAATCCATTTTTCTTGTTTTATTTTTGATTCTTACAAGTTGTGCCTCTCTTCAACTTGAGGGCCTCCCTATCACCTCTATTGATAACACCAGTGCCAAACAGCCCAATCGTGCTTTGTTTCGCTCATGGCAACACACAGATCCCAATGCAGACGCCCTTCCTGGGATGAGTGTACTCAGAGCACACACAAGCCTACTAAACGAAAAAGAAGGCAGCAATGTCATTGTAGCCGTCATTGATACCGGCATTGATATTGACCACGAAGACCTCACGGGATTGATATGGGTAAATACCGATGAAATTCCTAACAACGGCATTGACGATGACAAAAATGGATATGTAGATGACATCCATGGCTGGAATTTTTTAGGCGATTCTAAAGGAGATCAGTACGAACTGATTCGTATGTTGAAATCGGGGGAAGATTTTCCCGAAAAAGAGGAAGCTCTTAAACAATACGCCGACAAAATCAAATCCGAAGTTGGTGGCGATGATATAGAAACTCTTATAAGCAATCTTAAAACGAATGTATATCACTACGAAGAAAATGTAAAAAAATCGTTGCGTCTTAGCTGGAATGCAAGAACCACAGGAGACAACCCAGATGATTTTTCACAACGTTTCTACGGTGATTCCGATGTACGTCCAAAACACGATGATGAATCCCATGGCACGCACGTGGCGGGAATCGTAGCAGCCAACCGCACCAATACTTTGGGGATGAAAGGGGTTGCCAACAAAGTTGCTATCATGGCCTTGCGTGCCGTCCCAAACGAAGGAGACGAATACGACAAAGACATCGCAATGTCCATAAGATATGCCGCAGACAACGGAGCCGATATTGTGAATATGAGTTTTGGAAAGGGCTTTTCTCCCCACAGCGACAAAGTACGCGAAGCGATTGTTTATGCAGAATCTAAAGGAGTGCTTTTAGTAAATGCAGCCGGAAATGATGGCGAAAACATTGACATGGTTCCCACCTACCCCAATGACAGCGTGGACAACGGACCCGAAGTGGCCAACAATGTGATTACTGTCGGAGCGATTGGCCCGAGCCTTAGCAGTCGCATGGTAGCCCCTTTTTCAAATTATGGGTTAAACAATGTAGATGTTTTTGCTCCAGGAGCCATTATTTACTCCACTACTCCCTCAAACAACTACAAAAGTTATAGCGGTACCTCTATGGCGGCACCTGCAGTCTCGGGAGTGGCCGCACTTGTAAAATCCTACTTTCCCAAACTTTCACCAAGAGCCGTTAAGAAGGTGATTATGGAATCCGGGCTGCCCATTAGCATGGAGGTTCGTGTGGGAGCAAGCGGCATGGAAACCCAACTCAATAAAGTTTCAAGAACTGGTAAAATTGCAAATGCTTACAACGCTTTGCTTTATGCGAGTACACATTATAAATCTTTAAGAAGGTTAAAGTGATTAAACCTCCCTTAAACGAATGAAATTGTAAATCGTGTGATGTCATCATGATATAATTGTATTTCTGATGTCATGCCCGCCAGAATGACTTGTCGGGCTGGCCGCACCCTTAAGAGACTTCTGCTCCTGTCTTCGGCAGATAAATTTGCAGGTCTGCCTGCAGCAGGCAGGAGTGACAGGGTGAAATGGGCTTCTACTGTCATGCCGCACCCCGATGCGGCATCCATCACGCCCTAAGAGGACTCCCGTTTACACGGGAGTGACATATTGTTATTATGTTTCTGTTGTCATGCCGCACCCCGATGCGGCATCTACCGCGCCTTTAAGAGACTCCTGCCTCCGCAGGAGTGACATATTGAAATAGTGTTTTTGTGTCATGCCTGCTGCAGAAAGAAGTGATAACAAGCGTGAGAAAAAACAGACTTATATCAAATCGCTTGCTCGCCCAACGTCTTTAGGTTGGCATTGTTTAGCACTTCAAGAGTGCGGTCGCGAACTTGTTCAAACAAACCCTTAACCTGACAACAATCCTCGTCACACTCCTCGCACGAGCGGTAGTAGTTCAGCGACACACAAGGAAGCATGGCAATAGGTCCATCCATGATGCGCATGATTTCGGTCATACTCACCTCTTCAGGTTTGCGCAACAACCGAAAGCCGCCGTCTTTACCGCGCTTGCTATCCAATATGCGATTGTTCCGCAAATCACGAAGAATACCTTCTAAAAACTTACGAGGAATTTTTTGAGCTTCGGCTATCTCAGAAGTCATCACGGCCCTATCCTCCTCAGATTGTCGCGCTATATAGAGAAGCGCACGAATGGCGTATTTACATTTGTTAGAAATCACACACAAATATACATATTTCATATAAATATATAAATCCTATATATTTGGTAGGATTTATCTGAAATATGTTTTATGTTTGTACCCCAAACAAAAAACCATGTTACTCGACCACTGGATTGCTTATAATAAGTCCGAAAAAAGGAAATCATCTCAATCAGAAAAATGGTCACGCAGTTTTATCAAATCCATAAGCTGGCGCATTATAGGAACATTGGATACCATCGTTATTTCATATTTGGTTACGGGTACCCTCTCTTTTGCCCTGTCTATAGGGGCCATCGAACTTGTTACCAAAATGGGTTTGTATGTGGTTCACGAACGCGTTTGGAATCGAATTCACTGGGGTAAATCAGAAAAGAAATGATTGCAGACTCCCTTGACGCCCTAAATCAAAAAATCAAAGACCCCTTTGACTTGGCGCATTCGTTTGCTTTGCTACTAGATGCCCAACTCGGAAGAACCGTGTTTTCATCTTCCTTGGGGCAGGAAGACCAAGTCCTCACAGATTTTATTTTTAGGCATTCAATTGCCGTAGATATATTTACGTTGGACACAGGGCGTTTGTTTCAAGAAACCTATGATGTACTTTCAGCAACCACCAAAAAACACAACAAACACATTGACTGTTTTTACCCTAAACACGACGCATTGGCGGAATTGGTAGCTAGGGATGGTATCAATGGTTTTTACGACTCCATTGACAAAAGAAAAGCCTGCTGTGGTGTGCGTAAAATCGAACCCCTAAAGCGTGCTTTGGAGGGTGCAGATGTTTGGATTACAGGCCTGAGGCAAGAACAATCTGCCAACAGATCGGCTTTGCATCATTTTGAATACGATGAAGCCTTTGACATCATCAAATTTAACCCCTTGAGCCATTGGACTTTAGATCAGGTCAACCAATATTTAAAAACCCATAAAGTCCCACAAAACAAACTTCACAAAAAAGGCTATATAAGCATTGGTTGTGCGCCTTGTACGCGCGCCATTTCAGAAGGAGAAGACATCCGAGCCGGAAGGTGGTGGTGGGAAAGCAGTCATAAAGAATGTGGATTACATCAGATTAAAAACTAACACATGGACGTACTCAATCGTTTAGAAGAAGAATCCATTTACATCATGCGCGAAGTCGCAGGGCAGTTTGATAAGCCTTGTTTGCTTTTCTCTGGCGGAAAAGACTCAATCACCATGGTGCGCTTGGCCGAAAAGGCTTTTGCACCTGCCAAAATTCCTTTTCCCTTGGTGCATATCGACACTGGACACAACTTTCCTGAGACCATAGCCTTTCGCGACGAACTGGTAGAACGATTGGGGGTACAGCTGATTGTAGGTCATGTACAAGACGATATTGATGCAGGTTTGGTAAGAGAAGAAACAGGTCGTTATGCGAGTAGAAACGCATTGCAAACCACTACCCTACTCAACACCATTGAGAAACACAGATTTGACGCATGTTTGGGTGGTGCCCGCAGAGATGAGGAAAAGGCGCGCGCCAAAGAGCGTATTTTCTCTGTGCGTGACGATTTTGGACAATGGAACGAAAAGCTACAACGTCCTGAATTGTTTGATATGCTTAACGGGAAAATTCACAACGGAGAAAACGTACGTGTATTCCCCATCAGCAATTGGACAGAATTGGATGTGTGGAACTACATTCAGAGAGAACAGTTAGATATACCGTCCCTATACTACGCTCATGAACGAAAAGTATTTAACCGTGATGGGCAATGGATTCCCGTATCTGACTATGTTCATATCGAGGACAGTGATGAAGTACGCAACGCCAATGTTCGTTTTCGAACCGTGGGAGATATGACGTGTACGGCTGCTGTATTGTCAGATGCATTTGTATTGGAAAACATCATACAAGAAATTGGAGATTCTGACTTGTCAGAGCGTGGCGCACGCATTGACGACCAGCGATCTGAAGGAGCGATGGAAGAACGTAAAAAAGTGGGATATTTTTAGTTATGGAACTTATCAAAATAGCAACCGCAGGAAGTGTTGACGACGGAAAAAGTACGCTCATTGGGCGCCTACTCTATGAAACAAACTCTTTAAAAACCGATCAGTTGGCGCACATTCGTCAAAAAAGTGAAGCACGAGGTTTTGATTATTTGGACCTTTCTTTGGCCACAGACGGACTGCTAACCGAAAGGGAACAAGGCATCACAATCGACGTGTCAAATATATTTTTCTCTACACCCAACAGAAGGTTTATCATCGCTGATGCACCGGGTCATGTGGAATACACGCGCAATATGGTCACGGGAGCTTCTACAGCACAAGCTGCCATTTTGCTTCTCGACGGTCGCAAGGGAATGATAGAGCAAACCAAAAGACACTTGTATATCACCCAACTACTTGGGATTCAACACTTGGTATTTGCCGTCAACAAAATGGATTTGGTTGATTTTGACCAAAACAGATTTGAGGAAATCAAACAAGACATCACAGGTTGGATGGAAGCTGCACAAGCCCAAGCCACAACACGCACTTTTGTGCCAATTTCCGCACTCAAAGGGGACAATGTAGCCCAACCGTCATCCAATATGGACTGGTATGAGGGGAAAAGCTTGCTCCAAGTACTTGAAGAGCTGCCGACAGAAAGCAAAAAAGAAGCTGAAAATGTATTGCAGGTGCAATATGTGATTCGTCCCAAAACAGAAACCCACCATGACTACAGAGGATTTGCCGGAAAGGTAAACTCAGGCGGTTTTCAGGTAGGAGATGATGTTGTTGTGCAACCAAGTGGTAGGACTAGTAAAATCAAATCCATAGAAAAATTTGGCAAAGCCGTCGATGCCGTGCAACAAGGAGAGGGCGCTACCCTATTGCTTGAAGATGAGGTAGATGTGTCTAGAGGCAATACCATCTGTGGTACCAATGAAACCATTTTGCCCTCCAAAGAACTCAAAGCAAATGTGTGTTGGATGCAAAACACAGAATTGGTGCCCGGAAGTAAGTATTGGGTACAGTTGGGTGTTCAACGTACCCAAGCCAAAATCAGGAATGTACATTCTCGTGTAGATTTAGACGCACTCACAGAAACAGCGGCTTCCTCATTGGGATTAAACGACATCGGAGGGGTGGAACTTGTTACCGCTCAGCCATTGGTGCAAAAATCCTATACCAAAAATCAAAAATTAGGCGCATTTATCTTGATAGATGCCCAGACCAACAACACCGCAGGCGTTGGTTTTATACAATAAGCTATGAAAAGTTTCCGTACAGAAATAGAAAATCCTGTCGTAGAGCAGGACATTATTGAATTGGAAAAAAAGATTTTTCAGTTCAAAAACAACAACATAGACGAAGAAAAATTTCGAAGCCTACGACTGGCAAGAGGGGTCTATGGACAACGCCAACAGGGTGTGCAGATGGTACGCATCAAGATTCCTTATGGGAAATTTTCAGCTTCCCAATTGCGACGCATCGCAGCCGTGTCTGATGAATACTCCAATGGCAATTTGCACATCACCACCCGCCAAGACATACAAATCCACTATGTAGATTTGGAAAGAACGCCCGAGCTTTGGGCAGAATTGGAAAAAGATCAAATCACAATGCGTGAGGCTTGTGGAAATACGGTTCGCAATGTCACCGCCTCTATTTATGCCGGTATAGACAAAGACGAACCTTTTGATATTACGCCTTATGCGCATGCATTTCACACCTATTTTTTACGAAACCCCATCTGTCAAGATATGGGGCGTAAGTTTAAGGTGGCTTTCTCCAGTTCTGACAAAGATCATGCATTGACATTTGTCCATGATTTGGGCTTTATACCTAAAATCAAAGAGGGTCAACACGGGTTTAAAGTGCTTGTGGGCGGTGGGATTGGCTCACAACCCAAAGCAGCTGATTGTTTGAGAGATTTTTTACCCTCAGACCAACTGATTCCACTTAGTGAAGCGGTGATACGTGTTTTTGACCGCTACGGAGAGCGTAATCGAAGAAACAAAGCAAGGCTCAAGTTTCTTATCAAAGAAATGGGTTACGAAGTTTTTATCAATCATATAGAAAAAACACAAAAAGAATTGCCCAACAACAGCTATCCCATTGCATACCACCCACACAAAATTGGCATCACAGATGCTTATTCCCCCAAAAAAAATGTGGATACCAAGGCTTATGCGTTGTGGCACAAGACCAATGTAATTCCTCAAAAACAGCAAGGATTGGTATCTGTAGGATTGTGTGTACAAACCGGAGATATATCATCGGATACTTCCCGCGCTTTGGCCGTCGTGATGGAGCATTTTTGTGGGGAGGAAGGCCGATTTACACCTAATCAAGGGATATTATTGCGTTCTGTAAGAAAAGACAATGTAGCTGCACTCTACGAAGCACTCGATGCCATTGGACTGAGCCGTCCAGGATTTGAGCGCATCAACGACATCGTAGCTTGTCCAGGCACTGACACCTGTAATCTAGGAATTGCGAGCAGTATGGGCTTGGCCAACAAACTGCAGGAAATCATTGAAAACGAGTACGCATCGGTCATAGAAGCACATCAAATATCCATCAAAATCAGTGGCTGTATGAATGCCTGTGGGCAACACACCATCGCAGACATTGGGTTTCAAGGAATGACACTTAAATCCAACGGAAAAATAGCCCCTGCAACCCAAATTCTATTAGGAGGTGGTTTGTTGGGAGATGGAGAAGGTCTGTTTGCTGACAAAGTACTGAAAGTCCCTTCCAAGAGAACCCCTGAAGTTTTGCGATGGTTACTCGACGATTTTCAAAATCAACACCACAAAAACGAAACTTTTCGCACCTACTATCAGCGGCAAGGTTCAGATTATTTCTACCAAAACTTGAAGCACTTAAGTGATGCCTCCAACCTCATTCCATCCGATTTTATTGATTGGGGTAATGAAAGTCAATACGAAAAAGCCATCGGAATAGGAGAATGTGCGGGTGTGGCCATCGACTTGGTTCAAACCTTATTGTTTGACGCTGAAGAACATCTGGAGAAAGCCATAACAAACTATGACACAAAAAAGTGGTCGAATAGCATTTATTATGCCTACGCAGCTCAGATTCGTGGGGCCAAAGCCTTACTGACCACCGTTCAGGCCAAAATCAATTCACATCAGTCCATCATAGAAGCATTTGACACTCATTTTGCTGACTTCACACCAGCTCAAAATAAGAGTTTTAGAGAGGCTGTTCAGGCGATGAACCAACAAAGCCCGAGTAAAGATTTTGCGGAAACATATTTGGCTCAGGCAAAACAAGTGCTTATTTGGATTAAATCGAAAAGCCATGCATAAAGAAGGAAAATTGGTGCTTGTGGGTGCGGGCC
>CAXRDP010000057.1:0-47125 GCA_964229545.1 Flavobacteriaceae bacterium | reverse complement strand
TAAAGTTTGTTGCTGATTCCGATAACAACCCGCCTTTTGGCGGGTTTTTCTTTTTGCTATCTTTGGATAGATGAACGAGCATTTAGACCCAAGCGGCGCCCACCTCACTTCCGAAGAGCAAGACATCGACCGCGCCCTGCGCCCCCTACGCTTTGATGATTTTATGGGGCAGCCCTTGGTGTTGGACAACCTACAGGTGTTTGTCCAAGCCGCCAACCAGCGCGAGGACGCCCTCGACCACACACTCCTTCACGGCCCACCCGGACTGGGAAAAACCACCTTGGCACATATATTAGCCAACGAGTTGGGTGTGGCGGTCAAAGTCACCTCGGGTCCTGTCCTCGACAAACCTGGCGATCTGGCCGGCTTGCTGACCAACCTCGAACCCCGCGACGTGCTGTTTATAGACGAAATCCATCGGCTGAGCCCGGTGGTAGAAGAGTACCTATACTCGGCCATGGAGGATTACAAAATCGACATTATGATCGAATCGGGGCCCAATGCCCGTACGGTCGAAATCAACCTCAACCCCTTTACTCTTATTGGCGCCACCACCCGCTCAGGCTTGCTGACCGCACCCATGCGGGCGCGTTTTGGCATCAACTGCCGACTCGAATACTACACCACCGAAGTGCTATCTACCATTGTAGAACGCAGTTCGGACATCCTCAACATACCCATAGTGCCCAACGCCGCCGTAGAGATTGCAGGTCGCAGCCGTGGCACCCCACGTATTGCCAATGCCTTGCTGCGTCGCATCCGCGATTTTGCACAGATCAAAGGCAATGGCACCATCGACATGGACATTTCCAAATTTGGTCTCGAAGCCTTGCATGTCGATGCCCACGGTTTGGACGAGATGGACAACAAGATTTTGACCACCATGCTCGACAAGTTCAAGGGAGGCCCTGTAGGCATTAACACCCTGGCAACGGCGGTGTCTGAAAGTGCCGAAACCTTGGAAGAAGTCTATGAGCCTTTTCTGATACAACAAGGATTTATCGTTCGTACGCCCCGCGGACGAGAAGTGACCGACCTGGCCTACCAACACTTAGGCCGTACCAAAGGAGGCGCCCAGGGCGGTTTGTTTTGAATCCCCAAACCCGCCATACCCAACGCATCAAGCAGCATGCCCAACGTCTGGGTTTTCTGTCGTGTGGCATTTCTCAAGCCGGATTTTTAGAAGAAGAAGCCCCCCGACTGGAAGCCTGGCTCAACAAAGGGCACCATGGTAAAATGGGCTATATGGAACGCAACTTTGACAAACGTCTAGACCCTACCAAACTGGTGCCGGGTGCCAAAAGTGTGGTGTCGCTTTTACTCAATTATTATCCCGAACAAACCCAGCAAGACCCCACAGCGCCCAAAATTTCCAAGTATGCCTATGGGGCCGATTACCACCATGTGATCAAAGCCAAACTCAAAGAACTGATGCACTGTATCGAGGAGGAAATCGGCGCGGTATCGGGGCGTGCCTTTGTCGATTCGGCTCCCGTATTGGACAAGGCGTGGGCGGCCAAAAGCGGTTTGGGATGGATGGGCAAAAACACCAACCTCATCAGCCAACAAAAGGGGTCTTTTTTCTTTATAGCCGAACTCATCATTGACTTGGCCCTAGACTATGACAACCCCACCACAGACCACTGTGGTACTTGCACGGCTTGCATTGATGCATGCCCGACCGAGGCCATTGTAGCGCCCTACAAAGTCGATGGCAGCAAGTGTATTTCCTACTTTACCATTGAGCTCAAAGAGGCCATCCCACAAGAGGTCAAAGGCAAGTTTGACAACTGGGCCTTTGGGTGTGATGTGTGTCAAGACGTTTGTCCGTGGAATCGTTTTTCGAAAGCCCACAGAGAACCTTTGTTTGCGCCCCACCCCGAGCTGTTGTCCATGACACAGTCCGACTGGCATGAAATCACAGAGGCGGTTTTTGACCGTTTGTTTGAGCGCAGTGCCGTGCAGCGCACCCAATACAAAGGATTGAAGCGCAATTTGAATTTTTTAAAACAGGCCTAATTCCCGCATTTCAGGCTTGAAAATATTCGTTACATTTGGGTTTCGCTTATGATTACACAGCTCAAAGGCAGACTGGTAGAAAAATCACCCACCGAGGTCGTTATCGATTGCCAAGGGGTGGGCTATTTGGTTCATATTTCGCTACACACCTATGGGCAGTTGCCCGAGGATGAGTCCATTCAGCTTTATACGCATTTGCAAGTACGCGAAGACGCCCACACACTCTATGGATTTGCTACAAATTTGGAACGTCGGGTGTTTCGTTTGTTGATAGGGGTATCGGGCATAGGCGCCAATACGGCCCGGACGATGTTGTCGTCGCTGACACCTCAAGAAATTTGTCAAGCCATCCGCACCGAACAAGTGCCACTTATACAATCTGTCAAAGGCATTGGTGCCAAAACCGCCCAACGCGTAGTGATTGACTTGAAAGACAAAGTCGTAGGGCTGGTTGAGGATGCTGATTTTTCTGTGTCTGTAAGCAATACGCACAGGGATGAAGCGTTATCTGCCTTAGAAGTTTTGGGTTATCAAACCAAGCAATGCAACAAGGTGTTGGATGACTTGCTGGCTGTCGAACCCGAAATGAGCGTAGAACGACTTATTCGCAATGCGTTAAACAAATTATAGACACAAATGGCGCATAAGCCTTTAAGACATTTATTCGTTTTGTGGGTGGTAGGCATACTTTCGGGCATGTTGTATGCCCAAAACGACAGCTTACAGCTTTCACCAACCCTACAAAACTTGGCATTGAAGGAACCTCCAAAATCTTTTGTGCAGAATTACACCTACAACGCTGCGTTGGATTTGTATGTGTATACCGTAAAAGTGGGAGAATTTGACATTCGCGCACCGCTCACCCTCACTCCGGAAGAATACAGCGCGATGGTTTTGCGTGAAAAGACCAGAGCCTACATCAATGAAAAACAACAGGCGTTGTCGGGCGCGGTAGAGGACCCTTCGGCTCAGAACAACTTACTGCCCGATTTTTATGTGCGCTCTGATTTGTTTGAAAGCATATTTGGAGGGCAAACTATTCAGATTGTTCCTCAAGGATCGGTTGGTTTGGATTTGGGCGTACGCTATCAAAAATCCGGAAATCCCTCTTTGTCTCCTCGCAACCAAAGCAGTTTTGGATTTGATTTTGACCAACGCATCAGCTTGGGCCTGACAGGAAATATCGGGAGCCGTTTGCGCATCAATGCCAACTATGACACCCAATCGACTTTTGATTTTCAAAACCTTATCAAACTGGAGTTTTTTCCACCTGCTGTAGATGACATAGGCATTGGCGGCGGCGTAGGTGCGGCTGCGGCTGCGGCCAGCCGTGGGGTAGACCGCATCCGAGGATTGGGCGAGGGCTATAGTGGTGATGAAGATGGCATTCTGCAAAAACTGGAAGTGGGAAATGTGAGTATGCCACTCAACAGCAAACTGATACAGGGTGCCCAAAGTCTGTTTGGAGTCAAGGCCGATTTGAAATTTGGCAATACCAATATTTCCACTGTTGTTTCTGAGCAACGTTCCCAAACCCAAAGCGTAATTGCCTCTGGCGATGGCACCTTGGAAGAATTTTCCCTTTTTGCTCTGGATTATGAGGACGACCGGCACTTCTTCTTGGCACAGTATTTTCGTGATAGCTATGACAAGGCCATCGCGACCTATCCTTATATCAATTCGCCTGTGCAAATCACGCGGATAGAGGTGTGGGTGACCAACCGCAACGCCCAGACCAACAATGTACGCAACTTGGTTGCACTTCAAGACTTGGCAGAAGCCAACCCCGACAAAGTGCGCCTCGACGATTTGTCAGCCAACTTCTTTACCACCTCCAATCCCAATGCTTTTCCTGACAACGAAGTCAACCGCTTGAACCCTGAAAACATAGGCGCCGGGATTTTAACCGACCAAATCCGTGACATTGCCACAACAACTGATGGGTTCGGCACCCTATCTGCCGTGGTGCAAGAAGGAGTTGATTATGCCGTATTGGAAAGTGCCCGAAAACTCAATTCCAACGAGTACAGTTTTCACTCGCAACTGGGTTATATATCCCTAAATCAAAAATTGGGCAACGACGAAGTATTGGCGGTGGCCTATCAGTTTACCCTCGGCGGTCAGACCTACCAAGTAGGAGAATTTGCTGGAGACGGCATCCCATCGACCAGTGTGACAGGAGGTATTGGCCAGCCCAACCAACAGCTGACTAACAACAGTTTGGTGGTGAAATTGCTTCGAAGTCCTTTGACTCAGGTGGAACAACCTGTTTGGGACTTGATGATGAAAAATATTTATAACATCGGCGCTTACCAACTTGACCAAGAGGGCTTTGTGTTTAACCTACTATACACAGATCCTTCTCCGATCAATTACATCACACCTGCAGATGCCAATATTTGGCCCGAGACCTTGGATGAGCAAGTTTTGTTGGCGGTATTTGGTTTGGACAAACTCAATGTGTACAATGACATACAAAACGGAGGTGATGGCTTTTTTGATTTTGTTGATGGGGTTACGGTCGATCGTGAAAATGGCCGTATTATTTTCCCCGCCGTAGAGCCTTTTGGTTCTTTTTTGTTTGAAAAATTACAGTCTTCCAATTCTGAAGACTATGACATTCCGGCGAGCTTTAATGCCAATCAAAAGAAATATGTTTTTCCAGAACTCTACAAACTAACCCAAGCGGAAGCAGAGGATTTTGCATCTCAAAACAAATTCCAGCTCAAAGGGCGGTATCGTTCGAGTGGAGGTGGAGGCGGAATATCTTTGGGTGCATTCAATGTGCCAAGGGGTTCGGTGCGTGTGTCAGCCGGAGGAAGGCTGTTGCAAGAGGGTGTGGATTATACGGTAAATTACCAACTGGGCCGTGTTACAATTTTGGATGAGGGCTTAAAAAACTCCAACATTCCCATTGAAGTTTCTACAGAAAATAACTCATTTTTCGGTCAGCAAAAGAAACGTTTTACGGGTGTCAATGTGGAGCATAAATTCAGCGATACCTTTTTGATGGGTGCCACAGTAATGAATTTGAGCGAGCGTCCACTGACCCAAAAAGCCAATTACGGATTGGAGCCTGTAAACAATACCATGTTTGGGTTGAGCGGTAATTTTTCCAAAGAAGTTCCTTTCTTGACGCGCATGGCCAACAAATTGCCCAACATAGACACCGAAGTTCCGTCAAACATTTCCTTTCAGGGTGAGATCGCCTACTTGCTATCGCGCAGTCCCCGTGGGGCCGAATTTGAAGGCCGTGCCACTACCTATGTGGATGATTTTGAGGGAGCGCAAAGCAACTTAGACATGCGTGATGTGTTGTCTTGGTCTTTGTCGAGTGTGCCTGCTGCCAATGTGGAGGGAAGTGCCGTAGCTGTTGATGATTTGCGTTCGGGGTATGGACGCGCGCGCTTGGCGTGGTACAACATAGACCCCATTTTCTATTCGAGTCGGCGTCCTTCTGAAATCAGTGACAATGATATGTCACGCGACGAAACCCGCCGTATTTTTATAGAAGAAATATTCCCTCAACAAGACTTGGTTCAGGGACAGACCTCGGTGCAATACACCATGGATTTGGCCTACTATCCAGCCGAAAAAGGACCTTATAACAACAGTACAGCTGCCGAATTTACAGCCAACATTGATGAACACTGGGCCGGTATCACAAGGGCACTGACAACCACCAATTTCGACCAAGCCAACGTGGAGTATATTGAGTTTTGGTTGTTGGACACTTTTTCCAACAATCCCGAGTTGGACAACGACTCTTTGGGAGATTTGATTTTTAATCTGGGAAGCATTTCTGAAGATGTGTTGCGAGACGGACGCAAACAATACGAAAACGGCTTGCCCGGCACAGACGGCGCCGCCCTGACCCACACGACCGGCTGGGGACGTACGCCGGCCACCCAATCGCTTGTGTATGCTTTTGACGCATCGGCAGACAATAGAAGTTTGCAAGACGTCGGTTTTGATGGGTTGGCAGACTCAGACGAGGGAGTGGTCTATACCAACGGCCCCTCTGATGACCCTGCGGGGGATAATTACCAATATTTCTTACAAGCCAGTGGCTCTGTGCTCGATCGCTACAAGCGCTACAACGGCACTGACGGAAACTCCATCCTGCAAGTCACCGAAAACAACCGAGGGTCTTATACCCGTCCGGACTCGGAAGATTTGAACGTGGACAACACCATGAACACCATAGACAGTTATTTTGAATACCGCATTCCTATTCAAAAGAATATGCAAGTGGGGGCACATCCTTTCTTGGCGGATGTTCGGGTCAATACCAATGTGCAACTCCCCAATGGAACCTCGACCACCTCGCGCTGGTTGCAGTTTAAAATTCCGGTGCTTCCCGAATATTATGACAGTCCGGCTTTTATGCCCTTTTTTGAGGCTGTAAACGGAATTTCGGATTTGCGTTCCATACGTTTTATGCGTATGTGGCTCAAAGGCTTTACCAAGCCTGTGGTACTGCGCTTTGGAACCCTTGACATTGTTAGAGGGGATTGGATACGCTATACTTCACCCCTAAACAACGACAATATCAATCACCCTAATACCAGTTTTGATATCAGCACGGTAAACATACTAGAAAACGAAAATCGCATTCCGATCAACTACAAATTGCCCCCCGGCGTGGAGCGTGAGCAGTTGAACAATTTCAACACCACAATCCGCCAGAATGAGCAGTCACTATCCTTGAGGGTGCAAGACCTAGAACCCGAAGATTCGAGAGGGGTTTATAAAAGTATCGACATCGATATGCGCCAGTACAAGCGACTGAAGATGTTTGTGCATGCAGAGTCGCTACCTAACCAACCCTCATTGCCAGGTTCCGGGGCACAAGAAGATTTTGACAAACGATTGGTGGCCTTTCTGCGAATCGGAACCGATTTGACAGAAAATTATTATCAAATAGAGGTGCCACTCAAACCCACCGCTTATACCCAAGGGGTTTCCAACAATCTGACTGCAGAGGAAGTGTGGCAACCCCAAAGCAACTCGATTGACATTCCTTTGGACTTGTTGACGCGCATCAAAGCTGCTGCGATTACCCAACGCAATTTTGAAGGTGCCACCTACTTCAATGAGGATTTGGAACTCATAGATGAATTTACAGCCATATCATCTTTACCAGGTGACCGCAAGTATAAGGTTGCCATCAAAGGGAACCCCACAATTGGGCAAATCCGTACCTTGATGGTCGGGGTTAAAAACCCATCACAAACGGCCGGTGATCAACTCTATGGGGAGGTGTGGTTCAATGAATTGCGCCTTTCAGAAATCGACACCCAAGGGGGTTGGGCGGCTGTGGCCGAACTCGATGCCAATATTGCAGATTTTGCTACGGTCAACCTAAATGGTAACATATCCACGGTTGGTTTTGGCAATATCGACCAGACACCCAACCAGCGCAGTCAGGAAGATGTGCATGGATATGGGGTGAATACGAATGTAAATATGGGGCAATTGTTGCCCAAAAAATGGGGGGTTCAGCTGCCGGTTAGCTACAGCTTTTCCGAGGAATTTGTAACCCCCAAATACGACCCGTTCTACCAAGATCTCGAATTGCAAGATCGTTTGGATGCTTCTGAACGTTCCTCCCAAAGAGACTCCATTCGCAACCAAGCCATCAGCTACACCAAGCTGAAAAGCATCAACCTGATTGGGGTTCGCAAACAACGGGGTCCGGAGCAGAAAAAAGACTTTTTTGATATCGAAAATTTTGATTTTTCATACGCCTACAATGAAGAAAAGCGCAACGACTATGAAATCGAAGATTACACCTACAGAAATGTGCGCATGGGTGCAGGATATCAGTACAATTTCAATCCATTGACTATAGAGCCCTTGGCTAAAAACAATTTCCTACGCTCCAAAAAATATTTGCAGTGGCTGAGCGCCATCAACCTCAATCCCATACCCACCAATATTTCGTTATCAGCCAATATCAATCGGACTTTTAATAGCCAGCGCTTTAGGGAGGTCTATTTGGAGGGGGTCGATGCAGCACGTCAATTGGCTTTGCCAGAATTGCAACAACGAAACTATTTGTTTGATTGGATTTTTACCCTCAATCACAACCTGACCAACTCTTTGCGTTTTGATTTTACAGCTACTAGCAACCATATTGTCAGAAATTATTTTGAAAGTGATGCCACGGGAGCCACGGTGGTCAATCAAGAACTCGACATTTGGGATGGTTTTTGGGATTTTGGAGACCAAGACCGATTTAACCAGCGATTTGGCCTGACCTATAACATTCCGTTCCGACTCATCCCGCTTTTGAGCTTTATGGATGGTACCTATAGCTATTCAGGGGATTTTAACTGGCAGCGAGGTTCTTCAGCTTTGAGCCAGGTAGCGGATGATCAAGGCAATGCTTTGGGTGTGGTCAATACCATACAGAACGCTAATACCCACAACCTCAATGCCAATTTGAACTTAAATATATTATATAGGGCTTTGAAACTTGAGAAAAACCGAAAGGCTTCTGCCCGAAAAAAAACCAAAACGCAAATCCTCAACTCCCTCATCGGACTGACGACTGCGGTGCGAAGGGTGCAGTTTAGTTACAGTGAAAACAACGGAACCGTATTGCCCGGTTATACCCAAAATATTGGGTTTTTCGGCACCTCAAATCCCGGCTTGGCATTTTCTTTGGGAGACCAGAGAGACATTCGTTTTGAGGCAGCCAAAAGAGGTTGGCTTACGGAGTTCCCTAATTTTAATGAGCAGTTTACCCAAGTCCATAATACCCAATTTAGCTATACAGCCGAAGTCGATTTGCTAGAGGGCATGCAGTTGGAGCTCAACGGAAATCGTAATTATTCCGAAAACAATGCGGAAAACTTCTTGGTGAGTAACGGAAGCTATCAGCCACTGACGCCCATTCAATATGGAAATTTTGAAATCTCGACCATATTGATAAAAACCGCATTTTCTTCTGGGGAGGTGGATGACCAAACTTTTGAGAATTTAAAGTCCAACCGACTCGCGGTGGCACAACGTTTGGCCAATGCCAGAGGACTCGACCCCAATGATGTTGATGCAGATGGCTTTCCAAGAGGCTATGGAAAGACCAATCAAGCGGTGTTGATTCCGGCCTTCCTCGCTGCCTATTCGGGCAGTGATGTGCAGACCGTGGATTTGGGAGCTACCCGCAGTACGCCCCTGCCCAATTGGTCTCTGCAATACACCGGCTTGATGCGAATGAAGTTTTTCAAAAAACATTTCCGCAGATTTTCTTTGGCCCACGGCTATCGCGCCAGTCATACCCTCAATGCGTTTAATACCAATTTGGAATACAACCCTGATGCGCCCAATGCCTTGGATCAGGGAGGAAACTTTTTGAATGAAATTCTTTATACCAATGTCAATTTGGTTGAGGAGTTTAATCCTTTGATCAAAATAGATTTTGAGCTTAAGAATAGCATACAATTTAGCACTGAAATTCGAAGAGATCGTGCGCTGTCGCTGAGTTTGGACAACAACCTGCTGACCGAAACTAGCGGAAAAGAATTCACTTTAGGGATGGGTTACAGGCTAAAATCGGTGCCTTTTAAAACCAATTTGGGCGGCAAAAAAACAACCCTCAAAGGGGATATCAATTTTAAAGCGGATTTGTCGGTTCGTGACAACATCACCATCATCAGGAACCTTGATCTTTTAAACAATCAGGTGACAGCCGGTCAACGATTGTGGTCCTTAAAATTCTCGGCAGACTATGCCTTGTCGCGCAACCTGACCGCTTTGTTTTTTTATGACCATAATTTCTCAAAGTTTGCTATTTCGACGGCTTTCCCCCAGACCAACATTCGATCGGGTATCACCCTGCGTTACAACTTTGGTAATTAGATATAAAATGCTTTCTTTTACATACTTATAATTAATACGCAATGAACATCCCATCAAATCTTAAATACACCAAAGACCACGAGTGGATTTCTATCGAAGGAAACCTTGCCACAGTTGGAATTACAGATTTTGCCCAAAGTGAATTGGGAGATATTGTTTATGTAGAAGTCGACACACTTGATGAGGCTGTGGATCGTGAAGCGGTTTTTGGCACCGTGGAGGCTGTAAAAACTGTTTCTGATTTGTTCGCACCTGTAAGCGGAACGGTTGTTGCTTTTAATGAGGATTTGGAAGCCACACCGGAGTTGGTCAATACAGACCCTTATGGTGCGGGATGGATGGTCAAAATTGAATTTTCTGACGCTTCTGAGCTGGATGATTTGCTTGATGCAGATGCTTACGATGCGCTTATCAAAGGTTGATTTCTGGATTAAGGTAGCTACCTATGGGCTGACATTTTTGGCCATAGTTGGCAGTTTACTCCCCCCACGCCATATCGAGCCCCTTACTTTTTCGTTGTCAGACAAGCTTATTCATGGCGTTTATTATTTTATGTTAACTATAGGTTGGCTTTCCACCTATGCCCAAGGCAATCAGAGAAAACAACTGTATGTTGTATTCTCGTTATTGGCACTTGGATTGTTGCTAGAATGTTTACAAGCCTTATTGCCAATTGATCGAAAGATGGATGGTTATGACCTTCTCGCCAATGGCATTGGCATCGTTGCAGCTTCGCTTGTGGTGTTTCTGTGGCCTAAAGTTTCATAGAACACTTGTGGTTCTCAACTAAAAATTGTTATTTTAGCTGACTCGAAAATTTATTCATGCAACCCAAAAAAAATCCAAAAGCGGATCTCAACAAAAACAGCAGTCTGTATTTTGCCATTGGCTTGTGTGCCATTCTGTTTATTTCTTGGCAGGCTATAGAGTGGAAAACATATGATCGCTCCAACTACGCATACCAAGCTCTGGATGTAGATGCTGATGACGATGAAGAAGTACCACTTACTGAACAATTAAAAACTCCGCCACCACCGCCTCCCCCACCAGCCCCTGAAATCATCGAGGTTGTTGAAGACGAGGAAGAAGTTGAGGAGACCATTATTGAGTCTACCGAAACCACTCAAGAGGAGATTATCGAAGAGGTAGAAGTCATTGAGGAAGACCTTGATGTAGATGTTCCTTTTGCCATCATTGAAGACGTACCTGTGTACCCAGGTTGTGAAAATGTGCCTAAAAGCCAAAGACGTGATTGTTTTCAGGAACAAATACAAAAACACATCAATCGCAACTTTCGCTATCCTGAAATTGCCCAAGAAATGGGTATTCAAGGTCGGGTTTATGTGCAGTTTATCATATCGAAGGATGGTTCTATCACCGGCATTCGCACACGCGGTCCAGACAAAAACTTGGAAAAAGAAGCGCAGCGTATCATAGGCAAATTGCCAAACATGACTCCAGGCAAACAGCGTGGGCGTCCGGTACGGGTTCCCTTCAGTATTCCGATCACCTTCCGTTTACAATAATACCAACCCGGCGCTGCCGGGTTTTTTTTGGCACGTTGTTTGGAGTTTTGGGGTATAAAAATTACCTTTAAGGTGACCCAAAACTTGTATTATGAACCCCAAAAAATCCCCCAACAAAGACCTTCGTAAGAGTAGCGGTTTGTTTTTTGCCATTGGTTTGTGCCTGATGCTTTTTGTGTCATGGCGTATGCTTGAATGGAAAACCTATGACCGTTCTAACTACGACTTTACTGTGATTGATGTGACAGAGATAGAAGAACTCGAAATTCCCATTACAGAGCAAATCAAAACACCACCACCGCCCCCACCGCCCAAAGTCACCCGAACGATTCTGGTGGTGGAGGACGAAGAAGAGATTGAAGAAACCATCATAGAATCGACCGAAACCACTCAAGAAGAAATCATAGAAGATGTGGAAGTCATTGAAGAAGAAATCGTTATAGACGATGTGCCTTTTGCTATTATTGAGGATGTACCGGTTTTCCCCGGTTGTGAAGACGTGCCTAAATCAGAACGCAAAGCATGTTTTGAAGAAAACATCAATAAGTTTATCCATAGGAATTTCCGTTATCCCGAAATAGCACAGGAGATGGGTATTCAGGGGCGCGTCAATGTAGCTTTTGTAATCGATCAGCATGGCAATGTGACGTCTATCCAATCTAGAGGACCCGACAAAAACCTGATAGAAGAGGCAGAACGCATTATCGGCTTGTTGCCCAAAATGACGCCTGGAAAACAGCGCGGACGTCCGGTTCGGGTGCCCTATGGAATCCCCATAACGTTTAAACTGCAATAGGCTGATCCTCAAATATTTTTTGGGCTTTTCGGTTGCTCAAACTCCTTTTGAGCAGTATCTTTGTGCCCTAATTGCACGATGATAAAGACCACCACACAGGCCTCTCTAATTTTACCCGCATTTGCGCAAGTTAGTCGTGACCTAGCCTTGCTTACCAAATCTAGATTGAGTTTGAGTGTGGTATTTTCCAGCATAGCCGGATACATACTTGGTGCTGAGACCATTCTTATTCAAGAGATCATATTGCTTTTGGTTGGTGGTTATGGCGTTGCGGGTGCAGCCAATGCCTTTAACCAGATAATCGAGCGCGACTTAGACGCTCAAATGATTCGCACCCAAAACCGTCCCCTACCTGCAGGAAGGATGAGGGCAGTTCATGCTTTTTGGTCCGCCACTGCGTTGGCGCTCATAGGCTTGTCGGCTTTGTACATGATCAACCCTAAGACCGCCATGTTTGCGGCCATTTCCATGTTTTTATACACCAGCGTGTATACACCGCTTAAATCCAAAACCGCTTTGGCAGTTTTTGTGGGTGCTTTTCCTGGTGCGATTCCCTTTATGTTGGGTTGGGTGGCTGCCACAGGGTCTTTCGGGCTGGAAGCAGGCACCTTGTTTATGATTCAGTTCTTTTGGCAATTTCCCCATTTTTGGGCCATTGGTTGGATGATGTATGACGATTATCAGCGTGTGGGGATCAATATGTTGCCTACTGGCAAAAGAGACCGTGGTACTGCCTTACAAGTCATATTGTATACGCTGTGGACCATAGTGGTTTCTGTGGCCCCAGTTTTCGGAATTACGGGCAGGCTCACATTGTCTGTGCCCGCAGCCATCTTGGTAGTTATTTGTGGGTTGTTTATGTTGGTGGCGGCCATGCGTCTTTACCAAAAACGAGATACTGGAACTGCCAAGCGCTTGTTGTTTGTTAGCATTCTATATATATCCGTGATTCAAATCATTTATGTCATTGATAAAATTCTTTAAATGAGTCTAGAGCCCAATCAAATACGCGCCAAAAAAATGATGTTGTGGTTTTCCATGATTAGCATCACAATGACTTTTGGTGGTTTGACAAGCGCCTATGTGGTAAGTAAATCTCGTCCCGATTGGTTGGATTCATTTGTGTTGCCTTCTGCCTTTTATTGGAGCACGCTTGTGATCGTTTTGAGCAGCCTCACTTTTTGGTGGGCCAAGAAAAACCTAAACACAGACAACTCTTCGAGTCGAAAAAGTTTGTGGCTTACTTTGGGTCTCGCTTTGGCTTTTGTGGCCTTGCAATTTCAAGGTTTTGGCAGTTTGATAGCAGATGGATATTATTTTACAGGTGCGGAAAGCAATGTCACCACTTCTTTTTTATATGTTTTGGTGCTAGTTCACTTAGCTCATTTGGCGGGAGGTTTGGTCGTCCTAGCAGTCGTACTGACCAATCATTATAGGGGCCAATATAAACAGAACCCACTCGGTTTTTCACTTGCTCACACTTTCTGGCATTTCTTAGGCTTTTTATGGCTCTATTTGTTTGTCTTTTTATACTTTTTAAGATAATTAATCTATTTTTGTACACCTGATACGCAACTCAATTTTATGGACGCAACTTTAACCAATCAATCAGAAAACGAAAAAGTATGGGGCGGGGGCAATAAGCCCTTGAATGCCAGCTATGGCAAAATGATGATGTGGTTCTTCATCGTTTCGGACGCCTTAACTTTTTCAGGATTTTTGGTCGCCTATGGTTTTTCAAGATTCAAGTTTATCGACTCTTGGCCCATAGCCGACGAGGTTTTTAACCACTTTCCTTTTTTGCATGGTGTAGACGCGCCCATGTATTATGTGGCTTTGATGACTTTTATTCTCATTTTTTCTTCTGTGACCATGGTATTGGCAGTAGACGCAGGTCATCATATGAAGAAAAACAAAGTAGCGTTTTATATGCTACTGACTATTGTTGGAGGTGCCATTTTCTTAGGTTCTCAGGCTTGGGAGTGGAAAAACTTTATCAAAGGCCAATATGGCGCTGTGGAGACCAAGGGTGGGCAAATTCTTCAATTTGTCAATGCCGGTACGGGCAAACGTGTGGCACTTGAATCGTTTGCGGCTGATATCCCTACAGAACGTACCCAACATCAAAGAAAAAATGGTCTTTGGTTTTCATCAGAGTCTGCTTTGCCTACCTATTCGGTGCAAGAGGTGGTTGCTGGCTTTACGGCCAACGAAAGTCTTAGGGTCAAAACAGAACAACTCGACGAAAAGGGCCATAAGATTGTGCTTGATCGAGAGGCTTCCCTTCAAAAACTAAATCAAGCTGTATATGTGGTAGAGGGCGCCAACCTTATCCGAAATGAATATGGAAATCGATTGTTTGCCAATTTCTTCTTTTTTATCACTGGCTTTCACGGATTCCACGTATTTTCGGGCGTGCTTATCAATTTGATTATTTTTTTCAATGTGATCATTGGCACATACGAAAGAAGAGGGCACTATGAAATGGTCGAAAAAGTAGGTCTTTACTGGCACTTTGTTGACTTGGTTTGGGTATTTGTATTTACATTCTTTTATTTGGTATAATATGGCGTCAGCACACAAATTATCGATTTTTAGAGGGCTTCTTACTTTTAAGTCCAACCAACAAAAAATTTGGGGCGTACTCATTTTTCTATCCTTCGTTACCATCATAGAAGTGGCACTTGGAATTTTAAAGCCAGCAGCCTTGATGAATCCTTTCTTGGGAATGAAATGGCTCAATTGGATTTTTATTATCCTTACCATCATCAAAGCATATTATATTGCATGGGACTTTATGCACTTGCGTGACGAAAAGCGAAGCTTTACAAGCTCAATCGTACTTCCTTTGCTTATCTTGATTCCTTATTTGGTATTTATTTTGCTTTTAGAGGCCGACTATATCTATGCCACTATGGTCAATGGCTTCATGGCCTGGAATTTTTAACCTCTTGTTGTGAAAAAGTACATCGTACTGACGGTTTTATTTGTATTGCCACTGGTCGTGTACTTGTTTTTTGCCTCGGGCGTCAATCATTTTGCCAAACTTCCCGTTCGGTCCAATACGGTTGTGGAAATTTCTACCTATACAGATATACACTTTAAAGACCGGATAACCATTTTGGGTTTTTTAGGGACAGATGTTGCCACCAAAAAGGGCAATGCCCTCAATTTAAACCAAAAAATATACAAGCGGTTTAAAGACTTTAAAGACTTTCAGTTTGTGATGTTGCAGCCCCAAGGCACGGAGGAAGCTTGTCGCAACTTGGCCGATGAATTGTCGGGAAGTACAGGCACAGATCTTTCGGGATGGAATTTTGCTTACGTAGCCCCTGTTCAGTTGCAACACTTGTATGCCAGTCTGAACCTTTCTTACGAATTGGACCAGACTATGAGCACCCCCTACGTGTTTATTATTGACAAAAATGGAGATTTGCGTGGTCGTGATGACAATGAATTTTTGGGTTATGATGCACGTTCGGTAGCAGACATCAATAACAATATGGTAGATGATGTTAAAGTTATTTTGGCCGAATACCGTTTGGCTTTAAAGAAATACAACGCAGACCGTTAGTACACCCCATGAAAAAAAATGCTTACATAGGGATTTCTTTCATTGTTTTGGTGTTTGGCATATGGTTTGTACCCAATATTGTCGATCAAGTTCAGAACCGTTCTTGGGTAGAATCTGATCGCATGAGCAAAAAGGATTTGGCATATATCAAGCTCAACGGGGAACCTAAAAAAGTACCCGAGTTCGTGCTTACCAATCAGGACAACCTACCCATTACGAATGACGATTTTTTGGGGAAAGTTTATGTGGTTGAGTTTTTCTTTACCACCTGTCCAACCATTTGTCCGAAGATGAATCAAAACATGAAACGCTTGGAAGAAGCCTTCGGTCGACGTGAAGATTTTGGGATTGCTTCTGTCACCATCGACCCCGAAACAGATACGCCCGAACAGCTTAAACGCTATGCCGAAAGTTATGAGGTTTTTAGTCCCAATTGGCATTTTTTAACAGGGCCACAAGATTATATTTATGGATTGGCCAACACAGGGTTTAACATTTTTGCCGGTATCAACCCCAATGTTGCTGGGGGTTTTGAGCACCAAGGTTATTTCGCTTTGGTGGACAAAAAAGGCTATCTTCGTTCTCGTACTGATGCTTATGGAAATCCCATTGTGTACTATTTAGGTATAGACGAAGATGATGTTCCAATGCAGGGTACCGATATGTTGTTAAAAGACATAAAAAAATTGTTTGAAGATGAATAAGACGAAGACATACAACAGACTGATACTATTGACCTCCATTGCCATTCCTGTTGTAGTGGCCATTTTGTTTCGGGTGCGCATTCCCAATGTGGAACCTTTAGACCAACTTCCTCCCGTTTATGCCACAATCAATGCCCTAACAGCAGTGCTGTTGGTTGTTGCCCTAGTGGCCATCAAAAATGGCCGAAGATTGCTCCATGAGCGCATCATGAAAGTCAATATATTGTTGTCACTTGCTTTTTTGGTGATGTATATTGCCTATCATATGACATCCGACCCCACCCCATATGGTGGTCCTGAGGGTATGCGAATGATTTACCTTGTGATTTTGATTTCTCATATCATATTGTCTATAGTGCTGATTCCATTGGTATTGTTAGCATATGCCAAGGCGAGCCTGTCCGACTTCGTATCACACAAAAAAATAGCTCGTTTTGCCTTCCCCATCTGGTTGTATGTAACTGTGACAGGCGTAGTGGTTTATCTTATGATTTCACCCTATTACGCATGAGGCGTTTTTTGTGTATAGCTGTCATTGTATTCTTTTCTTCCATACAGTCGGTAGCCGCACAATGTTCCATGTGCAGAGCGGTGTTGGAGACAGGTGCAAACGCCAAAACCGCCGAACAACTCAACGATGGTATTGTTTACCTTATGGTCATTCCTTACTTGTTGGTAGCAGTGGTGGGATATATTGTATACACTAGGGTGTATAAAAAATAAGTATTTTTGTAACAAACAGTGTAGTCTTTCGTTACATAACGAAATGACACCAAACAACCCAAACCATAACCGGCCTATTTGCCTATGATCACACTTGAAAACATTCACAAATCCTACAATTTGGATAGCAACCCTTTGCATGTACTCAAAGGAATCAATTTGAAGATTGAAGAAGGGGACTTGGTAGCCATCATGGGAGCCTCAGGTTCAGGAAAATCTACCCTACTCAACATTTTGGGTATGTTGGACGAGGCCGACGAAGGCACCTATATGCTAGACAACACCCGAATTGCGAACATGTCTGAAACCCAAGCCGCTCAGTACAGAAACAAGTTTTTGGGTTTTGTTTTCCAGTCATTTAATCTGATTAGCTATAAAACGGCCCTCGAAAACGTTTCCCTTCCATTGTATTACCAAGGGGTTTCCAGAAAAATACGCCAATCCAAAGCCGCCGATCAATTGGCCAAAGTAGGCCTGGCAGAACGCACGCACCATTTGCCCAGTGAGCTTTCCGGTGGGGAAAAACAGCGTGTCGCCATAGCCCGTGCCTTGGCTGCCGACCCAAAAGTGCTTTTGGCTGATGAGCCTACAGGTGCTTTGGATTCCAAAACTTCCTTCGAACTGATGGCACTTATTCAAGAAATTAACAATCAAGGAAAAACCATCATCGTAATTACTCACGAACATGACATCGCCCATATGTGTAAACGCATTGTACAACTTAAGGACGGGGTGATTGTCGACGACAAACGCATCAAACAAGTCAACGCACTAGCCCATGTGGAATAGAGACCGTTGGATCGAAATCTTTGAAACCATACGCAAAAACAAATTGCGTACGGCGCTCTCTGGCTTTACAGTTGCCTTAGGGATTTTTATTTTTGTCACGCTCTTTGGATTTGGCAATGGATTGAAAAACGCCTTTAACACCTTCTTTTTAGACGACGCCACCAACACCCTTTGGGTCTATCCTGCCCAAACCACTAAACCCTACAAAGGATTTAAATCCCGAAGACGTATCATTTTTAGAAATGATGACCTTCAAGACTTGCAAGACCAATATGGCTTACTTCTCGAAGGCATCACACCTCGCATTTCACGAAGTGCCTTGGTCAGGCATAAGAACGAGAGCAATACCTATTCGGTACGTGCTGTAGGTCCTTCTCACCAAGCGGTAGAAAAAACCATTATCACCAAAGGTCGTTACATCAACCAATCCGATGTGGAAAACCGCACCAAAAATGCAGTTATTGGTCGTTTGGTCGCTCAAGACTTGTTCGGAAAAGAGCCGCCTATGGGAAAATATGTTGAGCTCAATGACATTGCATTTAAAGTTGTTGGGGTGTATAAAGACGAAGGAGGAGACAACGAAGAGCGGATGGTGTATATTCCATATACTACCCGACAACAATTGTTGAGTGGCACAGACGAAATCGATCAGATTGTGTTGTCTTTCAGACCTGAAATCGGTCATGCAGGTGCCTTGCAATTAGAAGGAAAGATGATGCGATTTTTAAAACGTAAACACAGCGTTGACCCCTCGGACCCTGCCGGTATTTACATTCGCAATGTTGCCGATGACCTCAAACAAAACCAAGATTTTGCAGGCGTTTTGCAATACATAGTCACCTTTGTGGGGCTTGGCACTCTCATTGCAGGGATTATTGGCATCAGCAACATCATGGTATATGTTGTTCGGGAGCGCACCAAAGAACTGGGTATTCGCAAAGCCATTGGCGCCACGCCCAAATCGGTGATTCGTATGATTCTACATGAGTCTATTTTTATCACAACTGTGGCCGGATATATAGGCCTGTTGGCTGGGATTGGCACTTTGGCACTGATAGGGGATCGTTTGGAGGATTACTTTATCATCAATCCTCAGATTCATATGGGCACCGCAGTTTTTGCCACCTTCATACTTATTTTATTTGGTGCCATCGCAGGCTATGTACCCGCCAAGCGCGCCGCTAAAATCAAACCTATTGTTGCCTTAAGAGATGAGTGATGTTTAAAATCCTGTTTGATAGAGATACCTGGCAAGAAATTTTCGGATCTATTCGAAAAAACAGACTGCGCACCATCGTGACGGTAGTGGGCGTGTTATGGGGAATTTTCATCTACATAACCCTTTCGGGTGCGGCCAAAGGCCTCGACAACGGATTTGACCGCCAGTTTCAAAATGTAGCTATCAATAGCATGTTTCTGTGGGCTCAAAACACCAGTATGCCCTACGAAGGTTTTAAAACCGGAAGAAGCTTACAGCTCAAAATTGAGGATGCCCAACATTTGTCCAATCGGATTCCTGAACTTCAATACATAGCCCCGCGAAATGCCAGAGGCATTTTTGGCAGCAACGCTCCCAACGTTGTCCGAAAGGACAACGGCGGGGCCTACACCATCTATGGCGACTATCCTATTTTCACAAAGATCGCGACCAAATACATTTATGATGGGGGGCGTTTTATCAATCAAGCAGACATTGACCACAGCAGAAAAGTTTGTGTGATAGGTGAGCGCACCCAAGCCGAATTGTTCGAAAAAGATGAAAATCCCATAGGAGATTACATACGCATCAGTGGGGTATATTTTCAAGTAGTAGGTGTGCACAAATATGTGCCGGGTGGAGGCTTTGAAAGTGACTCTGATATTTTTATTCCCTTTACCACATTTAGGCAACTCTACAACACGGGCGATGAAGTCAGTTGGTTTGCTTTGGCGGCCTATGACGACGCAGACATACTTGCGGTTGAGGAAGAAGTCAAAACTGTTATGCGTGCTAAGTATCGTGTGCACCCCGAAGATGAGCGTGCTTTTGGCACCTTTAATTTGGGAGAAATTTTCAATCGAATTGTTGGTTTTTCCAAAGGGATGACATTGTTGTCCCTAGTAGTTGGGATTGCTACCATACTGGCTGGCGTGATTGGTATTGGAAACATTCTGCTGATTTCTGTTCGTGAACGCACCAAGGAACTGGGCGTACGCCGTGCTTTAGGGGCTACCCCGTCTGAAGTGCGAAGCCAGATTGTTTTGGAATCTGTTTTTTTAACCTTGGTAGCAGGTGTAATGGGGATTGTTTTGGGCGCTTTTGTCCTGGCCATTATCAACACATTAACTGCAGACAACAGCACGTTTCCATATACCAACCCCACAGTGCCCATCTCCTTTATTTTCGGTGCTTTGGCATTGATGGTGGTTTTGGGAACCCTCATCGGAATGATACCCGCACAGCGGGCTGTCCGTATTAAACCTATTGAAGCATTAAGAGAAGAATAACATAAATTTAATAACCCAAGAAACATGAAAATCTTAAAATATATCGGAATTGCCCTCGCCATTGGCGGTGTGCTTTTTGCCATGGCCTATTTTGTCAAGACCAACGCCAAGTCTTCAACGGTCTATGATACGGAGACTTTGTTTGTGACCAATATTGTCGAAAAAACTTTGGTAACCGGAAAAATCATCCCTCAAGACGAAGTGGAAATCAAACCTCAGATTTCTGGTATCATCCAGAGTATCTTGGTGGAAGAAGGCGATCAAGTTCAAACAGGAGATCTTTTGGCACGAATTAAAGTCGTACCCAACGAGCAAACGCTCAACAGCGCCCAAGGACGGGTCGAAAATGCCAAGTTGGTGATGAAAAATGCCGAAAAGGACTTCGCGCGAAACCAACGGCTTTTTGAAAGGGGTATTATCTCAGAACGTGAGTTCAATGCTGCTGAATTGAGTTATAACCAAGCCCAACAAGAATTGTTTAATGTAGAAAACGACCTAAAAATCATCAAAGAAGGCTCTGCAGGGGGTGCCACTTCGGCCAACACCAATATCAGAGCAACAGTTTCAGGTACGGTATTGCAGATACCTGTCAAAGAAGGAGATCAGGTCATAGAGTCCAATAATTTTAACGCAGGAACCACCATTGCTTCTGTGGCGGATCTCACCAAAATGATTTTTGAAGGCAAGGTAGATGAGTCTGAGGTAGCAAAGATTGAACCAGGCGTCAACCTTACCATTAGCTTGGGTGCAGTAGAAAACAAAGAGCTCGATGCCACCCTTCGCTTTATCGCCCCAAAAGGGGAGGAGGAACAAGGCACCGTTCAGTTTACCATTGAGGCAGATGTGTTTTTGCCAAGTGACTTTACGGTACGTGCCGGCTACAGCGCCAATGCCGCTTTGGTGTTGAGTCAAAAAGACAGCATTCCTGCGATTCGGGAGGCTTTGTTGCAATTTGACAGTAAGACGCAAGACCCATATGTACAAGTGATGGTCGGAGATCAAAAGTTTGAACGACGCGATGTAGAATTGGGTGTTTCTGATGGTATCAATGTTGAAATCCTAAATGGTTTGGACAAGGAAGATCAAATCAAAGTTTGGAACAAAACAGAAGAACGAGACGAACAATCCGATGAGGACTAAAATCATCACCATGAAAACACGAATCTTAGCCCTTTCTTTTTTATGGCTTTCAGGCATTGCCTTAGCCCAAGACAATTCTTGGACCTTACGCGATGCTTTGGAGCATGCCCTTGAGCACAACCTTCAGATTAAACAAGCCTATTTGAGTGTATTGGATGCCGAAACCGGCAAGCGCGATGCGGTGGGTAATTTTTTGCCTTCCTTTAACCTTTCTGCCGGTCATTCTTGGAACATAGGACTCAATCAAAACATTACCACGGGTCTTTTTGAAGATGTAACCACTCAGTTTACCAACGCTTCTCTGAATGTGGGCGTTGATATTTATAATGGCCGACAAAACGTGTTGCGTTTGATGCGTTCGAATCTTGCCATTTTGGCCAATCAATACCAGCTCGAAGACATGAAAACCGATGTGGTGTTGTTGGTTGCCAACAGTTATTTACAAGCATTGTTTAGTCGTGAGGTGTTGCTTACCGAGCAGGCACAGCTTGTCATTAGCCAAGAAGAATTGGAACGCACCATCGAACAAGTCGAAACGGGGATACTTCCCGAAGGGGATCTATTCGAAATTCGCGCTGCCTTGGCCGCACAAGAACAACAAACCGTTGTTGCGGAGAACAACTTTAGATTGGCCAAAATTTCTTTGGCACAACTACTGCTGATTGAAGATTACGAAAACTTTTCCATAGCCGAAGAGGAGTTTCCTTTGGTCAGCGAATCGATTTTAAACAAATCCCCTCAAGAATTGGTGCAAAAAGCCATGGAACACCGTGATGATATCAAGTTGGCCCAAACCAATGTAGAGATTGCGCAAACCGATTTGGGGATTGCCAAAGCAGCTACCAAGCCCAGGCTATCCGGTTTCTACAGCTATAGCTCCCGGATTGCTTATACTGACAGGTTGGTCGGCACTGGTGTTGACGAATTGGTGCCTATAGGATTTGTGGAATCCACTGGTGCGGCTGTGGTTCGGCCTATTCCTGTACAAGAAGTGGCAGGACCACTGCCGTTGGACGAGCAGTTTAAGCTCAATGACGGACACAACTTTGGATTGAGCCTCAATATTCCGATTCTCAATGGGTTTGCTGCCAAAAACAATGTAGATCGCTCTCGAATCAATGTGTCACGTTCTGAATATCAGTACAAGCAACAAGTATTGGATTTGGAGAATACCGTAAACCAAGCCTACAACGATGCACGTGGTGCTTTGCAGGCTTTTGCAGCCGCCCAAAAGACCCTTGATTCCAGACAAAAGGCCTATGCCTATGCCCAAGATCGATTTGAGGTAGGTGCTGCCACAGCTTTTGAATTTAGCCGTGCCAAACAGCAATATGAGGCCGCCCAATCGGAGGTTGTCCGCACTAAATACGATTATATTTTTAAGATCAAAGTATTGGAGCTTTATTTTGGGATTCCCATAACCGAAATATAAACAGATTGGCCTTTGTTTTCTATTTTTGGGCATGCCAACGCACATCCTAAATATAGAAACCACAACCACGCAGTGTTCTGTAGCCTTGGCTACTGATGGCCGACTTGTAGGTGTGGAACAGTCCAACCATCAAGACTATCAGCACTCCAAGTTGCTACATACCTACATCCATCAGCTTTTACAATCCCACTGCCTGACTCCTCCCGACTTGTCTGCGGTGGCAGTGAGTTCCGGCCCAGGTTCTTATACAGGCTTACGTATTGGTGTGGGGGCTGCCAAAGGATTGTGTTTTGGATGCGACATTCCGTTGATTGCCTTGCCGACACTTGGTGTTTTGGCGCAAGAAATTCAGAAGGAAAGTGGACACATTTTGCCTATCCTAGACGCACGTCGCGATGAGGTGTATGTAGCGGTTTATGACACCAAACACAATCTTGTCCAAGCGGCAACGCCTCATATGCTTTCCCATGATAGCTTTACGCAATGGGCCAATCAAGGGAATGTGTTTTTTATAGGAACGGGTATTGAAAAATGCAAACATATTTTGTCTGAACACTCTAGCTTTCATTTTCCCGATAAAGAAAGTTTTCCAAGCGCCACGCACATGATTGCGCTATCTTACCAAAAATATCAGCAAGGAGATTTTGAAGATTTGGCCTATTTCGACCCTGAGTATTTGAAATCTTTTCAGGTAACTCCAAGCAAAAAAGACGCTTTAGGGCTCCCGAAAACTAACCGTTAAGAGCCGTGACTTGTGCCACCTTGCCCGGTAGCATTTCTTTAAGCATTTGCTCAATTCCGTTTTTAAGCGTAAAGGTAGAGGACGGACAACCGCTACAGGCACCTTGCAAAATGACCTGAACCGACTGGGTTTCCTCTTCATAAGAATCAAATACAATGTTACCACCATCAGAGGCTACGGCAGGTTTGATGTATTGGTCTATGATTTTTACAATTTCTAAAGAAACCCCTTCGTGTTGGATGGCTTCTGTTTCGGAGGTTTGGGTGTTTTGTGGCTGATCGACTACCGATTTGCCTTCCACCAGAAAATCTCTGATAAAATTACGTACATCTTGTACAACCTCCTCCCATGGTGTGATCTCAAACTTGCTCACCGAAACAAAATTTTCGTCTATATAGACTTCCTTGACAAAGGGCATGTGAAACAAAGCTACTGCCAATGGGGCACCTTGGGCTTCATCAATGTTCTTTGCTTCAAAACTTTGAGTGGCCAACAATTTGTTAGCAACAAATTTCATCACAGCAGGATTGGGTGTACTCTCCGCATAAACGGTAACAGCTGCTTTGGGCTTTGAGGCTTTTTCTATCAAACCTCCCTGGTTAAGAAAATTTGTGATTTGGTCTTTGACTTCTTCTTGTACTTCATGCCATTCCAATATGGAAAAACGCTCCAACTCAATGTGGTTTGGAGTGAGTTGCACACTTTTTACAAAAGGCAGGTAAAAAAGCTGTTGCACCAAGGGGTAATCCGTAGCATCATCTATGTTTTGGAATGAAACCGTTTTATCCGACAAAACTTTGTCGCTACACAAGCGAATGCGTTCCTTTTGGTCGGTATTTTCAACACGAAAGTTGTACATATAGCAATTTTGATGCTAAAATACGCAATCATTGGGTTTAAGAGTGCCAGTGATTTATTACTTTTAGATATGCTTATAAAAACAGTTCGAGAGAAAACCCCAATCTATGGTTCTAATTGTTTTTTTGCCGAGAACGCCACACTGATTGGTGATGTTGTCATGGGCAACGACTGCTCTGTGTGGTACCAGGCCGTGGTGCGTGGCGATGTGCACAGCATTCGAATTGGAAACAGAGTGAACATACAAGACGGGGCAGTAATTCATGCCACCTACCAAAAAAGCCCTACCCAAATCGGTAACAATGTGTCTGTAGGTCACAATGCCATCGTGCATGGCTGTACGATTCATGACAATGCTCTTATCGGAATGGGTGCCATTGTGATGGATGATTGTGTGATCGAGTCCAATACTATTATAGCCGCAGGAGCCGTGGTTCCTCAAGGGACTCGGGTACCGACTGGAACTGTTTTTGGAGGGGTACCAGCAAGAAAAATCAAAGAAGTTTCCCAAGAATTACTCGAGGGAGAAATTCAGCGTATCGCCAACAATTACTTGCACTACGCTGACTGGTTTCGCTAGCGATTGAGTGCGTGAATTGTTGTGTCTGGAGGCGTATATTGGGCCAAAGCCTTTTTGGAGCCCGTACAGTAAAAATGGGTCGTCCCTTTTTGGGTTCGAGAAGATAGCAACTGATGTTTTTCAAGTATGCGCCCTACTTGTTTGGCTACCGCAGGACTACAATCTACAATTTGAACTTTTTCGGGTAAAATCTTTTGTAAGCAAGGAATTAAAAAGGGGTAATGTGTACACCCCAACACCAAGTGATCTGCCTCTGCCTCAAGCATGGGAGTCACATATTCTCGCAGAAGTTCCTCCATATGCGCTCCATCTGTGGTGCCGCTTTCTATCATACTGACAAGGTTTTTGCCTTCCTGCTCGACTATTTTTATTCCGCTAGCATAGGTTTGGACGGTTTGGTGAAACAAATCACTGGCCAGAGTCCCTTTGGTTGCCAACACACCTATCACGCCTGTTTTGGTTTGGAGGGCTGCTGGTTTGATGGCAGGTTCGATACCTACAAAAGGGATTTTGAAATGGCTTCGCAACGCAGCTATTGCATTGGTAGTTGCCGTATTGCATGCCACTACCACCAGTTTGCAGTGCTGTTCCAAAAACCATTGGGCAATCACATGACTTCTTTCTTGAATGGCCTCTATTGACAAGGAACCATAGGGTGCGTGCGCATTGTCGGACACATAGATTAGATCTTCGTTGGGGAACAACCTAGCGATTTCATTCAAAATTGAAAGACCACCAATGCCGGAGTCAAAAATACCAATGGGTGCGTTGTCCATATAGCAAAAATAAAAAACTGCCCAATGTGGACAGTTTTTTAATTCAGTAAAAAAGGATTGGTTATATACCCAACTCTTTTTTGACGTCTGCCATAAGGTTTTTGCCTTCTGACATCAATACTGGAGAGCCTTGGCTGGCATCCAATACATAGTCAAAACCTTGTGCTTTGGCCACGCTTTGTACCGTAGTACGGGCTTTTTCGATTAGTGGGCGTAACATATCAGCCTGTTTGGTTTGAACATCTTGCAAAGCCGTTTGACGAAATTGCTGGATGTTTTGTTCCATACCTGCCAACTCTTGTTGTCTTTTTTGGTTGGTCAAATCGGTTTGGTTTTCAGCATCAGCAGAGTAGTTCTGCAGTTTGGTCTGATATTCCTTAAACGAAGCTTCAATTTCGTTAGTGTAGTCTTTTTCCAACTTTTGGATTTCCTCCTGAGCAGCGATTACTTCGGGCATTTCACTTACCAATTTCTGAAAATCGATATGAGCCACTTTGCTTTGGGCCTGAGCTGTAAAACTCATCAAAACGACACATAAGCTGACTAAATAATGTAAAGGTTTCATTTTCATTTTATTCTTAAGATTAAATTTACTTTTTTGCTTGTTTTCTCTTTTCTTCAAGTTCTTTTTTTCTTGCTTCTAGGGCTTTGATGCGTTCCTCTTTTTTTTGTTGCAAGATTTTTTCACGCGCTGCCTTTTTTTCTTCTGGGCTTAATTTCTTTTTTGTTTCTGCCTGATTTTCAGACTGATCTATGGTTTTTTTCGTTCTGTTGTCTTTTTTGCGCTCGGCCAACTTACGTTCTCGCTCGGCTTTGCGTTCGGCTAAAGCCTGACGTCTTTTTTCTGCAGCCGGATTACGATCGGCTTTTTGTTCTTGTTTACGAGATTCAACGAGTTCCTCGCGCGCTTTTTTCTTGTCTTCTTGTTCTATGTATCGAATAACAAGTTCGCTAATATCGTATTTTTTTTCTGAATGAAACACCAAAATTTCAGCACTTCTGTCAAATACATAATCCAGTTTTCTATTGTCGGCAACTTCTCGAACCGCGTCCAATATTTTATCTTGAACAGGTTGGAGGATAATTACTTTTTGAGCCATCCAATCTCCTTCCGGTCCAAAGCGTTTTTGCTTGTATGCGTCGAGTTGATCTTGTTCAAAGGCAATGTCTTCTGTGCGTTCGTCAATGATTTCTTGTGTAAGCAAAGGTCGCTCTGCGTCTAGTGCTTTCTGAAGGGTGTCGATTTGCTTCTGCCTGGTTTCTGCCTCTTCTTTCCAGAGTGCAATTTTGGTTTCCAATTGGGCATTGGAGGCTTGGTACTCAGACACACCCGCCAACACACGATCAATATCTAAAAAACCTATGCGTACTTGTTGTTGGGCCTGAGCCATGAGCCCTACCAAACCAAACACCAAACACAAAATACGTTTCATTAGATTAGAATTGCTGCCCAATAATAAAATGGGTTTCCCAACCATGGGGTGACAAATCGCCACTTTGGTCACTGTCGAAACCATATCCAAAATCTATGCCCAAAAGCCCGAAAGCAGGCATAAATATTCGAATCCCAAATCCTGCAGACCGTTTCATATCAAACGGATTATATTGCTGAAAATTGTTGTAAGCGTTTCCAGCTTCTAAGAAACTTAAGGCATAAATAGAAGCAGAGGGTTTTAGAGTGATGGGATACCTAAGCTCTAGTGAAAATTTGTTATAAATCGTAGAACCATCGCGATCAGATAAGGACTGGTTCTCATAGCCACGCATAGAGACCGTTTCTCGACCATCAAGCGCATACTGTGAAAGTCCATCGCCGCCTAAATAAAAACGCTCGAAAGGAATAACACCTCTGTCTTTGTTGTAAGCACCTAAATAGCCGAATTCAGCATGCGTCTTCAATACCAGTTTGTCAACAATACGGCTATACCAACTTCCTGAAAACTTAAGTTTGTAGAATTCTAACCAACGGTATTTTTCTTGATCGATTTTAGAAACGTTGGGCGTCCCGTCATCATTTTGATACTCAGGCAGTTCACCCAGATTTGCATAGTCTACCCCATTAACTAAAGAGTAGGGAAAGGAAAGTTTGGCACTAATCGTAAATTGAGATCCTCCCAGCGGGAAAATGGGGTTTGTATAGGTGTTGTTTCGAGACAATGCGATCGAATAATACAAGTTATTAGACACCCCATCACCAAAAGTAAACAAGCCTGTATAATAGTTGTTAAGATCATAATATTGATAACCAATAGATTGCGAAAGGGTAAAATAGTCGTCAGGAACTCTCAATCGTTTGGCAAGACCTAGGGTGAGCCCTCTGATTTTAAAATACTGGTCTTTGTTGGCCCTCCCGGTCATGAAATTATACCTGTATTGAGTGGTTTGAGAAATAGAGGTTGAAAATTGTACAGGTTGTTCTCCTCCAAGCCAGGGTTCGGCAAAAGAAAAGCTATATGTCTCATAAAACCTGCTTTTTTGAAGGCGCAATGCAAGTTGTTGACCATCCCCCATAGGAACGGGCTTGTAAGCCTCTTTGTTCCAGATATTACGCATAGAAAAGTTGTTGAACGACAGCCCAAGGGTTCCGATAAACCCTCCACCGCCATATCCTCCTTGGAGTTCTATCTGGCTAGCACCTTTTTCTACCAATCCGTATTCGATATCTACGGTTCCAGCGTTGGGGTCAACATTTTTGAAGTCTGGCGAAATTTGTTCAGGGTCAAAAAATCCGAGTTGCCCTAGTTCTCGCACAGAACGCACCACTTGGTCTTTGCTGTAAAGAGCTCCGGGTTTTGTACGCAATTCTCTGTAAATAACGTGGTCATTGGTTCTGTCATTACCAACCACAGTAATGCGATTGAAATAGGCAGGTTTGCCTTCAATAATTCGTATTTCAAAGTTAATAGTGTCGTTTACGGCACTTATTTCTACTGGATTGACCGAGGAGAACAAATACCCGTTGTTCTGATATAGATTCGTGAGGTCTTCGCCATCGGGCTTGGTTTGATCTGCGATGCGTTTTCGCAGCAAGACCCCGTTGTATACATCGCCTTCATCAATACCAAGCACTCTGCTCAATTGTGCGTCAGAGTAAACACTATTTCCCAAGAAATTGATTTTTCCGAAGTAATATTTTTGACCTTCTAGTAACTTGATGTTTATGTCAATCAGTGAACCGTCAACCACCACAGTGTCGCTTACAATGCGCGCATCACGATATCCCTTTTCTTTATAGTAATCCAAAAGCTCTGTCAGACCTTCTTTATAGTCTTCCTCAATAAACTTTGATTTTTTCCAAAACCTGCCAGGGAATTTTACTTTTGTTTTTTTGAGCTTTGTTCTTAATTTTTGATCTTTAAAAACTTCATTTCCCTCAAAATTAATAGAACGGACCTTTACCCGATCTCCTTTGTCAACGTAGATAAGCATCTTTTCGTTGTTGTTGCCGATAGTGTCAGCTTTGGTATCGATGGTCACTTTGGTGTTTAGAAAACCTTCTTTTTGGTACTTATTGGTGATATAGTTTTTGGTGGTCGCCAGAAAATTTTCACTAATCTTTTTTCCCTTCTTCAAATCTGTATCATCGACCAGAGAAGCTACTTTCCCTTTTTTTACTCCTGTAATTGTAAAGTCAGAAAGCGTGGGTAATTCTTGAATGAAAATTTCAATATCTGCCGTGCCTCCCTCTATTTTGGTAAGATAAAAATTGATGTCACTAAAAAGTTCCAGTTTCCATAATTTGCTGATGACGGCACTGATTTCTTCTCCTGGAATCTGTAGTTGTTGCCCCGTTCGCAATCCGGTGTAGGCAACCACGGTTTGTGGGCTAAAAGTCTTTAAACCTGTGACTTCAATTTCTCCCAAAGTATAAGTTTTACCCTGCTCAAGGGTGATTTCTTGTGCTGCACCTGATACGTAAATCAGCACGATGGTGTATAAAAAAAGCCTGTTCAAGGGCAGTATATTTTTAAGCAAGTTGCTCACTTGTTTTTCCAAATCTTCTTTCTCTTTCCTGAAAATCTGCCAAGGCCTTGTACAACGAGTCTTCGTTGAAGTCGGGCCAAAGCTCATCTGTAAAATATAATTCTGCATAAGCAATCTGCCACAGCAGAAAATTACTGATGCGCACTTCACCGCTTGTTCGGATCAGCAAATCGACGTCAGGTAAATTCTGCGTGTAAAGATGCTTATTAATTATGTTTTCGTCAACATTTTCTAGGGAAATTATATTATTTTTAACTTTATGACAAATGTCTTTTACGGCTTGTTCAATTTCCTGTCTTGCCCCATAGCTCAAAGCCAAAGTAAGCACCAAACCAGAGTTTTGGGCGGTTGCTGCCAAAACCTCTTCAAGTTCTTCTTGTACATTTTTAGGGAGGGTAGAGCGGTGTCCAATGGCATTCAATTGAATGTTGTTTTTTTGCATTAGGCCCAATTCGCTCTTTAAAGCATTGACCAAGAGTTTCATCAGGGTGTTAACTTCGCGTTTAGGGCGATTCCAATTTTCTGTAGAAAATGCATACAAAGTTAGATTGGGAATCCCCAAACGAGCCGCACTTTCTACGGTTCTTCGGACAGCCTTGGCACCTTCTCTATGGCCAAAAACCCGTGCGCGACCCCGCAGCTTTGCCCAGCGTCCGTTGCCGTCCATGATGATGGCCACATGACGCGGCAAGTTGTCCGTATCTATTTTTGGAAGCTGCTCCATAATCTAGTTGCAATAACATGGCGGTCGACCAAACGAATAACTTAATGTAACTCCTGTAAACATTACCCAATCATTACTCAATCGGGTATTAAATCCGCCTTTGCTGATGCCAAAGGTAGGAAAACTTCCATCTAAGTTGTCGCTTAAACTATACATCGCTTTTAGTTCTGCGCCCAACACCAAATAGGGTGAAAACTTTGTCTTAATCCCGAAGCCAAAAGGGATGCCCCAAGCAGATTCATTTCGGTATGATTGAGCTTCAAGATTTCCGAGCTCGTAAAACAAATCATGGAACGTGTGATACCCTACACCTAAAAACAAATAGGGAGTCCAAGTATGTTCCAAACTGCTCAAATCAAAATCCAAATAGTTAAATTCAAAAATAGCAGCACCATAAGCGAGGTTATTTTCAAAAGACAATCCACGTGCCACACGACTTGGTTCTGAAGCGTCTTGGTCGTTGGCAGCAATATTGGCAAACCCCAATTCTGCCCGAAGCGCAAGGCGTGTGGTAAAATTTCTTTTATAAAACAATCCATACCCTATTTGACTTGGATTTGGATTGACATACTTAGTTGCGCCCACCTCACCAATATAGTTGGTGGCATTGAGGTGTATCCCCAACTCATGCATCTGCCCAAACAGGGTTTGCATTCCTATCAACGCAACAATGAAATATCGAATGTTCAAAAAAATCTTATTAGAATCCAATCCATTTTACAAACCCAAACAACTGCATTTTATTGTTTCAGTTTCGACGATCTTTCCCCCAGTGCAGTTTGCTACGAAGGGTTTTATAAAAACTATCGGACTTTAGGCGTGCCAGATTCAGTGCAAAGGGGGCTTTATTGATACGAATGCGTTTTCCAGATGGAATGGAGTAAATACGTGAATCCAAAGACAGCAAATGATCTGCTTCTCGGCTCTCTACGCTCAAGCTCACCACAACATCGTCTGAAATAACCAAAGGGCGGGCGTTGAGGTTGTGTGGTGCGATGGGGGTTAGCACAAATGACTGACTTCCAGGGTCAATCAGAGGTCCGCCATTGCTTAGCGAGTATCCAGTGGAGCCAGTAGGGGTGGCCACAATAAAACCATCGGCCCAATAGGAGTTGAGTTTTTCTCCATTGATTTGTGTATGGATGGTGATCATGGCAGTGGTATTTTTTCTCCCTACAGTCACTTCGTTGAGCGCCAATGGCAAGTCGGGAGTGGTGTCTCCTTCAACAGCAACCTGTAGCAAAGTCCGAGGCTCGGTTGTATAGGCACCCGCAGCCAATGCCTCCAAGGCTTTTGCCAAGTCTTCTTTGTTGACAGTTGCTAAAAAGCCCAATCGTCCGGTATTGATACCAATCACCGGAATACCAGAGTCTTGTATATATTCAACGGATCTGAGTAGGGTGCCATCGCCCCCGATAGAAAAAAACAAATCGGTCTCTTTGTCTAGATCGTCGTATGAGGTAAAAACTTTGCCATCATCACCATTGCCAACCCAATCCGCAATGCGTGTTTCATAGGCCACCTCAAAGTCCAATGTTTGGACGTGGGTCACAAAATTTTTTACAGTTTGTTGGCAAGCTTCAGAATTGAGTAAGCTATACACAGCAATCTTCATGTGGGCTGCTTAGATCGATAGGTATTTATCCAGATAAGAAGCGTTTGATTGTAGCTTTTCAAGCCATTCGTCCTCTTGATGCTCGCTCAAAATCGCGTACTCATAGCGCCTTAGGGTAGGCAATAGGTGCTTGAGTTCATGCGCCTCAACATCAATATGCACTTCTACATGATCGGCATCTGATGCTAAGAGTTGTATGCCATGTACCACAACTCGATTGGCCTCTAGAATTTGGACAAGCTCAGACAATAGAAAATCTGTTTTGCTTTTCCCAATTCTCAAGCAAGTAGTGGTTTCGTTACAGGCGATAGTGTGCATAAGTGCGATTCTTTATGCAAAATAGCTAAAAATCGGGACATTGCCCCATATTAGTTTTATTTTTGCCAAAAAAAGATGACTTTCCTCAGCGTCAACATCAACAAAATCGCCACCCTTCGCAATGCCAGAGGCGGAAATATGCCTAATTTGGTGCAAGCTGCCCAGGACATAGAGGCTTTTGGCGGGCAGGGAATTACCATACATCCTCGACCCGATGAGCGCCATATCCGTTACCAAGACGCCCATGACCTCAAAAAAGTGGTTCAAACTGAACTTAATATCGAAGGAAATCCGATTCCTAAGTTTGTCGACTTGGTGTTAGCAGTAAAGCCCGATCAGGTGACACTTGTTCCAGATGCTGAAGATGCCATCACCTCCAATGCCGGCTGGGACACACTCAAACACAAATCTTTTTTGACAGAAGTCATACAAGAATTCAAATCCAATGGCATTCGAACTTCGATTTTCTTGGACCCGGATTCCAAACAAGTTGAGGGTGCCAAAGCCACAGGGACAGACCGTATTGAGCTTTATACCGAAGGCTATGCCCAGCAATTTCCCAATGACCACAAACAGGCCATCGCCCCCTATGTGGTGGCAGCTGAAAAAGCCCATGAGGTCGGATTGGGACTCAACGCGGGTCATGACCTCAATCTGCAAAACATCGCCTTTTTCCACCAACACATTCCACATTTGCAGGAAGTGTCTATCGGCCACGCGCTGATTTGTGAGGCCTTGTATATGGGCTTGGAAAATGTAATCAACCAATACCGCGCCAAGCTCGTATGACCCTGCTTCACAGTCAAGTCATAGGACAAGGCCCACCTTTGGTGGTATTACACGGTCTTCTGGGGATGTCGGACAATTGGAAAACCCATGCCAAGGCGTGGGCAGCACATTTTAAGGTTCATCTTTTGGATTTGCGGAACCATGGCCGCAGTTTTCACAGTGACACATTTTCTTATCCCGACATGGTCGCAGACCTAGAGCATTATGTCTCGCATCATAACCTACAACCTTTTGTGCTTTTAGGCCATTCGATGGGCGGTAAGTTGGCGATGTGGTATGCGACTACCTATCCGCAACGGTTACAAAAACTTATTGTGGCTGATATGGCGCCTCGAGCCTATCCTGTACACCACCAAACCATTTTGACAGGTTTGATGGACTTACACCAAAACCACCCCAGTTCGCGCCAAGAGGCTGACAACCGACTGGCAACCTATGTCCCAGATGCGCCCACACGCCAATTTTTGCTAAAGAACTTGATGCGGATTGCCCCCGACCGCCTGGCTTTACGCCCCAATGTTCCGGTTTTACAACAGCGAATAGAACAAGTGATGGAGGCCCTTCCTACTGAAAATTCATATCAAGGCCCTGCGCTTTTTGTTCGAGGAGAAAATTCGGACTATGTTCAACCCCAAGACCACCCACAAATCTATGCGCAATTTCCCCAAGCCCAAATTTGTACCCTAGCACGTGCTGGCCATTGGCTCCATGCCGAAAACCCCGTGGATTTTGCTGCTACAATTCAAGAATTTATTGGTTTTTGACTTATTTGGTGTAGTAGAGGAGCCACTTGCCAAACCTATTAAAATCAGTTACTTTTGCGCACTTAAATAAAAGCTATGCAAGTAACGCGCAAAGACGTAGATGCCCTAAACGCTGTAATCACCATTGCCATTGATCAGGCTGACCTAGGCCCCAAAGTCGATTCGGTATTGTCTTCGTACAAGAAAAGAGCCAATATCCCCGGTTTCCGCAAAGGCAACGTGCCGATGGGACTCATTCGAAAACAATACGGACAAGCCGTTAAGGCCGATGAGGTCAACAAAATGTTGCAAGAATCTCTTTCCAACTATATCAGAAAAGAACAATTGGCCTTGTTGGGCAACCCACTTCCTGTAGAAAAAACAGATTTTGACTGGAAAGCCGACACTTTGGCTTTTGATTTTGAGTTGGGTCTTAGCCCCGAATTTGAGCTTAAGCTCAAAGGTCGCAAAGCCATCACGCACTATCAAGTCGAAGCTGATAAGCAGATGATTGATGACCAAATCGAGCGTATGCGTAGTCAGTATGGCAGTCTTCATCCCCTCGAAGCTGTTGAGGCAGCTGCCGAGCTAACAGCCACTTTTGCTGGGGAGGACATCGATAAAAAATCGACATTTTCAGTGGACGATGTAAAAAGCGCTGCCCAAAAGAAAAAATTAATAGGTGCCAAAGTCGGTGATGCAATCACCCTCAAGACTAAGGGTTTGTTTAAAGACGACCACAAGCTGATGCATGTGTTGGGTGTGGATCACGACCGCGCACACGGACTCAATGTGGAGGTGACTTGCACGCTCGAGGAAATCAACAAACGAGAATTGGCCGATTTGGACCAAGAATTTTTTGACAAAGTCATGGGCAAAGATGTGGTCAAAAATGCCACCGAGCTCAAGGCCAAACTCAAAGCCGATGCCGAAAAGCAGTTTGTTACCCAAGCCGACCAGAAGATGCTCAATGATGTTACGGAGTATCTCTTAGACAATACCAAATTTTCATTGCCCGATGCTTTTTTAAGAAAGTGGATACAGCAAGCGGGCGAGCAAGTGCTTAGCGATGAGGAGGCAGCGTTGGAATATGAAAAATCGGAGCGCGGCATTCGCTACCAGTTGATAGAGTCGAAATTGGTATCTCAATACGATCTCAAAATCGACATGGAGCAAATCAAGACTTTTGCCAAAGACATGATCAAAACCCAGATGCTGCAGTTTGGCCGCGCCGATGTGGCAGACCAAGAGTTGGAAGACATTGCGGGTCGTATTTTGGGCAATCAAGACGAGGTCAAACGAATCTCTGACCAACTGATGAGCCGAAAAATGATTGACCTCTTTAAGGCTGAAGCCAACCTCAAGCTGAAAAAGGTCAAGTATGACGATTTTGTAAAAGAAGCGTACAAAGCATAATTTTCCTATCTTTATATCTTAAGATTTAGCATGGACTACGGCAAAGAATTTAAAAAATACGCAACCCAACACCACGGGATCAACAGTTTGTACTACGATCAGTTGGTCAGCAGCATGACTCCTTATATCATCGAAGAACGTCAGCTCAATGTGGCGCAAATGGATGTTTTCTCTCGTTTGATGATGGACAGGATTATCTTCCTCGGCACCGCCATCAATGACAGTGTGGCCAACATCATTCAGGCACAACTGCTGTTTTTGGAGAGCACAGACAAGACCAAAGACATACAGATTTACATCAACTCTCCGGGCGGAGGTGTGTATGCCGGTTTGGGTATCTATGACACCATGCAGTTTATTGGCCCTGACGTGGCTACTATTTGTACGGGAATCGCAGCTTCTATGGCTGCCGTTCTATTGTGTGCCGGTCAAGAAGGAAAGCGTTCCGGCCTGACCCACTCTCGGGTGATGATACATCAGCCTTTGGGAGGTGCACAAGGACAAGCGTCTGATATAGAAATTACCGCACGTGAAATTCTCAAACTCAAAAAAGAATTGTACGAAATCATCGCCAAGCACTCTGGTCAGACCTACGACAAGGTCTATGAAGACTCTGACCGCGACTATTGGATGAAAGCCCCCGAAGCCAAAACCTATGGCATGATTGATGAGGTATTGCTCAGAAACTAAGCCCCATGGACAACGACCAACTTAGCTGCTCTTTTTGTGGTAAAAAGAAAGACGACACCAACTTGCTTATTGCAGGTCTGGACGCGCATATCTGTGACCGCTGTATCGAGCAAGCCAACGGCATTGTATTAGAAGAAGCCCAACACGAATCTACGGGGATAAGCCCACACGATGTGGCCTTGCGCAAACCCAAGCAAATCAAATCGTTTTTGGATTCTTATGTTATTGGGCAAGAATACACCAAGCGTGTGTTGTCTGTGGCGGTATACAACCACTACAAACGCCTGACCCAGTCTGCCGACGAGGTCGAGATTCAAAAAAGCAATGTCATCATGGTTGGTGAAACAGGCACCGGAAAAACTCTGGTTGCCAAAACCATTGCAAAGATGCTCAATGTGCCACTGGCCATCGTAGATGCGACGGTGCTTACCGAAGCAGGCTATGTAGGAGAAGATGTAGAAAGCATACTCACGCGATTGCTTCAGGCGGCTGATTACGACCAAGCCAAGGCCGAAAGAGGCATCGTGTTTATAGATGAGATTGACAAGATCGCCCGTAAGAGCGACAACCCTTCTATCACACGCGATGTGTCGGGAGAAGGCGTACAACAAGCCTTGCTCAAACTCCTTGAAGGCACCGTGGTCAATGTGCCCCCAAAAGGAGGCAGAAAACATCCTGATCAAAAATTTATTGAAATCAATACCGAGCACATTTTGTTTATAGCCGGTGGTGCTTTTGATGGTATTGATAAACATATTTCCAAACGTCTCAACATGCAGTCGGTGGGCTACAGTGCTGCCAAGAAAGTCGATCACTATAGCGGCAACGCTTTGTTGTCCTATATTGTTCCTTCTGACCTGAAAGCCTTTGGCCTGATCCCTGAAATCATTGGCCGTTTGCCCGTGATTACGCATATGGAACCCCTAGACAAAGCGGCTTTACGTTCCATACTGACTGAACCCAAAAACGCCATCATCAAGCAGTACGAACATTTGTTTGCCTTAGATGACATTTCGTTTAGCATCACAGGCGGAGCTTTGGATTATATAGTGGAAAAGGCGGTCGAATATAAACTCGGTGCACGTGGGTTGCGGTCATTGTGCGAAGCCATTCTAAACGATGCCATGTTTGAATTGCCCGGCACAGACGAAAAGGTGTTAAAGGTCACCAAAAGCTATGCCGAAAACCAACTCGACAAGACCAAACTTCATACCCTGAAAGCGGTTTCTTAGCGATTCATTTCCAGTAGTTTGTCTAGAAAATCACGTGTGTTTGATAAGCGTGGTACCTTGTGTTGTCCCCCAACCTTCCCTTTTTGTTTAAGCCAGTCATAGAACAAGTTGGTTCGTGCCACATGCAGGCTCAGTGGGGCCAAGGTTATGTTTTTATAGCGCTTGGCTTCGTAGTCAGAGTTGAGTGCTTGCAGTTCTGCATCTAAGTCTTTTGCAAACAATGCAACGTCTGCTGGCTTTTGGTGAAATTCGATAATCCATTCGTGTTTACCTTTCGTATTACCGTCCATAAAAACAGGACCTGCCGTAAAGTCGGCCACGGTGGCTTGGTGTTTTTCACACACTTTGGCCATGGCGGTTTCTGCATTTTCTATGACCAGTTCTTCCCCAAACACATTGATGTGATGTTTGGTGCGACCCGTGATGCGAAAACGGTATGGGTCGGTTGAAGTAAAGCGGATGGTATCTCCTATCAAATAGCGCCAGAGACCTGCGTTGGTAGAAATCACCACCGCGTAGGATACGCCCACAACAACCTCTGAAAGTCGGACGGCTTTTTGTTGGGCATTACCAAAACTGTCCATAGGGATAAACTCATAAAAAATACCATAGTCGAGCATCAGGAGCATTTCGTCTGAATGGTTGCGGTCTTGGATACCGAAAAAACCCTCCGAGGCATTGTAAATCTCATAATACTGAAATCTTTTACTCGGAAACAAAGCTTCATATTCTCTTCTGTAGGGCTGAAAGTTGACCCCGCCATGAAAATAGACCTCCAAATTGGGCCATAGTTCCACCAGATTTTCTTTGCCCGATTCTTTCAAGACCCTTTGCAACAAGACCAACATCCACGAAGGCACCCCCGCCAATGAGGTGATGTCTTGATTTATGCATTCCGCTACAATGGCCTCCATTTTTGATTCCCATTCGTCCATCATCGAAACCTTATGGCTGGGCGTACTGGCCAGTTCGGCCCAAAGGGGTAAATTGTCGATTATGATGGCTGACAGATCCCCAAAATAGGTGTTGTTGTCTTCGTATAGCGCTTTACTTCCACCCAAACGAAGCGCTTTTCCTTGAAACAATTTAGAGTCTTCGTTGTTGTTAAAGTAGAGGCTCAACATGTCCTTACCACCCTTAAAATGACAGTCCTCGAGTGATTCTTTGGAAACGGGGATAAACTTGCTTTTGGCATTCGTTGTCCCACTCGATTTGGCAAACCATTTGATAGGTGTGGGCCAAAACAAATTCTGTTCTCCTTTTCGTGTGCGTTCTATCAGATGCGCCAAGTCCTCGTAAGTGGCCAAAGGCACTTGATTGGCAAAATCCTTATAGCTGTTAATAGACCCAAAACCGTGTTTTTTGCCAAAGACCGTGTTTTTGGCTTGACTCACCAATTTCTGCAAGACTTCTTCTTGGACTTCATGGGGATATTTGAGGAAAAGTTCGATTTGATGTACCCGTTTTTTGAGAAACCATGAGAGAACGGTGTGCAGTAGGGGAATGGGCATAAATGGGTATCTTTATGGCACAAAATAACAAAAAAAAGAGGATGTTTGAAGGGGTTTTGGTCAAGATGCAAACTGAGTATGCGAATCCCATTCGCTATTATCTCAATCTTGACACCACTTTTATTAGGGTCAATGACCTTCTTCAACGAAAAATCACTCTTACCCATACCGGATTTTCTTGCCTGAATTGCGGCGCCACCACGCCCATCTATCGTCAAGGTTTTTGTAGAAATTGTTTTTTTGAGGTACCTGCAGCGGCAGATTGGATCATGCGACCAGAGTTGAGCCAAGCACATTTGGGAATCGAAGACCGTGATTTGGCTTATGAAGAAAAAGTACAACTTCAGCCCCATGTGGTTTATTTTGCCCTTTCGAGTGGTCTTAAAGTTGGGGTTACCCGCCACACACAGATTCCCACGCGATGGATAGACCAAGGGGCGCATGTTGCTTTTCCCATAGTCGAGGTGCCCAACCGCTATTTGGCAGGCATAGCCGAAGTGGCTTTAAAAGAACATTATAACGACAAGACCAATTGGCGATTGATGCTCACCCAAACCCCCACAGAAGTTGATTTGTTAGCTGAACGTCAAAAGGCGATTCAGTGGTTGCCCGACGAAGTGAAACCTTATGCCAGTCAGGACCAACACCCAACACCCACGGAGTTGCATTTCCCAGTGGATCAATACCCACAAAAGGTTCAGAGTTTAAACCTGCTTACATCCAAGTCCTATTCCGGAAAATTGGTTGGTATCAAAGGGCAATATTTCATCTTTGAAGACCAAACGGTCTTTAACGTACGCGGCCATGAAGGCCATCGGGTCGAAATCACCCTCGATTAATCCACAATTTCATAGGCATATTCTGCCAACAGCGCCCCCAGACTTTGGTGGTTTGCCGGCATGCGTTGGGTCATCGCCAAAGCAATGAGTTCTGCTTGTGGGTCAATATAGAAATGGGTGCTAAAGTAGCCGCCCCACTGCAGCTGCCCTTTTTTGCCGGGGCGGTTCATTTGTTCAGGGTCTAGAATGACTGAAAATCCCAAACCAAAACCAGCACCTTTTTCATTGTACAAATCTCCCACATGGTTTTGAGTTATCAAAGACACGGTTTCCGGCTTTAGAACTTGGTTGCCGTTCCAACGGCCATTGTGGGCAATCATCAGGCAAAACTGTGCGTAGTCATGGGCAGTAGAAAAAAGCCCGTGTGTGCCTCCAAAAACCGTATTCCCAACCGTGGGTACTTGCAATTCGTGAACGCCGAGTTTGCCATTGGCATCCACACTGTGTAAGCGCATCAACCGTTCTGATTGTTCACTTGTCAGGTTATAGCCTGTGTCTTCCATCCCCAAGGGCTGAAAAATATGGGTATTTAGATACTCGGGAATGGGCATTTGGCTAACACGTTGCAGAAGCAACGCCAACAAATCCGCTCCCGCACTATAATACCATGTTGTGCCCGGCTGGGCTACTAAGGGAAAACCCAACAGGGCTTCTACGCGGCTTTCCAAATTTGCATGTTCTTTGTAGTTGAGGGTTTCGTCATAAAGGGCTTTAAACAACTGCTTGTCGAGTTTGCTTTTTGACAGTCCGTGAGACAAGCCTGAAGTATGGGTTAACAGTTGGCGGATGCTAATGTCTGTCTTAGCCGATACCTGGGGGCCGTCTATGCCTTGTTCGGGATTCAGACTCACATTCATTGGCCCCAATTCGGGGAAGTATTTTTTAATGGGTTCATCGAGCCCGATCAATTCCTTTTCTACCAATTGCATCACCGCCACGCTAATAATGGGTTTGGTCATGGATTGTATATAAAACAAACTATGGGGTTGCAGTGGTGTCGCTTGGTCTAGGTCTTTGTACCCCTGTGCCTTGTGCCACACCACAGAATCTTTGTGAATAACTAGGATTTCTACCCCTGCCAATGTGCCTTCGTCTATGAGCTGTTGGTAGGCATTGTAAAGGGTTTCGAGCGGTTGATAATTGCTTTGTTGACAGTAGGAAAAGCTAACAAAACCCCATAAAAAAACAAGGACAATAAGCCTGTGTAAAACAGCAAATTGCAAAGGGTTAAAGTTTGATTTCTTCATTTGTAGACAGGTTAAAATATTTTCGTATCCACCACACAAACAGATACAGTAAAGGGGTATCTACCAAGGCCACTAGGATTTTAAATGCCACACCTGAAATCAATAATCCCATAAACGAGGCCCATGGCAGCACGCCAAACACACACAGCAGGCCTACAACGGTAAATGTATCGACAAATTGGGATGAAAAAGTTGAAAAATTGTTTCTTAACCACAGATGTCTTCCTTGGGTGAGGTTTTTCCAAAAGTGATAGATGCGAATGTCCATAAATTGGGCGAGCAGATAGGCCATCATCGATGCCAAAACAGCGATAGGCGAAAGGGCAAACACACGTGTAAAGGTCGTGTCGTCTAAGGGGGAGTCGGGCATGGCGGGTACCAAACCGGCCACTAGCAAAATGCCCATGGAGAAAAAGGAGGCAAATATGCCCGCCACCACCACTCGATTGGCAGCTTTTTTACCAAAAATTTCTGAGATAAGGTCTGTGATCAAAAAAGTAATGGGGTAGGGTAAGATGCCTACAGAAAGCTCAAACAGTTTGTAACCCATGATTTCCCAGTCAAAGGGGTACCAATAGAAAAACTTTTGGAAAATGAGGTTAGACACCACCAAAGAGGTGATGAACAAGGCCCCCAGATATAGGTAGAGCCGATGGGCAGCTTGCATTTTGACTGGCTGCATCAACGGATTTCTAAGGCAAACGGCATACGCGCCTGAATACGTTCCTGAACAGAGATATTTTGGGGAAATAGCGACTCAATTTCATCTAACGAATACCCCATAAAACTCAACCCAAAAGGCCCTCTTTGTAGGGATTCCATAAACGAGTTAAAATCATCTTCAAATTTTGGATAGTCCACGGTTTTGTGGGCTTCTGTTCCAGCGAGTTCTGCTACATGCCGTACTGCATCTTCCAAACCTCCCAATTCATCCACAAGCCCAACTTCTAGGGCTTCAGTACCACTCCAGACACGCCCTTGGGCTACGGCATCTACTTCTTCCACGGACATGCCTCTTCCTTGTGCCACCCGATCCAAAAAGGTGTCATAAATACGTTCGATTTGCAATTTGATTTCAGAACGCGCTGCAGAGCTCATGGGTTCCATGGGACTGTAAAGCATGGCGTTGGGGTGGGTGGCCACTTGCTCTGCGTTGATGCCCCAGCGGTTGGCCAATTCGGACACATTGGGCAACACACCAAAGACCCCGATAGAACCGGTAATGGTGTTGGGTTCTGCAAAAATCGCATCGGCACCACAGGCGATATAATACCCGCCCGATGCGGCCACATTGCCCATAGACACCACGACTGGTTTTTCCATATTGAGTTGCTCGATTTCTTGCCAAATCAACTCGGAGGCAAGCGCGCTTCCTCCGGGCGAATCGATGCGCAACACAACCCCTTTGACACGCTCACTTTTCTTTAATTTTTTAAGGGTTTTAATCAGCAGTTCTTGCCCGATTACTTGCTCACTCCCTTCTCCATAGATGATTTCTCCTTGGGCATATACCACCGCAATGCGGTCGGAGCCTTTGCCCAGACTTGTAGCGGCAGTTTTCTGATAATCGGTCAGTTCGATGCTGTTGAGCTTATCATCCTCTTCCAAGCCCAATTTGGACTTTAACAAGGCTTCATATCCCCTGCGTAGCAACAGGCCGTCAATGAGTCCCACTTCTTGTGCTTGTTCGGGCATGACCCCTTGAACATAGGTGGCAATCTCATTGACTTTGTCAACATCGAGTTGCGAACGGTCGGCAACGCCCATCGAAATTTCATCCCATATGCTGTTGAGCAAACTACCGATCTGAAGGCGGTTTTCTTCGCTCATACGGTCATTCAAAAAGGGTTCTACGGCACTTTTGTAAGCCCCATGACGGATGACTTCCATTTGGACACCGCTTTTTTCTTGTAAAGATTTAAAATACAAAACCTCTGAGCTCAAGCCTCTAAAATCGACACCACCTTCTGGATGTACAAAAACAGAGTCAGCAACAGAAGCTAAGTAATAGTCTTTTTGGGTGTACACATCGTGGTAAGCATAGACAAACTTGCCTGATTCGCGAAAGGCTTTCAACGCTTTCCTGATGGCTTGGGTCTGTGCCATGCCCGATTGTAAAAAAGTATACTCTATGCTGATGCCCTTGATGCGGTCATCGTCGGCTGCTTTGTTAATAGAGGCCAATATCTTATCCAAGCCTAAGTTTTCAGGCTCCAATCCCAAAGCCGCTTCAAACTCAAATTCAGTGGGACTGCGATCCAAAATGGGTTTGTTTATATTGAGTTTTAGCACCGAATTTTCTTTGACCATGACGGCCTCTTCTGCGCCCAAAGAAGCAGAGGCTCCTGCGATGATGATAAGAAAAAGGACGAAAAACAAGCCAAAGGCGATCAAAGTTCCAAGAACGGAGGTAAGTAAATTTTTAAGAAACTGCATATTTTAGGGATTTACACAAATATAGGGTTTTAGCAATTCTTTTACGACTTTTGTGCTATGGCCAATCACAAGGTTTACATCGCTTTAGGCAGCAATATGGGAGACAGAATCGCCCACTTGCAAAGTGCGGTCAATGCCATAGAAAATCAGATTGGAACCGTGCTGGCCTGTGCAGCTGTTTATGAAACACCCGCATGGGGTTTTGAGGGCCATCCTTTTTTGAACAGCTGCCTCGTGGCCGAATCTGCCAAGCAACCAGAGGACATCATGAGCTTGTTGCTCGACATAGAAACGGCTCATGGAAGAACACGTAATGAGCAAAAGGGCTACACAGACCGCACCCTGGATTTAGACTTACTTATGGTAGACGAAGTTCAGTGGGACAGCACGTCTCTGGAATTGCCACACCCTTCTATGTACAAAAGACGCTTTGTCCTCCAGCCCCTATCCGACATAGCGCCAAGTAAGCTGGTTCCCGGGACAGGCACCACCGTTAAATCGTTACTCGACAACTGTGAGGACCCGACTTCTGTCAGTCGTTTTTCCGAATCCCTAAAACTGCCCGTTGTCAATTTTTTGAGTGGCTATGCGCATATCTGTATTGAGGGGAATATAGGTTCAGGAAAAACCTCACTAGCACAAAAATTGGCTACCGATTTGAATGCCAATACTTTTTTAGAGCGTTTTGCAGAAAACCCCTTTCTGCCCAAGTTTTATGATGATCCCAAGCGTTACGCCTTCCCCTTGGAAATGTCTTTTTTGGCCGATCGCTTTAAGCATCAACGCGAACAGTTGGATCAGCTAAACTTGTTTCAACAGGCTACCGTGGCCGACTACAACGTGCACAAATCACTGATTTTTGCCCAGTTTACCTTGTCTGATGAAGAGTATCAACTCTATAGAAATCTTTTTTATATCATGATGCGGGAGGTGCAAAAACCCGATGTATATGTCTTGCTCAAACAAAACACCCAACGCCTGCTGGATCAAATCAAAAAAAGAGGCCGAAGTTATGAGCGTAATATAGATGCGGCATATTTGGACAGGGTGCGTCAGGGCTATCAGGAGTTTGTCCGTTCGCATCCCGATTGGCCGATCGTTGAGATAGACATCAGCGATTTGGATTTTGTGGCAAGCACGCAAGACTACACCACCCTTTTGCAACGCCTAAAAAAATCATTGGCCTAACTTCTGAAACAACTGCCAGACCACAACACCCACGCTTACCGAAACATTGAGGGAGTGTTTGGTGCCATACTGTGGAATTTCCAATACGCCATGTGCAGCAGAAACCACTTCTTGAGCCACTCCTTTGACTTCATTGCCAAAAACAAGTGCATAGGTGGTGTGGGCTTTTGGGGTAAAAGATTCCAGACTTTGAGCACCCTCGGCTTGCTCTACGGCGATGACTTCAACCCCCTGTTCTTTGAGAGTTTTTACAGCTTCTAAACTATCAGACTCATAGCGCCAAGACACACTTTCTGTGGCTCCCAAAGCGGTTTTGTGTATGTCTTTATGGGGCGGTTGGGCAGTGATGCCACACAACACAATTTCTTGAACACGAAACGCATCAGCGGTTCTAAACACCGAACCAATATTGTGCAAACTACGGATGTTGTCCAACACCAAAATTATGGGGGTTTTGCTGGCGGCTTTAAACGCGGCCACATCCAAGCGATCGAGTTCTTCGTTTTTAATTTTGCGCATGGCTCAAAAATACGACAGCTAGACAAAAGCATTTTCAAAAGCAAATAAGTATTTTAGCACAACAACACTAAGCATCGATTCTTGGCGGCAAAAAAAGGTAAAGAGACACCCTTAATGAAGCAATACAACGAGATCAAGGCCAAATACCCTGATGCCTTGTTGTTGTTTCGAGTGGGCGATTTTTACGAGACTTTCGGCGCTGATGCCGTGCGGGCAGCAGGCATATTGGGAATCGTGCTGACCAAACGTGGCGCAGGCAGTACCAGCGAGACCGAATTGGCAGGGTTTCCACATCATGCGCTAGACACATATTTGCCCAAATTGGTTCGCTCAGGTGCGCGTGTGGCCATTTGTGACCAGTTGGAGGATCCCAAGCTCACCAAAAAAATTGTCAAACGCGGGGTAACAGAGCTCGTCACGCCAGGCGTCACCCTGACAGAAGGTGTGCTAGATGAAAAATCCAACAACTACCTCGCGGCCTTACACATCACAGCTGCCCAACACGGATTGGCTTTTTTGGATATTTCTACAGGGGAGTTTCAACTGGCTCAAGGAAGTCCACAAGAAATCAGTACGTTGTTGCAACAGTTGGCACCCAAGGAAATTTTGATCGCCAAGCCCCAAAAAAAGAATTTTATTGAGCACTATGGTTCCCAATGGCCCAATTTTTTCTTAGAAGATTGGGTGTTTCAACTGGCCTACGCTCAAGAGCAGTTGCACAACCATTTTGGAGTGGCCTCATTGAAGGGATTTGGGGTTGACCATTTGGAATCCGGTGTAATTGCTGCGGGGGTGGTTTTTTATTATTTGTCAGAAACCGAACATGCCCGTCTAGGGCACATCACCCAAATCAAACGCTTGGCGCAAGACGATTTTGTTTGGATGGATCGATTTACGGTGCGCAACTTGGAGCTCATATACCCCAACGCCCCTCAAGCCACTACTTTATTGGATGTGATGGACCACACCCAAACCCCTATGGGGGGCCGCATGCTCAAACGTTGGATGGTAGCACCTCTGACCGACAAAACTGCCATTGAAACGCGCCATGCTGTGGTGGGGGATTTGCTCAATCATCAAGAGCGTTTGCAGCAATTTCAGGCCTTGTTGAAGTCTGTGGGTGATTTGGAACGCTTGATGGCCAAAGTCGCCACCGGACGTATAGGCCCTAGGGCAGTCAACCAACTCAAGCACACTTTGCGACTGTTGCCCAACATACAAGCCTTAACCTCCGCAAGCGAACAGCAAGCTTTACAGGATTTGGGAAATGACTTGGATCCGTGTGAAGATTTGTGTGCCCTCATCGAAACACGTTTGGATGAAGAAGCCCCTGCCCAACTGGGCAAAGGCGACACCATTGCCAAAGGTTTTTCTTCGGAGCTAGACGAATACAGAGAGATGGCTCGTGGCGGCAAAGATTACCTCGATCAGATGTTGGCGAGAGAGACCGAACAAACGGGGATTCCCTCTTTGAAAATTGCCTTTAACAATGTATTTGGGTACTATATCGAAGTGCGCAATACCCATAAAGACAAAGTGCCTGAACATTGGATTCGCAAACAGACCTTGGTCAATGCAGAACGCTATATCACTGAGGAGCTAAAAACCTATGAAAGCAAAATCATGGGTGCGGAAGAAAAAATAACGTCTCTTGAACATCAGTTATACAATCAGTTGGTGGCAGATTTACAGCCCCACATTCAAGTGGTACAAAACAACGCGCGTGGCTTGGCACGCTTGGATTGCCTGTGTGGATTTGCCCACTTGGCACGTGCCCAGCGGTATGGCTGCCCTACCATGCACGAGCATGCTACGTTGGACATCGTAGCGGGTCGTCATCCGGTGATTGAGTTCCAACTACC
>CAXRDP010000056.1:0-7077 GCA_964229545.1 Flavobacteriaceae bacterium | reverse complement strand
GACTTTTGTACCGCACTTCCATGTGCCGTTACAGAGTGGTAACAACGAAATACTTGGAAAAATGCGCCGCCGTTACCAGCGCGAACTCTATGCTGACAGGGTCGCTTTGATAAAAAACACCATGCCCGATGCTTGCATTGGCGTAGATGTGATTGTGGGATTTCCGGGAGAGACAGAGGATCACTTTTTGGACACCTATCATTTTTTAAACGATTTGGACGTTTCATACCTCCATGTGTTTACCTATTCTGAACGTCCCAATACCCCAGCCGCACTGATGAAGGGTGTGGTTGATTCAAAAACACGTCATAAACGCAGCAAGTTGTTGCGTGGATTGTCTGCCAAGAAACGCCATGCTTTTTATCAAAGCCAACTCGGTAAGACCAAAACAGTGTTGTTTGAATCTGAAAACAAAGCAGGCTATATACAAGGGTTTACAGAAAATTATGTAAAAGTCCGCATGCCATGGAACCCGAGTTTTCAAAACCAACTGAGGGAGGTTTCACTCAACAAAATCGACGACACAGGATTTGTAAGGATACAGCCTAAAGAGGTTGTGGTTTAGATGCGCACGCCCACAGGCAACATGCTGCGGTAGCGCTTGTTTTTGCGCACAAAGCTCACAATGTCCGGGCTCGTGGGCATCATACTGACATTTCGGTCTTGGATGATGGAAAGGACTTCCTTGATAAATTCCTCTTTAAAATCGGAATCTCCGTGATTGTCAGGCATCACCAATTTGGTTAAGAAAATCTTGCGTTCTTGTTGGGCGTACTCAATTTTAGCCAAACCCAAATCGGTTTCGGTTTCAAACTGGCGCAAAAAGGAATTGTCAGTAACTTCCATAAAAGGATAAACAATTTTTTTGCAAATTTAAGGAAAATTTAAAAAAGAAGTTTTTCAGATGTCATCTCATGATCCCATTCATGTGTATTGTATGCCGGGTATGGCAGCGAATCCTAAAATCTTTGACTTTATTCGTTTGCCCAAACCTTTTGTGCTCCACAAGCTAAGTTGGGTAGAGCCTAGGCCCAAAGAATCTTTAAAAGCGTACACCCAACGATTGTGTCAAAAAATAACACACCCCAATCCAGTATTATTGGGTGTTTCTTTTGGTGGTTTGGTAGTACAAGAAATGGCTCAAATGATAAAATGCAAAAAGGTGATCATCGTATCAAGTGTAAAGACCTATCACGAACTCCCTGTTCACATGCGTCTGGCACGAAAAACCAAAGCCTATCGTTTGTTTCCTACGCAATGGGTTGATAATGTTGAAGATATGATAGGTTTTGTATTTGGCCCCTCTGCCAAAAAACAAATGGATCTTCATAAAAAATATTTATCTGTACGAAACGAATCCTATTTGGATTGGGCTTTGGAAGCTTTTTTTCAGTGGGATCGTGAGAAGCCAGACCCTGATGTTGTGCATATTCACGGAACATTTGATGTGGTTTTTCCGGTTTTTAATATCAATGATTATATACCAATTGCCAAAGGCACCCATGTGATGATACTCAACCGTGCCAAATGGTTCAATGAACATTTGCCCAAACTTATTTTGGATAATTAACCACTTCGCTTTATTTTAGGTAAAAATTGCCCAACAATGTTTAAAAAGACTCTTGTTTTTCTCGTGTTTGGAGTGCTCGTTGCGATTTTCTTTGTTTCAATGAGTACCAAAGAATCCAATATGCCCAATCCTGTCAAAGTGCCTGCTGTGCCCTCCCAACTCGACTTTGCGGGCGAGGCGGTTCCTTTGGGTTCGAGTGATGTGTATGAACGCATGGATCGGGAGTTGTTGGTCAATACCTTTTGGCATTCGAATAGCATCTTAATGCTCAAACGAGCTGAAAAATATTTCCCCATTATCGAACCCATTTTGTCCTCTCATGGCATCCCAGATGATTTTAAATATTTGGCTGTTATTGAAAGTGGACTGATCAATGCTACTTCGCCTGCGGGAGCCAAAGGGTTCTGGCAGCTTATGCGGGGTACGGCTCGTGAATACGGGCTGGAAGTCAACTCTAATGTGGATGAGCGATTACACCTTGAGCTTTCTACCAAAGTAGCTTGTACCTACCTTAAAAAAGCCTATGAAAAATTTGGAAGTTGGACACTAGCTGCCGCTGCTTACAATGCCGGACGTAGTAGGGTAGCGCGTTATTTGGATTATCAGCAGGCAGACAATTATTACGATTTGTTGTTTGGAGAAGAAACTGGCAGATATGTCTTTAGGATATTGGCAGCAAAATTGTTGTTTGAAAATCCGGAAGTGTATGGCTTCGATCTTTCCAATCAACAAAAATATACGCCTGAGCACATTCGTTTGGTTGATGTAGACACAGCCATAGTGTCGCTGGCCAACTTCGCTGAGGATTTTGGCATGAATTACAAAGAGCTAAAACTGCTCAATCCGTGGTTGTTGGAGCCTCACCTGAATAATAAGTCTAGAAAACCTTATCAAATAGCAGTCAAAAACCCTTAAAGTTTTTTCATCTGCTGCTGCATCAACTTGATTTGATCGGTCATCAGGCCCTGTTTGTCAAGTTTTTTGGCCTCGTTGATAAGCGTAGTAGCCTCGCGCTTGCGTCTTTTTTGCATCACAATTCCCGCTAGGCTCAATTTGGCCATGGCCAAATCGTGTTTCATACTCAGACCAAGACCAATGGCTTTTCTAAAATATTTTTCGGCTTGCGTGAGGTTGCTTTGAGAAGTGATAACTCCCTTGAGAAAATGGTAGTATCCTACTTGTTTACGTGTGAGAGCTGATTCGGGATTTTTGATGCGATTCAACCATTTTTCAGTCCCTCCGAAGTCTTGTTTGCGCAATCGCAAAAAAGCCAACAATATGATTTCGTTTTTGAAGTAAAGAAAAACAAAAATACCTGCCAAAAAGATAAGCGCAATGCCGTTGCCGATGGCTTCTTCTGTAAATTGATAAACCGCGTAGGTCAAAGTTGCTACAGCAAGTACAATTTTTATAAACTTCGGATACATAAATTTTATTTTGATAGCCCCAAAAGTAATTAATTCCTATGGAAACAGCCTTGATTTAGGTTTATATTGTTGTATATTTGCAGCCGTTTACAAACAAGTTACATACAGACGTTATGAAAAGAACATTTCAACCCTCAAAACGAAAGCGCCGAAACAAACACGGTTTTAGAGAGCGCATGGCCTCTGTCAATGGCCGCAAGGTACTTGCTGCACGCCGCGCCAAAGGCCGCAAAAAATTGTCTGTATCTTCAGAACCAAGACACAAAAAATAAGTGAATAAAAGTTGGATAAACAAAGGTGTTTCTGTTTCCAGTAACACCTTTTTTTTATATATATTTCGCATTAAAAATTTTTTAAGCCAAGAGAACACATGCCGAAGCGTACCGACCTCAACAGTATTTTAATTATAGGCTCAGGTCCCATTGTTATTGGACAAGCTTGCGAGTTTGATTATTCAGGTTCTCAAGCCTTGCGATCGCTTAAGGAAGATGGTGTGGAAACCATTTTGATCAATTCCAATCCAGCAACCATCATGACTGACCCTTCAATGGCAGATCATGTGTATTTGTTGCCATTGACTACTAAATCCATCATAAAAATCCTCAAAAAGCATCCACAAATCGATGCCGTATTGCCCACTATGGGCGGACAAACGGCGCTAAACCTATGTATTGAAGCTGACGAAAAAGGCATTTGGAAAGATTTTGATGTAAAGCTTATAGGAGTAAATATCAATGCCATAAACATCACCGAAGATCGCGAAAAGTTTCGTGAGCTCATGGAAGAAATAGATGTGCCAATGGCACCTCAAGCGACAGCAACCTCTTTCCTAAAGGGGAAAGAAATCGCCCAGCAATTTGGCTTTCCGCTTTGTATTAGAGCCTCTTACACCCTTGGTGGTGCCGGTGCTGCTATTGTGTACGAAGAAGAAGATTTTGATGAGCTCATGCGTCGTGGTTTGGAAATTTCACCCATACACGAAGTGATGATTGACAAAGCCATGATGGGTTGGAAGGAATACGAATTGGAGCTTCTTCGAGACAACAATGACAACGTGGTTATCATTTGTTCTATCGAAAACATGGACCCCATGGGGATACACACCGGCGATTCTATCACAGTAGCTCCTGCGATGACACTTTCGGACAGAACCTATCAAAAAATGCGCGATATGGCCATCAAAATGATGCGCAGCATTGGAGATTTTGCGGGCGGTTGTAACGTGCAATTCGCGGTGAGTCCAGATGAAAAGGAGGATATCATCGCGATCGAAATCAATCCGCGTGTGTCTCGCTCCTCGGCTTTGGCGAGTAAGGCCACCGGATACCCCATTGCCAAAGTGGCTTCAAAATTAGCTATCGGCTACACCTTAGACGAGTTGGACAACCAAATCACAAAATCCACTTCCGCTTTGTTTGAGCCTACTTTGGACTATGTGATTGTCAAAATACCGCGTTGGAACTTTGACAAGTTTGAGGGATCAGACAGAACGCTTGGGTTGCAGATGAAGGCCGTGGGTGAGGTCATGGGAATTGGACGTTCATTCCAAGAAGCCTTGCACAAAGCCACCCAGTCACTCGAAATCAAACGCAATGGTTTGGGTGCCGACGGCAAAGGATATACCGATTATGAAACCGTCATCAGCAAACTTACCCATGCCTCTTGGGATCGGGTGTTTGTTATCTATGATGCCATTCAAATGGGTATATCTCTAAAACGTATTAACGAGATTACCAAAATAGACATGTGGTATCTCAAACAGTACGAGGAGCTTTATCAATTAGAGGTGGAAATTTCCACCAAAACCATTGATAGTATTTCGAAATCCCTTCTTTTAGAAGCCAAGCAAAAAGGTTTTGCGGATCGACAAATTGCACATATGTTGGGCTGTCTGGAGAGCGAGGTTTATAACAAGCGAAATGACCTTGGCATCAAAAGAGTGTACAAACTTGTAGATACTTGTGCCGCCGAGTTTCAGGCTCAAACACCTTACTATTATTCGACATTCGAAGAAGAAGTTCAACAGCCTGATGGCACTATCACCGTTGCCAACGAAAGCACAGTCACCGACAAGAAAAAGATTGTCGTATTGGGCTCAGGGCCTAACCGCATAGGTCAAGGAATTGAGTTTGATTATTGCTGTGTACACGGAGTTTTGGCAGCCGCAGAATGCGATTATGAGACCATCATGATTAATTGCAATCCCGAGACCGTTTCTACAGACTTCGATACAGCTGATAAGCTTTACTTTGAGCCCGTTTTTTGGGAACATATCTACGACATCATCCAACATGAAAAACCTGAGGGAGTGATTGTGCAGTTGGGCGGTCAGACGGCTCTTAAACTTGCCGAGAAGTTAGACCGTTACGGCATCAAAATCATGGGTACTTCTTACCAATCTTTGGACTTGGCTGAAGACCGAGGAAGCTTTTCAACTTTGCTAAAAGAAAACAACATTCCATATCCTGAATTTGGTGTGGCCGAAACACCAGAGCAAGCCTTGGACTTGGCCGATAAGCTCAATTTTCCAATCCTAGTCCGTCCCTCTTATGTCTTGGGTGGACAGGGGATGAAAATCGTTATTAACAAAGAAGATTTGGAAGCACACGTAGTGGATTTACTTCAGAAAATCCCGAACAACAAACTACTGCTAGACCACTATTTGGATGGGGCTATCGAGGCTGAGGCCGACGCCATTTGTGATGGTGAAAATGTTGAGATAATCGGTATCATGGAACACATCGAACCTTGCGGAATCCACTCGGGTGACTCCAATGCCACTTTGCCTCCTTTTAATTTAGGGGATTTTGTGATGCAACAAATTAAAGATCATACGGAGAAGATCGCTTTGGCTCTCAATACCGTGGGTCTGATCAATGTGCAGTTTGCCATAAAAGACGATATCGTGTATATCATAGAAGCCAATCCTAGAGCCTCCAGAACGGTGCCTTTTATTGCCAAAGCAAAGCAACAGCCGTTTGTCAACTATGCCACTAAGGTAATGTTGGGCGAAAATAAGGTAGGAGACTTTGATTACACCTCCCATTTGGAAGGCTTTGCCATCAAACAACCTGTATTCTCGTTTAATAAATTTCCGAATGTCAATAAGGCACTTGGTCCTGAAATGAAGAGTACCGGTGAGAGTATTTTGTTTATCGACAGCCTTAAAGACGACGAATTCTACGATCTCTACGCCCGTCGTAAAATGTACCTTAGTAAGTAAGTCATTACGGCTTTTATTGTGTACTTTTAGGCAATAGATTTTTTCATGGATACCTTTTTACTTGTTGCTATACTGGTGGCTGTGGTTGTTTTGTTTGTATTTAGAAACAAAAACAACAGTGGCTCGAGTGAGTTGTTGGTGCAGCTCAACGAGAGTTTACGAAATGAGATTCAAGAGATTCGCAAAGAAGTGGACAAGAATTCTCAATCGAGTCGTTTGGAAATTGAGAACAAGCTCAAGGAAATTAACAAGGACATCAATGAGTTTCAAGAGAGCTCCAAGCGCAATATGGAACGCCAGTTTACCGAGTCCAATAAGGTCATTAAAGAGGTTACCTCTGAATTGGTCAAGATCAAAGGCACCAATGAGCAGGTGCTGAATTTTGCCAATCAGATGAAAACCTTGGAGAAGATTTTGGGAAATTCCAAACAACGAGGCATTTTGGGTGAAATTCAACTCGAAAACCTGCTGGCCAATGTACTTCCACCTGAATTGTTTAGCATGCAATACAGCTTTCAAAATGGGGACATGGTGGATGCTGTTGTGAAAGTAGGACAGTTTATCATCCCTGTAGATGCCAAGTTTGCCTTGGACAATTACAACAAAATGGTCGAGAGCAGTGACCCCCAAGAAATTCAAAAACTTGAAGGTTTATTCAAATCTGATATCAAATCCCGAATCGACGAAACCGCCAAATACATACGCCCCACAGAAAAGACCACCGATTATGCCTATATGTTTATTCCTGCAGATGGTCTCTATCAAGACATCCTCAATAGCAGGGTTGGAAGTCTAAAAATCAATTCTCGTGATTTGGTAAACTATGCCTATTCTAAAAAGGTGATGATAGTCTCGCC
>CAXRDP010000055.1:0-17725 GCA_964229545.1 Flavobacteriaceae bacterium | reverse complement strand
CATGAGTGGATTGAAAACCGATTCGAAAATCTCTGAAAAAGTCAACTTTTCCATCAATTCATCAAACGTTTTTGTGAAAAGAAGCTGGTCAAAATTTATCATCGCTAGCTTGAACAGACCTAGTGACCAGTCATAAGGGCTTTTTCTCAGTGTGATATTGTGAACCAACTCATTGATTTCGTCCAATTCCATATTGGCAATTTTAGAAATCTTAAAACCGTTATTATACAACAAGGAAACATTCAAAAGTTTTTGAAGACTTTCTAAATTGTACATGCGAATGTTGGTGTCGGTTCGCTCTGGTTGAAATAAGTCGTACCTCTTTTCCCATATTCGTATGGTGTGTGCCTTAATGCCCGAAAGATGTTCGAGGTTTTTTATACTGAAACTACTCTTAACGCGATCCAATTGTTTAACTTTTGTTACTAAAAGATTAAACAATATTACAAAAAATAATGGAGAAACAAAAAGAAGTGCGCACGAGAGGAATCGAACCTCCACGGGATATTACTCCCACTAGGCCCTCAACCTAGCGCGTCTACCAGTTCCGCCACGTGCGCTTGAGGGATTTGGTGACTTGGCTGGGGCTCGAACCCAGGACCCTCTCCTTAAAAGGGAGATGCTCTACCAACTGAGCTACCAAGTCGATGTGATTTGGCTGGGGCTCGAACCCAGGACCCTCTCCTTAAAAGGGAGATGCTCTACCAACTGAGCTACCAAATCGGGTTTTGGTTTAACGGCTGCAAATATAGGCGCATTTGTACGATTATTCAAAGTTTAAATTCCCTTAAATTTGCAATGCTTCTTATGACAGATGAACCACATTACGATGTAAAATTCAAGGGTTTGATTGTACTTCTTGGCTATATGGGTTGTGGAAAATCTACAGTGGGGTCTCTTTTAGCTAAACATTTGGACATACCATTTATTGATTTGGATCAACACATCATAGCCAAATTGGGCCTTAATATTTCTGAAATTTTTGCGCAAAAAGGCGCTCTTTACTTCAGGCAACAAGAGCATGAAAACTTAAACACAATACTGAGTTCGCATGAATCACTTGTTTTGTCTTTGGGAGGTGGGGCACCATGCTATCACAACAACATGGAGACCATCAACAAAGCAACTCCTCATACCTTTTATTTGGCACCCTCTGTCACAGAACTTTCCAATCGTTTGTTTCCAAACAAACATAAACGTCCATTGATTGCCCACATCAAGTCTATGGAGAAAATGTCCGAATTTATTGGAAAGCACATTTTTGAGCGTGCTCCTTTCTACGAAAAGGCATCCCACATCCTGAGAATTGATGCAGAACAACCAGATGAAATGGTGATGGCAGTACTAAACAAACTAAGTTAAGAAAGCCTCAAACCCCATCTTTGTAAAGACAACCTCGATGTGCTCGTGCATGCTGGTCGATAACGAAATCCCTTTGAAGTCTGCTTTGACAGGGAATTTTTTATGATTTCTATTGATCAGTACTGCCGTCTTAAATCGCAACAAGGGAACAGATAAAAAATGTCGCACTCCATACATCAGTGTACTGCCCGAACTCAGTACATCGTCGATGAGCACCAGTGATTTGTTGCTGTATTCTGAAGTTTCTAGAGAAGTGTTGATGGGATCAAGAGGAGACTTTTTGTCGACATGCACTTGACAACAAACTACTTTAAGTGAAGAAATTTCGGTGAGCACTTTGGCGATTTCTTCAGCCAGTTTGTAGCCATTGGACATAATGCCTGCAATCACAATCTCATCTACGTCTGTGTTGGATTCATAAATTTGAAAAGCGATTCTTCTAATACGCAGAGCCGATTGTTCGAAAGTCAATATGCAATTCTTGGCCATATTCAAATATAGTAATTATGATTCGTTGTCATCTAAAAAACCCAACAGGTCTCTTCGGTTTTTTTTACTGGGTCTGCCGCCACCATCCACACGCGATAAAGACTGCTGTTCTGCAACTTGTACACGTGCAGCACGAACCTCTTGGGGTGTGATATCTTTGGCATACTGCTCTACGAGTTTGGCGCCCAATCTGGAAGAGGGCAAGCCTAATATTTCAATCACATACTCCATCTGATTCTTGCGGATTTGAAGTTGGTCTCCGCCATATACCTCCCTCGAGGATTTGACGCTCTTACCATCAATCTTGACCTGCCCTTTTTTACAAGAATGTGCAGCCAAACTGCGACTCTTATAAAAACGAATGCACCACAAATATTTATCTACCCGCAAAAGAAATGTTAAAATGCTATTAGAAACCCTAAAAATACAAGAAAATTGTATCTTGCCAACCTAAATTTAGAGATGAAAAAATCAAGTGTTTTTTTTCTAATTCTTCTCAGCCTTACCCTAATTTACTGTGAAGAAAATAATAGAGCCAATCTCGAACCTCCTAGGGACTTGGTCGAGCAACGCACGGTTGACAACGATTCACTAGTGGCTTTTCTAGGCAGCCATTACTATAATTATGAAGAATATCAATCCGCAGCTTCAGATGAATTTGTAGACTTTAAAATTGATTCCATTGGGGATACGGGTAAAACTGCCTTGATTGACGATGAGAATCTTACGGAGCATATTGTTCAGGTAAAAGATTCCGATGGCAATTTTATAGAACATACCATGTATGTGCTCAACATCCGAGATGGAGTAGGGGCATCACCTTCTGTTGCAGATTCGGTTTACATCTCCTACAAAGGAATGTTGCTCAACGGCAACGTATTTGATCAAAATAAAAATAGAACTTGGCTTGATGGCTTGGGAGTGGTTCGTGGCTTCAGTGCTGGCTTGCCTTTTTTAAAACGGGGTACTTTTTACGAAAACCCCAACAATGGCACGGTTCATTTTGATGGCTTTGGTACTGTTGCTTTTTTTATGCCTTCTGCACTAGGCTATTACAATACACCTTCCGGAATCATAAGTGCCTATTCTCCTTTGATTTTTGCAGTTGACCTCTATACTTTTGCTATAAGTGATCACGATGGAGATTCGGTGCCTTCTATTTTGGAAGATCTAAACAACAATCAATATTTCGCTGAGACGGAAGATGATACAGATGGTGATGGAACACCCAATTATTTGGATGCTGACGACGATGGCGATGGCGTACTTACACGTGATGAGTACGATGTGGACATGAATGGGATTCCTGATGACTCAGACATGGATGGCACCCCGGACTATTTGGATGCCGACTGATTTTTTAAGAAACCTTATTTTCTAGTGATAACGCGTTGGGCCGCTTGAACTATAGCAGCCGCATTGAGGCCGTATTTATCCATCAATTGCGCAGGAGTACCCGACTCACCAAACGTATCTTGGGTAGCCACAAATTCCTGAGGCGTAGGTGCTTGCTCTGCCAAAGTGCGGGCAATACTCTCACCCAATCCACCTAAGAAATTGTGTTCCTCACAGCTCACTACAGCTCCGGTTTTTCGAGCAGACGCTACTACCAATTCTTCATCTAAGGGTTTAATGGTGTGTATGTTGATAACCTCTGCAGAAATTCCTTGTTCAGCCAAAGTTAAAGCTGCCTCCAGAGCCTCCCATACCAAATGACCGGTAGCCACCAAACTCACATCTGTTCCTTCTTGTAACAGCACCCCTTTTCCAATTTCAAACACCTGATTTTCAGGGGTAAAATTAGGTACACTCGGGCGGCCAAAACGCAGATATACCGGCCCATTGTGTTCGGCAATGGCAATGGTTGCTGCCTTGGTTTGGTTGAAGTCACACGTATTGATGACGGTCATGCCGGGCAGCATTTTCATCAATCCAATATCTTCCAAAATTTGGTGGGTTGCACCATCTTCACCCAAGGTGACGCCTGCGTGTGAAGCACAAATCTTAACGTTTTTATGAGAATAAGCAATCGACTGACGTATTTGGTCGTACACCCTACCGGTAGAAAAATTGGCAAAAGTCCCGGTAAAAGGAATCTTACCTCCTATGGTCATTCCAGCGGCCATACCCATCATATTGGCTTCGGCGATGCCCACTTGAAAAAATCGCTCGGGATGATTTTTCTTAAAAGCGCCCATTTTTAAAGATGGAGTTAAGTCTGCACAAAGTGCTACTACATTCGGATTTGTAGCTCCAAGTTCCTCCAAACCTGCGCCGAACCCGGAACGAGTATCTATCTTTTCTGTATAAGTATATTTTTTCATTGCTTAGGTATCAATAGTCGCCAAGAGTGGCAGGGTTTTGTTCGAGTGCGGTTTGTAGTTGTTCGTCATTAGGAGCTTTCCCATGCCATTCGTGGGTGTGCATCATAAAATCAACACCATTTCCCATTTCAGTAAGCAACAGCACACAAACAGGCTTCCCGGCACCGGTGGCTTCTTTGGCCTTGTTCATGCCTTCAATGATTGAGGATACATCGTTCCCGTTTTTGATGGTGAGCACCTCCCAGCCAAAGGCACGAAACTTTTCTGCCAAATCACCCATAGGCAATACATCATCTGTGTCTCCATCAATCTGTTTTCCATTAACATCTATGGTGCTGATGATGTTGTCAACCTTGTTGGCACCTGCATACATAATGGCCTCCCAGTTTTGACCTTCTTGCAACTCACCATCTCCGTGCAAGCTATACACCAAGTGGGTGTCGTTGTTGAGTTTTTTAGCAGCTGCAGCACCGAGGGCGACTGACATTCCTTGTCCTAAGGAGCCGGAAGCTACGCGGACTCCAGGCAATCCTTCATGGGTGGTCGGATGCCCTTGAAGACGTGAATCTAATAAACGAAACGTATTGAGCTCCTCTAAAGGAAAATATCCTGTTCTTGCCAACACACTGTAATATACAGGAGAAATATGACCGTTGGATAAGAAAAATAAATCTTCATTATGACCGTCCATATCAAAGTCTGTGTTGTGATGCATGATTTCTTTGTAAAGCACAACAAAAAATTCTGCGCATCCTAAAGACCCTCCCGGGTGACCTGAATTGACTTTGTGAACCATACGCAAGATGTCTCTGCGTACTTGCTGAACCATTTGTTCAAGCGTTTCAACTCTATTCATTTTTGGTTATGTTGATGTCCGTAAAAATACTACATCAGTTTCCCCTAAAAAACTTTTTTGCTTTTAATTTCTATATAGAAATCAACATTTTGTTAAGAATAACAAAGAGCTGCGATGGTATGGTTATCTTTGCGCCAACATGCAATTTGTCTGTGAACATACGGATGTCTCCTCTCAGGCGCGTGCTGGTACGCTCACGACGGACCATGGCACCATACAAACCCCCATCTTCATGCCAGTGGGCACCCAAGCTACCGTCAAAGGTGTCCTTCAGCGTGATTTGAAACAGGACGTCAACCCTGATATCATCTTAGCCAACACCTATCATTTGTACTTGCGTCCGGGTACCGACATTTTAGAAAAGGCTGGTGGGATACATAAGTTTATGAATTGGGACAGAAATATACTTACCGATAGCGGTGGCTATCAAGTGTATTCCCTTTCAGACAATCGAAAAATTGAAGAAAACGGGGTGGCTTTCAGGTCTCATATCGATGGATCAAAACATTTTTTTACCCCAGAAAAAGCGATTGATATACAGCGTTCTATAGGAGCTGATATTATCATGGCCTTTGATGAATGTACCCCATACCCATGCGACTACAGCTATGCCAAAAACTCCATGCATTTGACACATCGTTGGCTTGATCGCTGTATCAAACACATGACAGAAACCACGCCCAAGTATGGACACAATCAATATCTATTTCCCATAGTTCAAGGAAGCACCTATACAGATCTCCGGAAGGAATCAGCCAAATTCATAGCAGATGTGGATGCTGTCGGAAACGCCATTGGGGGGCTGTCTGTAGGGGAGCCTGCCGATGAAATGTATGCCATGGTAGATGTAGTCTGTGCAGAGTTGCCCAAAGAAAAACCTCGCTATCTGATGGGTGTTGGTACACCAATCAATCTACTAGAAAATATTGCTCTGGGTGTTGATATGTTTGACTGCGTTATGCCCACGCGCAATGCAAGAAATGGCATGTTGTTTACGGCCCACGGTACCATTAATATCAAAAACAAAAAGTGGGCAGATGATTATTCTGCCATAGACCCTGAAGGAACCTCCCACGTCGACACAGCCTATTCAAAAGCCTATTTGCGTCACCTTTTTGCTGCCAACGAGTTTTTAGGCAAACAAATCGCTACCCTTCACAACTTGAGTTTTTATTTGTGGTTGGTACGCGAGGCCAGAAAACATATCTTAGCCGGGGACTTCTTATCTTGGAAAAATCAAATGGTTTCTCAAATGGACAAACGATTGTAGACCGATGATGAAAATCTTGGATCGCTATATTGTCTTCAAATATATTGGTACTTTTCTTACCATGCTATTGCTGTTTGTCCCGATCAGTATTTTAGTCGACTTGTCTCAAAAAATTGACAAGTTTAAACAATATGAGGTGCCAACAGATGAGATTTTTTGGTACTACTTCAACTTTATTTGGTTCTTTGGTAACCTGTTGTTCCCTATTTTTTTGTTTTTATCTGTTATTTGGTTCACCTCCAAACTGGCTTCTAACACGGAAGTAATTGCGGTCTTGAGCTCTGGAATCTCGTTTTATCGCTATCTCCGACCCTTTATGATAGCAGCCTCAGTCATTGCGGTAGGCGCTTTTTTGACAGGTCAATTTATTGTTCCTGTAACCAGTAAAAACTTTAATGAATTTGAGTTTAAGTACTACAAATCAACCCGTGATGACCGACAAACGCGTTTGTTGTACAAACAGTTTGGTCAAAACGATTTTGTGTATCTAAGTCAGTACAACCCCAAACGGCAACTAGGTTACAATTTTAGCTACGAACACTTTCAAGACAACCAATTGACTTATAAAATCACTGCTCAAAATATCCGTTGGGTAGAAAAGGACAGTGTGTTCCGCCTTACAAACTATTTCAAACGCAGTTTTGATGGAGACCAAGAGAAAATAGAAAGTCAAGCGCGTTTAGACACATTATTTGCTTTTACATTTGAGGATTTAGCTCCTTTAGAATACAAAGCACAAACCCTAACTATGGGTGATCTTAATCGCTTCATTGCGCAAGAGCGTGAAAGTGGCAGCCCGCTTATCAACAGCCACCTTTTAGTGAGACACAAGCGTTGGTCGCTTCCTGTTTCGGCTTTTATTCTTACGATTATTGGGGTTTCTGTAGCCTCTTTTAAGCGTCGAGGCGGTATTGGTCTCAATTTGGCTTTTGGTATCGTGCTGGCTTTCATCTATGTTTTTTTCGATAAAATCTTCGAAGTAATGGTCGAAAAAGCAAACTTTACTGCGGCCTTGGCAGCTTGGTTGCCCAATATGGTTTTTGGAATTCTGTCAATACTACTACTGCGCTATGCAAAAAGATAGACTCAGAAGCGCCGCTCATTTTCATTTTATCGTTTTTATATTTGGCTTCACAGCCATTCTGGGAAAACTTATTTCTATAGACGCCCTATCCCTGGTATGGTATCGTATGACGATAGCTTCAGCCATATTGGGGTGTGTACTTTGGGTTGGTAAGACACCTTTGAAAATGACATCCAAACAAATTGGTGTTATGACAATTTGTGGTTTGCTGATTGCCTTGCATTGGATTTGCTTTTTTCATGCGGTCAAAGTATCCAATGTCTCCATCACTCTCGCGATATTATCCTCTGGTGCGTTTGTTACAGCCTTGCTTGAACCTATTTTTTATAAAAGAAAATTTGTCACTTATGAGGTTTTATTGGGTTTTTTAGTTGTTTTTGGCTTAGGTATTATCCTAGACGCTGAATTCAGTTATGTCAATGGTATCATCTATGCCACACTGGCCATGCTTTTTTCAGTCGCTTTCACATTGATCAACGGGGTTGTTGTCCAACAATCTGACGCCAAAGTGATGTCTTTTTATCAATTGGGTACAGGAGCACTTTTTACAAGTTTGTTCTTAGGGTTTTCCCAAGGCTTTGACCACGACTTTTTTTTATTGAAAGCCGAAGATGTCCTTTGGTTGGTGGTCTTAGCCACGGTCTGCACAGCTTATGCTTTTGTGGTATCCATTGCAGTGATGCGTCATTTGTCACCTTTTTCAATCATGTTGGGAATCAATATGGAACCTGTTTATGGCATCCTATTGGCCGTACTTATCTTTGGAGACTCAGAGCGTATGCAAGGTTCTTTTTATGTAGGCACCGTACTGATTTTGATTGCCGTCATGGCCAATGGTTTTTTGAAGCTGAAAAACAGCGTCAAGAATAAAAATTGAGCACTTGAAATTGCCTATATTTGTTTGACCAAATGAAAACCACATGGAATATTTGGACTTTGAACAACCCATCCAAGAACTAGAAGCACAACTTGAAAAATGTGCCATTTTAGGAGACGAAAGTGAAGTAGATGTGACAAACACATGTGCCCAACTCGAAGAGAAACTACTCGCCACCAAAAAAGATATTTACAGCAACTTGACCCCTTGGCAAAGGGTGCAAATGTCTCGTCATCCTTCTCGTCCATACACTATGGATTACATCAAAGCCATAGCAGGAGAAAGTTTTTTGGAGCTCCATGGAGATCGTACGGTCAAAGACGATAAAGCTATGATCGGTGGCTTTGGGAAGATAGGTGACCAAAGTTTTCTCTTTATCGGACAGCAAAAGGGCTATAATACCAAAACCCGTCAATATCGCAATTTTGGAATGGCCAATCCTGAGGGCTATCGCAAAGCCCTAAGGCTGATGAAATCAGCTGAAAAATTTGGTATTCCTGTGGTTAGTTTTGTCGATACACCCGGCGCATATCCCGGTCTCGAGGCTGAAGAGCGTGGCCAAGGAGAAGCCATCGCAAGAAATATTTTGGAAATGTCCCGCCTCAAAACACCTGTGATTGTGGTAATTATTGGTGAGGGCGCCTCAGGAGGTGCTTTGGGTATAGGCGTTGGTGATAGAGTGATGATGTTGGAAAACACTTGGTATTCTGTGATTTCACCCGAGTCATGCTCGTCCATTTTGTGGCGCAGTTGGGAACACAAAGAAGAGGCTGCCAGTGCACTCAAACTCACAGCCAAAGACATGAAACGCCTCAAGCTTATCGACAACATCATCAAAGAACCCCTTGGAGGTGCCCACCGCGATCGCTCACAGACTTTTAATACGGTACAAAAATGTATCCTCAAAGCCTATGATGAGCTTAAAAATCTTTCACCCCAGGAGTTGATTGCATCTCGCCAAGAGAAGTTTTTTCAAATGGGGGTTTACCAAGAGTAGGGTTGGGGTTATAAACAAAATAGAGTAACTTATCAACAAACAGATGTTTGTCTTTTAAGGACTGCTTGTAGCTTTTAATGCGTTAAAAAATCCTAATTTAGGCTCATGGAAAAGCCAAAACCTATAAGTCAATCTTCCCCAAGCGCTGGTCAGCTTGTCAGCATGGAACTGGGAAAAATTCCACCGCAAGCCCTCGATTTGGAAGGGGTCGTTCTAGGAGCGATGATGATTGACAAAAAGGGCGTCGATACGGTCATAGATATCCTTACGCCTGAATCTTTTTACAAGCAGTCGCATCAGTATATTTTCGAAGCCATGGTGCAACTTTTCAATGCTTCAAGCCCCATTGACTTGTTGACAGTCTCTACACAATTGCGTAAAAATGCCAAGCTCGATCAGGCGGGGGGAGACTTTTACCTAATCCAACTCACCCAAAAGGTTTCTTCATCTGCTCATATTGAGTATCATGCACGCGTAATACTTCAGAAATACATCCAACGTAGCTTGATAAAAATCTCAAACGAGATTATAGAAAATGCCTACGATGACACCAAGGATGTTTTTGACATGCTCGACGAAGCAGAATCCAAACTCTACGATGTTACGCAAGGGAACATTAAAAAATCGACAGAAACTGCACAAAATTTGGTAATTCAGGCCAAGAAAAAAATTGAAGAGATCTCCAATAAAGAAGGGTTGAGCGGCGTGCCTTCGGGGTTTTCAGATTTGGATAAACTCACTTCGGGTTGGCAGCCAAGTGACCTTATTATTGTTGCTGCTCGTCCTGGTATGGGAAAAACCGCTTTTACCCTCTCAATGGCACGTAACATTTGTATAGATCATGGCGCGCCTGTTGCATTTTTTTCTTTGGAAATGTCTTCTGTACAGTTGATTACGCGTCTTATATCGTCTGAAACCGGTCTATCCTCAGAAAAATTGCGAACGGGAAACTTGGAGGACCATGAGTGGAAACAGCTCAACGTCAAGGTGTCCGCTCTCGAAAATGCGCCTTTGTTCATAGACGATACCCCTTCACTCTCCATATTTGATTTGCGCGCCAAAGCCCGTCGATTGTCCTCTCAATACGGGATTAAACTTATCGTGGTTGACTACCTCCAATTGATGACCACAGGTTCTTCTTCGAATAAATCGGGCAACAGGGAGCAGGAAATTTCTATGATCTCCCGAAACCTCAAGGCTTTGGCCAAAGAGCTTGACATTCCAGTGATTGCCCTTTCGCAATTGTCACGTGCCGTTGAAACACGTGGTGGTAGCAAACGCCCATTATTATCCGACCTGCGGGAGTCTGGGGCGATTGAGCAAGACGCTGATATTGTTTCCTTTATCTACCGTCCTGAGTATTACAAAATCGATGAGTGGGACGATGAAGAGCGTACACCCTCTGCTGGACAGGCAGAATTTATTGTCGCCAAACACCGTAATGGTGGCTTGAGCAACTTACGACTTAAGTTTGTTGGTTCACTAGGTAAATTTGAAAACCTTGATTCTTTTGATGCACCTATAGAGTTTCAATCCAAAATTAACCGTGAGGAAGACAGTCCGTTTGATGGCCCCCGTATAGACCCCAATGACGCCTTTGGGGACGACGATGGCGTGCCTTTTTAAATAAAAAAAACCGCTGAAAAGCGGTTTTTTTATACAGTAAAATAGGGTTGGTTATTTTACTTTTTCCACCACAGCCTTAAAAGCATCGGGGTGATTCATGGCCAAATCGGCCAAAACCTTGCGGTTGAGTTCAATGTTGTTGGCTTTTACTTTGCCCATAAACTCTGAGTAGGACATACCGTGCAAACGTGCACCTGCATTGATACGCGTAATCCACAAAGCGCGGAAGGTGCGCTTTTTGGCACGACGGTCACGGTAGGCATACTGCAAACCTTTTTCGACGGCATTTTTGGCTACCGTCCACACATTCTTACGACGGCCAAAATAACCTTTAGCTTGTTTAAGAATCTTTTTTCTTCGGGCCCTAGAGGCCACTGCATTTACTGATCTAGGCATTGAATTACATGTTTTTTGAGGAAGGTGGCGTGTGTCGCACTTTCTTTACCCACCCCAGGGTTATACACCAGTTTTTACTTCAATCGAAGTTGTTGTTTTACGTTATCGGCATCAGAATCATGAACCAATGTAGCATGGGTCAATTTGAGCTTTCGCTTATTTGACTTTTTGGTCAAAATATGACTCTTAAACGCATGCTTGCGTTTGATTTTTCCGGTACCGGTGAGCTTAAATCTCTTTTTTGCGCTCGATTTTGTTTTTTGTTTCGGCATTCGACTCGCTTTTTGTTATTTATTTTTTCGGATTGATTAACATTATCATCCGCTTACCTTCCAATTTTGGCAATTGTTCCACCTTTCCATAGGGTTCCAAATCTTGTGCCAATCGCAGCAACAAAATTTGACCTTGCTCTTTAAAAATAATAGAACGGCCTTTAAAAAAGACAAAAGCTTTGAGCTTGGCGCCCTCTTCTAAGAATTTGATAGCATGCTTCTTTTTGAACTCATAGTCATGCTCATCGGTTTGGGGTCCAAACCGTATCTCCTTAAGGACAATCTTCGCCGCTTTGGCCTTCAGTACCTTTTCGCGCTTTTTTTGCTCGTAAAGGAATTTTTTATAATCAATGATCTTACAAACCGGCGGGTTGGCATTGGGTGATATTTCAACCAAATCCAGCTCCAATCCTGCTGCGATTTCCTTGGCTTTGACCAAAGGATAAACCCCCATTTCTACGTTATCACCCACCAAACGCACCTCACGAGCCAAAATCTTTTCGTTGATTTTGTGTGGGTCTTCTTTAATGATACGGGCAGGACCTCTGCTCCTTCTTCTACGTATTGCGATAACGCGTCTTTTTAGGGTTCAAATGTTTTTAATTCCTGATCGACTACTCCTTGGACTAGCGATACAAAATCAGATACCGACATGCTGCCGTGATCTTTGCCTCCGTGTTCCCGAACCGAGACCATGTTCTGAGCGGCTTCTTGTTCTCCTACGATGATCATGTAGGGTACTTTGCTTACTTCAGATTCACGGATTTTCTTACCGATGGTTTCATTTCGGTTGTCCACGAGGGCGCGAATTTCGTTATTTTCCAATAATTCTGAAACTTTTTCGGCGTATTTTTCATGCTTCTCACTCACGCACAAGATGTTAACTTGGTTTGGGGTAAGCCATAAGGGGAAGTTTCCGGCCGTATGTTCTAATAAAATGGCCACAAAACGTTCCATACTTCCGAAAGGCGCACGATGTATCATGACAGGTCTATGTAGTTCGTTGTCACTGCCTTTGTAACTCAAATCGAATCGTTCTGGGAGGTTGTAATCCACTTGTATGGTACCCAACTGCCAACTTCTACCCAAAGCATCTTTGACCATAAAGTCGAGTTTGGGTCCATAGAAGGCGGCTTCACCTGTTTCTATCACATAGTTCAACCCTTTTTCTTGGGCGGCATTGATGATGGCTTGCTCGGCCTTGTCCCAGTGTGCTGTGCTACCGATGTATTTCTCCGGTTTTTCGGGATCTCTTAAGGATACTTGAGCTGTAAAATCCTCAAAGCCAAGAGAACCAAACACATACAACACCAAGTCGATAACAGCTTTAAACTCGTCATTGAGTTGCTCAGCGGTACAAAAAATATGAGCGTCATCCTGCGTAAATCCTCTAACTCGTGTAAGACCGTGCAATTCTCCACTCTGTTCGTATCTGTAAACCGTGCCAAATTCAGCGTATCGTATGGGAAGATCGCGGTAGCTCCAGTTGCTCGATGCATACATTTCGCAGTGGTGGGGACAGTTCATGGGTTTAAGTAAAAACTCTTCGTCATCAGCCGGTGTTTGGATAGGCTGAAAACTGTCGGCTCCGTATTTTTCGTAATGCCCCGAGGTTACATACAAATCTTTATGACCTATATGAGGAGAAACCACTTGGTCGTAACCAGCCTTGCGTTGGGCTTCTTTAAGAAACTGTTCCAAGCGTTCCCGCAGCGCGGCCCCTTTAGGCAACCACAAAGGCAAACCTTGTCCTACTTTTTTTGAAAAAGTAAAAAGCGCCAGTTCGGCTCCCAATTTTCGGTGGTCTCGTTTTTTGGCTTCCTCTAGCATTTGTAGGTGTTCGGTCAACAATTTTTGTTTTGGGAAAGAAATACCATAAATACGCGTCAGTTGGGGGTTGTTTTCGTCCCCGCGCCAGTAGGCTCCTGCAATATTGGTCAGCTTGACAGCTTTGACAAAACCAGTATGCGGCAGATGTCCACCTCGACACAAATCTGTAAAGTTGGAATGATCACAAAAGGTGATATTGCCATCCTCAAGATTTTCGATAAGCTCGACTTTATAGCTGTTATTTTGGTTGCTGTAATGCTTTAATGCATCGGCTTTGGAAACCGAACGCATGGAAAAAAGGTGTTTTTCACGAGCGATTTCCAGCATACGTTTTTCAATGGCCGGAAAGTCTTTTTCGGTAATGGTGTGCGCGCCTGCATCGATATCGTAGTAAAACCCGTTTTCGATAGCGGGCCCAATGGTCAAATGAATACCCGGGTAATGCTCCTCTAAGGCTTGTGCCAAAATATGAGCAGATGAGTGCCAAAAAGCTTGTTTTCCCTCTTTTTGATCCCAGGTGTATAAAACCAAATCTCCGTTTTCGGTAAGTGGCGTATGGGATTCGATAGTGATGTTGTTGTAAGAAGCAGAAAGCACATTGCGTGCCAATCCGCTACTGATAGATTCAGCAATTTCCATAGGGGTTGTGCCGCTTGCTACTTTCTTTATCGACCCATCGGGCAATCGTACATCGATCATATCTGCAAATAATCCTGACAAAGATAATAGGAATGTAAGCAGCTACAAGTGTAAAATTTAGTTTTCATTGAAGAAGCCTTTTACCAACAATCTAATTCCTTTGAATCCGAAAAAAATAGCGCCAAAACACAAGCCTATGCCCACTACCAATACAGGGATAAACAGCGTATGCCCTTCGTTTTTAAGAGCAGAGGAGTAAATGACCGGTCCAGTAAACGCCATCAACAAGGCTATAAAAAGACGCTGTAAGCCTTTAAAAAGAAGTTCTTTATTCATTTTGTTGGGATTGAAGCACAGCGCGCACACTGCCATATTGTTGTAGCCATTCTTTTGCTTTGTCAGAATTCACCCCTAGTGAGGAAACTACCATTTGAATGGCTCTGTCGATGAGTTTCTGATTGCTCAATCGCATGTCTATCATTCGATTCCCTTCCACATGCCCCAAGCGAATCATGAGTACAGTGGAAAGGGTATTGAGTACCATTTTTTGAGCCGTACCTGCTTTCATGCGTGAACTGCCGGTAACAACCTCTGGTCCGACTACAGGAACGATAGGATGGCGTGCCACTTGAGTAAGTGGGCTTCCGGGGTTGCAACTTATACAAGCTGTCAGTATGTTATTTTGATTACAGGCTTCCAGCGCTCCAATCACATAGGGCGTAGTTCCTGATGCAGCAATGCCTACCACACTATCATTGGAGTTTATTTGGTGTGCTGTAAGGTCTAACCAACCTTGATTTGGGTTGTCTTCGGCGCCCTCTACTGCGGTACGGATGGCGCTATCACCTCCCGCTATTAGCCCTATTACTGTTTCAGGATCAACCCCAAAGGTTGGCGGACATTCTGAGGCGTCTAAGATTCCCAAACGCCCACTTGTACCAGCACCCACATAAAACAAACGTCCACCGACTTGCATGCGAGGAAGTACAGCCTCTACAAATACAATAACCTCGGGCAAAACAGCTTGTACAGCACCGGCAACTTTGTGATCTTCACGGTTGATGATGGCAGCCAACTCGGCCACACTCAATTTTTCTAAATCGTCATAGTGTGACGCGGACTCTGTGATTTTGGTAAACCCCATACACAAAAATAGCTATTCGGCTGTAAACGGAAGAGAGCTATGTTCTACCACTCGAAAGTACCCCAAGGCTGGTGATGAGGGATTTGTAAGGTTGGTGATGTTGCCTTTGAGCGCAGAGGTAGCAGTGGCAAAGGGACCGCCTCCATTTTGGCCGCTGTGACTCAGCAAAATCTGCATATAGTTGTAAAAATCTTCGTCGATCCCGACCATACGGATGTGAACCTCTGTGTTTTTTGGAAAGAATTCATCGTAAAAATAAGAGAATGAAAACTGCTGACCATCATAAAAGCGATCGCGTGTAACAAAGAGATTGTTGTATCCAAAATCAAAAAGGTAATAATTGCCCAAACCTTCTAAGTCCGTAATAGTGACCACTACTTCAGTTTCATTTCCACTAAACAACTGACCATCTCCTTGTGTGGCAGCATCAAATGTGCCTGAAAGCACCAACTCTTCTGTGGCGCTGTAAGTTTGGTTGTTATGGGTTATTTCGATGCTGTAGGGTGTATCTTCAGACAAACTTGCCAAATCGGCAGCGTAAATTCCCGGATCGGTTTGCGGTACCGATAGCTGCTCCGACCCCGTATGAAGCACAACCACAGCATCAGACACTTTGGTGATGTCTTCAGCATAGAAATCAGTAGTTAAACTCAGATCTACTACAATTGTTGCCTCTATACCTCCGACAGCCCTGCTGAGTTCGGCATCTACCACAAGCTGTACAGGCCCTTGAGGTAGTTCGATATCCACTACATCTTCGCAGGCAATCGTCATGAACGCTATGATGAACAACCATTTTTTCATTACCAATCGATTCTATAGGTTAAAGAAGGAACGATGCCAAAGATGGAAAATCGGACGGCTTCATTACGAAGGGTTTCCCGGTTTTGTCTAAAACTGATACTAGCCGCATTTTTACGGTTGTACAGATTGTAAATTCCAAAAATCCATTGCCCTTGGCGCGTCTTGCCTTTTTTGATGGCGGGTTTTAAAGTAGCTGAAATATCCAGCCTGTGATAGTCTGGCAATCTACTGCCATTTCTCAAGCCGTAGTTGGGTACCCGCAATCCTGCAAATGTGTACTGACCGTCGGGATAGGTGGTGGGCTGTCCACTTTGATAAATCAGGTTGGCATTCAATGACCACTTGGCGTTGAGCGTATAACTCGCATTGATGCTCAAATCATGTCTTTTGTCATATGCATTGGCATACCAAGCACCTTGGTTGATGCCCGAATCTCCCATTCCCAATCCTTGGGTTTGTTGTTCGGATTTGCTCCAAGTATAAGCCAGCCAACTTTTAAAACGTCCGGTTGATTTTTTTACCAAAAGCTCAACTCCGTAGGCGCGCACATCTCCAGGTAGAGTGACTTGCTCCACAGCGTTGTTGGCCACCAAATCAGCTCCGTCTATATAATCCAGACGGTTGTTCACATTTTTATAAAAAGATTCAAGCTGAACATCGATTCCATTTTCGTAGGATGTAAAGTAACCCACAGCCCACTGGTCGAGTTGTTGAGGTTTTAGGTGGGGTCCACTGGGTGCCCAGACATCGAGTGGGGTTGGGGAGCTGGTGTTTGAAATCAGGTGTAGGTATTGATTGAGTCGGTTGTAGCTCAATTTTATGGCGCTATTGCTCAAGGCATAAGAAAGGGTAAGGCGCGGTTCCAAATGGGTATAAGTTGCCGAGCTTTTATTCTGGTCATAGGTGCCAGATACAACCCCTTTTTGATAAATTCCTAGTTCTGTATTGTAGATTGTAGGTTGGTTGTTTTCATATGTGTTCAATCCTTCTTGACCCAATCGTACATAATGGTTGAGTCGAAGTCCGTACTGCAGTGCAAGTTGATCCGTAATATTGTGAGACACATCGACATAGAGGGCATGTTCTGTGGCGTATTTTTTGAGAAGTTGTTCTGCAAGAATTCCAGAGTCGGTACGCGCAGGTTCAATATAACCGGGATTAAAACTGTAGAAAGTGGATTGTAGCCCAAAATCCATTTTGATTTGTTCGTTGGCAAAATAACTCAAATCATATTTGAGGTTGGTGTTTTGTATGCCTGAGTTCCAGTCAAAACCAGCAAAATCGAGTAATAGCCCATAGTAATAATCGCTGTAGATAAGGGACAAGTTGCTAAACAAACGATCGGAAAACAAATGGTTCCATCGCAGGTTGAAAACCGCATTGCCATAGGTATTGACAAAACTCCCATCAACATCAAACACATCACGACCAAAGTATCCAGACAAATACAGCTTGTTGTTTTCGTTGACAGGAAAGCTGATTTTAGTGTTTAAATCATAAAAATAGGCACTATTGGGATTGTCTGTGGCTTTGAGGAAAAGGTGTGCATAAGTGCCTCTACCACCCACCAAAAAACTGCCTTTACCTATGGGGCCTTCTGCTAGCAAGCGACTGGCCACCAAACCGATGCCTCCGTTGAGCTTGAAATCTTCTTTGTTTCCTTCTTTTTGATAGATATCCAACACGGAAGAAACCCTGCCCCCGTATTTGGCTGGAATACCTCCTTTATAGAGCCTGAGGTCTTTGATGGCATCG
>CAXRDP010000054.1:0-12086 GCA_964229545.1 Flavobacteriaceae bacterium | reverse complement strand
CGGTATGAAAACCCCAATGGTCGCTATCGCATGCGTTTACAAGTGGCTAACCAGAAAGTGGAACAACAAGAAAACGGAGGGCTGACAGCCGCTTCGGTGCATGATTTTTTAAATCAAGTGCCCGAGTTTGAAGACCGCGCGCGCCTGTCTGTCAAGTTTGAAGATGCCATCAACCAATTTACCGGAAAGCGCTATCTTTTTGAACAAGATTATGCCGTGTTGCAAAGTAAAGACTCTGTGCCTGTTCCTTTATTGCGTTTGGGTTACAGGGTGCAAACAGACTCACAAACCCACACCTTTGATCAGAGTTCTCAAAATGTTTTGTTCGGCAATTTGCACGAGAACTTTTCAGATGTCTCCGACAACATCCATTATGCTACCCAAAGACACGATTTATATGCCCAATTCGAGCAGTCCAAATGGGGGCAAATTGAGGCCTATGCGTCCTCACTACGCTATGAATATCAAACCCAACACACCACGGATGATTTGAGTTTGTCAGAATCTGGAGTTGTGTTGGGCGGCAAACTGCGCTTAGTCTCAAAAAAACTGCAAACCAAAGCTCAATTAGAACAGACTTTTGACAAAAGCCGATTGGGAAATATGGCAACTGTAGATATTACAGTACCCGACATAAAGGGTTTCCGTTTGAGTGGAGGCTTCCGTTGGCTACAACAGTTCCCGAGTCTCACATTTGCGCACTACCACAGTGCATACCAAGATTTTACTTGGACAACAGATTTTAAGCGCAGCACCCAAACAATGCTGTATGGTGTCGTTGAACAACCCATACTCGGAAAACTCGCGGCCCAATTTGTTCGTTTGGATGATTACGCTTTTTTTGAACAAGACCCAAACCCAGACTCCATGCGTGTGCTTCCTCAGCAGTGGGGTCAGGCTATCAATTTGGTAAAAATCAGGTGGGACAGGCGTCAGGAATTGGGGAAGTTTGCCCTTGAAACTGAGTTGCTTTACCAACAGACAGACCAAGACAATGCCCCCTTGCATATTCCTGATTTTATAGGTCGTGCTACTTTTCTCTATGCTGATCATTGGTTTGCCAAAGCGGCATATGTGAACATAGGTTTGGGTGCCAAGTATTTTTCGAAATACTATGCAGACGCCTACAATCCTGTTTTGTCTGAATTTGTGTTACAACGTGAATTTCAAATCGGAGGAACTCCTATTGTGGAGGCGTTTTTTAATATGAAAATTAAACAGACACGTCTTTATCTACGTGCAGACCATCTCAGTGCGCTTTGGGATGGCAACACCAAGTTTTCTGCGCCCGATTACCCTTACCGCGATTTTGTATTGCGGTTTGGTTTGGTTTGGAATTTCTTCCGTTAGTTAGCCGGCAAATCCCCACCTGTTTTGGTAGGTAGTTTGGAAGCACCCATAAGAAAAGTGTCTACCTGACGTGCCGCTTCTCTGCCCTCAGAGATGGCCCATACTATCAATGATTGTCCGCGACGCATATCACCAGCCGCAAATATATGAGGCACATTGGTGCGGTAATCTTTTGTGTCTGCCTTGACGTTAGAGCGCTCATCTGATTCCAGTCCCAGTTGCTCGGCCAAGGTGGGTTCAGGACCTGTAAACCCCAAGGCAAGCAAGGCCAGTTCGCATGGCCATTCTTGTTCAGAATTGGGCTGCTCAACGAGTTTTGGGCGGCCGTCTTCTTGCTTTTCCCAACGTACATTTACCGTTGTTAGTCCGACCAAGTTGCCATCTTTATCACCTCTGAATTCTTTGGTCATAATACTCCACTCTCTGTGACTTCCTTCTTCGTGTGATGAGGAGGTTTTGAGTTTAAAAGGCCAAAAGGGCCAAGGGTGGTCTTCGGTGCGGTGATCGGCAGGTTTGGGCATGATTTCAAAGTTGGTCACGCTTTTGGCCCCTTGTCTGTTGGAAGTACCGATACAGTCCGAACCGGTGTCACCTCCACCAATGACAATCACATTCTTTCCTTGGGCATGTAAATCGGGGTTTACCTCAGCCAGTCCATCTACCCAACGGTTGCTTTGCGGTAAGAAATCCATGGCTTGTACCACACCCTTGAGGTCAGCGCCAGGGATGGGGAGTCTTCTGCGAATGGTGGCGCCCCCACACAATACCACTGCATCAAAAGCCTTCAGTTTGTCCACAGAATAATTTTTGCCTACCTCGACACCTGTTTCGAAAAGGATGCCCTCCTCTTCCAAAATGGCCAATCTGCGGTCAATAATATTTTTTTCCATTTTAAAGTCAGGAATGCCGTAGCGCAACAAACCTCCTGCTTTTTCGTCACGTTCAAAAACGGTGACTGTGTGTCCGGCTCTGTTGAGTTGTTGGGCAGCTGCCAGCCCTGCAGGCCCCGAACCGACTACGGCTATTTTTTTGCCAGTTCTTTCTTTGGGGGGTTCTGCTTTGATCCATCCCTCTTTAAAACCACGCTCAACGATGTATTTTTCGATCATTTCGATCGATACAGGAGGGTTGATAATCCCCAATACACAAGCCGCTTCACAAGGTGCTGGGCACAACCTACCCGTAAATTCAGGGAAGTTGTTGGTGGTGTGGAGAATACGCAAAGCCTTTTCCCATTCGTTTCTGTATACCGCATCATTGAAATCGGGAATCATATTCCCCAACGGGCAACCGCTGTGGCAGAAAGGGACCCCACAGTCCATACAACGTGCGCCTTGGTCGCGAAGTTTATCCTCACCGGGGTTCACGGTAAATTCTTTGTAGTTTTTGATGCGATCAGCAACGGCTATATTGGCCTCATCAATGCGATCGTGTTCTAAAAATCCCCTTAATTTTCCCATAATTAATTCACTTCTGCTTTAGCTTCTTCTGCCAATCGCGCAAGGGCTTTCTTATAGTCGGTTGGCATGACTTTGATAAAATTCTTTTGTTCCTTTTTCCAATCAGACAAGATAGACGTGCCCACCGCACTGTCTGTATAGTGGACGTGGTTTTCAATCAAGGATTTGAGATGATCCAAATCGTCTGCCGATGGATCTTCTAGTCCTATCATTTCCATATTGAAATTGCGCTCATCAAACTGGGCGTCTTTTGCGTACAAGTAGGCGATACCACCACTCATCCCTGCAGCAAAATTGCGTCCAAACTCACCCAAAATCACGGCCACCCCACCGGTCATATATTCACAACCGTGGTCACCAATACCCTCAACAACGGCTGTGGCACCGGAATTACGTACACAGAATCGCTCTCCAGCAATTCCGTTGATATAGGCTTCTCCTGCGGTTGCACCATAGAGTGCCACATTTCCTATGATGATGTTTTCTTCTGCCTTAAATGTGGCTTCGTCAGGCACTCTGGCTACCAGTCTTGCTCCAGACAAACCTTTTCCGAAATAGTCGTTACAGTTGCCAATGGTTTCCATATGGAGACCCCTGGTTGCAAAGCATCCAAAACTTTGCCCCGCCGCACCTGTGAAATACATTTTCAAAGTATCTGTCGGAAGTCCTTCAGCACCGTGAATCTTGGAAATTTCGTTGCTCAAAATGGCACCGACACTGCGGTCTGTGTTTTTGATAGGCAATCGCAAGGTTTGTGGCTCCTTATTTAGGATGGCTTTTTGTGCTTTGGACACAATTTCGAAGTCCAAAACATTTTCCAAATTGTGGTCTTGCTTCGTTGTGTTTTTCAAAGGCACATTGGCGTCAACCTGAGGTTTGTACAAAATGGCAGACAAATCGATGCCTTTGGCTTTGTAGTGGTCGATGGCAGCGTTCATGTTGAGTTTTTGACTCTGTCCGACCATTTCATCTACGGTTCTGAAGCCAAGCTGCGCCATAATAGCACGCATCTCTTGGGCTACAAAATGCATAAAGTTGACCACGTGCTCAGGCTTGCCCTTAAAGTTTTTACGCAACTCAGGATCTTGGGTAGCAATGCCCACAGGACAGGTATTGAGGTGACAAGCACGCATCATAATACAGCCCGATGCTACCAAAGGCGCTGTTGAGAACCCAAATTCTTCAGCACCCAACAGACAGGCTATGGCAACGTCGCGGCCAGTTTTCATTTGTCCGTCACATTCCAATACAATACGTCCTCTGAGGTCATTCAACACCAAGGTTTGTTGGGCCTCGGCAATCCCCAATTCCCATGGCAAACCGGCATGTTTGAGAGAAGTCAGTGGGGAGGCTCCTGTGCCACCGTCATAACCCGAAATCAAGATCACATCGGCTTTGGCTTTGGCCACCCCCGCTGCGATGGTGCCCACACCCACTTCAGAAACGAGCTTCACATTCACTCTTGCCTCTCGGTTGGCGTTTTTAAGGTCGAAAATCAATTGAGCCAAGTCTTCAATCGAGTAAATATCGTGATGGGGTGGAGGTGAAATCAGCCCTACATAAGGCGTAGAGTTACGCACCGATGCGATATAGGGATTTACCTTGGGTCCGGGCAATTGACCACCCTCACCAGGTTTGGCACCTTGTGCCATTTTGATTTGAATTTCTTTGGCATTTGACAGATAGTGTGATGAAACGCCAAAACGACCCGAGGCCACCTGTTTGATGGCACTGTTGCGCCAATCTCCGTCGGTGTCACGAGTAAATCTTCGGGGGTCTTCACCACCCTCACCGGAATTGCTTTTTCCGCCAATGCGGTTCATGGCCTTGGCCAAAGTTTCATGGGCTTCTTCACTTATAGACCCCAATGACATGGCACCGGTTTTAAAACGTTTTACGATTTCGGTCCATGGTTCTACCTCATCAATCGGGATGGGGTCTAGGTCTGTAAATTCAAACATGCCACGGATGGTCATCAACTGCTTGGACTGGTCGTTGACCAATTCGGCATATTCTTCGTAGGAATCAAATTTGTTTTGACGTGCGGCTACTTGTAGTTTGGCAATGGTAGCAGGATTGAGCATATGGGCTTCGCCATTTCTTCTCCAGCGATAACTTCCCCCAATTTCTAAATCGATGCTGTTTTCTGACACGGGCACATCAAATGCAAACGTGTGTCTGGCCGCGATTTCTTTTTCGATTTCAAACAAGCCAACTCCCTCTATTCGAGTAGGGGTATTGCAGAAATAGGTATTCACAAACTTTTTGCTGAGGCCTAGGGCTTCAAAAATTTGGGCGCCTCTGTAAGAGTGTAAGGTCGAAATCCCAATTTTATTCATGATTTTGATCAACCCCTTGGCAATGGCCTTGTTGAAATTGTCAATGGCTTGTCCAGAGGAAAGATTGACGGTATCGTCTTGGGCTACCAATTTTTCGATAATTTCATTGACCATATAGGGGTTGATGGCGCTCGCTCCATAGCCAAAAAGTGTGGCGAAATGGTGGGGCTCACGAGGCTCAGCAGACTCGATAACGATGCCAAACTTGGATCGCAATCCATGCTTTACCAAGCCGTGATGTACAGCCGAACAAGCCAGCAGCATGGGAATAGGCGCCTCGTCTTTGGAAATACCTCGGTCGGATAGTATGATGATATTCGCGCCTTGCTCAACAGCGGTTTTGACATCAACAATCAATTTTTGAAGGGACTCCTCAAGTCCGTTATGTCCTCTTACTACTTTGTATTTTGCCCCAACCGAAACGGCCTTAAAATTTGGATGGTCTATAAACTTGATTTTATCCAAATCCTCATTGGAAATAATAGGATTTTGAATACGTAATTTTTTTGCATGTTGTGGTGATACATCAAACAGGTTGTAGTCACTTCCAATGGAAAGTGAGGTGTCTGTCACAATTTCCTCACGAATCCCGTCTAGTGGTGGGTTGGTAACTTGTGCAAAGAGTTGTTTGAAATAGTTGTACAGCAATTGGGGTTTGTGTGACAACACTGCCAAAGGCGTATCGGTCCCCATGGATCCAATGGCCTCTTTTCCTTCATTCATCATCGGGGCGATGATGGTTTTAATATCTTCTTCGGTATACCCAAATGCCTTGAGTCGAGCCACATAATCAACCTCTTCTACAGGGGTTTTGTTTCCTGTGTATGGAACTTCTTTTAATGGCAATAAGTTTTCATCGAGCCATTGTTGATAGGGCTGTTTGGAGACGATTTCGTTTTTGATTTCTTGGTCTCCAATTATTCGGCCCGCTTCCATATCTACCAAGAACATACGTCCGGGCTCCAAACGACCGTGCATACTCACATTGGCAGGTTCTATTTCTATCACGCCTGTTTCAGAGGACATCACCACATAGCCATCTTTGGTGACAGTGTAGCGTGAAGGGCGCAATCCATTGCGGTCTAGGAGGGCACCTATAAAGTTTCCATCGGTAAAAGGGATGGAAGCTGGTCCGTCCCAGGGCTCCATAATACAAGCGTTGTAGGCATAAAACGCCTTTTTGGCGGGATCCATGCTTTTGTGACGCTCCCAAGCTTCAGGAACCATCATCATCATCACCTCAGGCAAAGAACGCCCTGTGTGCAACAACAATTCGACTACCATATCCATGGAAGCAGAGTCGGATTTTCCATTGAGGATTATGGGCAGAATTTTTTTGACATCGTCTCCAAAGAAATCACTTTGCAAAAGCTCTTCTCGAGCTTTCATACGGTTTAGGTTGCCGCGATACGTGTTGATTTCACCGTTATGACACATATATCTGAACGGCTGTGCCAAGTCCCATGTTGGGAAGGTGTTGGTCGAAAAGCGCTGGTGTACCAATGCCAAGCGAGTGACTACCCTTTGGTCTTTAAGATCCAAATAAAAACCTTCGATATCTTCAGGCATGAGCAGTCCTTTATAAATAAGGGTGCGTGTAGAAAAGCTAGGTAGGTAGAAATAGCTACTCTGAGACATTTTGGTGGCATACACTTTGTGTTCTGCAATTTTACGGGCTATGAAGATTTTTGTATTCAGTGCTTGCTCATCGAGTTCAGTTTCTCCGCTTGTTACAAAAACTTGTCTGATTACAGGGAGTGTGCGCGCCGCAATACTACCCAACACATCATTGTTGGTGGGCACTTCTCTCCAACCCAAAACCTTTAAGCCTTGGTTTTGGAGTTCTTCGTTGAGGGTTTGGACGCAAAAATTCCTTTGATTTGATTTTTGTGGCAAAAAGACCATTCCCACGGCATATTTGGTTGGCTCTGGTAGGTCAAAATTGCAAACCGTATCCAAAAAAGTATGTGGAATATCGATTAGGATTCCGGCGCCATCTCCAGTCTTGCCATCTGCACTTACAGCACCACGGTGCTCTAGCTTTACAAGGATATCCAATGCCTTGTGGATGATGTCATTGGTACGCTTGCCTTCTAAACTGCAAATAAACCCTGCTCCGCAATTGTCATGCTCAAAATTCGGGTCGTAAAGTCCTTGTGCCCACATAATTTTTTTTATCAAATATATCCATCCGTCATCACAAACGTAACCGAATGGATGTTATACGTTTTTGAAATGAAGTATTTTTAGCAAGGGGCAAAAATAAATACACATTCCGAATTATTGCTCCTCTTTTTTGACAAAGCCATAAAAAATGGTATTTCCGCAACATATACCCCCATAAATTAAGGGGTTCGACGTCAATTGATGCTATTATTGATGAAAATAAATGATTTTATTGTGGTTGACCGGGTGTCATCCTGTTTTTTTTCAAATTTCACAACAATTTTAAGGGGGGGGTATAGAATTTAGGCTTCCTTTTAAATAAGCACTTGAAAATCAACCCTTGCTTAGTATATTTGGTGCTTTAATTTGATTTATGGAAACGATTATTATTATTGTATTTGTGCTAGGTTATCTTGCGATCACGCTTGAACACAACCTTCACATAGATAAACTTATTCCGGCACTTGCCATGATGGCCATTTTGTGGGCGATGATAGCTTTAGGTCATATGGACGTGTTTGACATCGATGCGGTCAACAAGAAACTACTCCCCACTCATATCGAGGAAGCCCTTTTACATCATCTGGGAAAAACAGCTGAGATTCTTGTCTTCTTATTGGGCGCTATGACCATTGTTGAGATTATTGACTATTTCAATGGGTTCGCTACCATAAAACAGTTTATTCGAACACGAAATAAAGTTCGATTGTTATGGATATTTGCGAGTTTGGCATTTGTGCTGTCTGCGATTATTGACAATCTTACAGCTACCATTGTGCTTGTGACCATACTTCAAAAAGTGATTCACGATCGCAATCTTCGACTTTGGTTTGCAGGTCTTATCATAGTAACTGCCAACGCTGGTGGCGCCTGGTCACCGATAGGCGATGTGACCACAACCATGTTGTGGATAGGAAAAAAGGTCACCACTCCTGATCTAATCATACACCTTTTTATTCCTTCTTTGGTCTGTATGGTAATTCCCACCTTGATAGCCAGTAGATACAAGGTTTTTAAGGGTAACATTGAGAAAATGGATGGTGAAATTCAAAAAACACCCCATGGTGCCACCATGTTGTATTTGGGTCTGAGCTCCATTCTATTTGTACCTGTGTTTAAAACCGTCACTCACCTACCACCCTATGTGGGTATGATGCTATCACTTGCAGTAGTTGCAGTTTTTGCAGAGATATATAGCAAATCAAAAATTTCTCTGTCTAATATAGATTCCGAAAGCCAAGCTCATGCCCACCACAGTCCCGTACACGCTGCTTTATCTAAAATCGAAATGCCCAGTATATTGTTTTTCTTGGGGATTTTGATGGCTGTCGCAGCCCTTGAGTCTTTGGGTATGTTATTCAACTTTGCACAGGTAATGAATAAAGCCATTCCAAATTCTGATATTGTGGTAGGTATTTTAGGATTTGCCTCTGCTATTATAGATAATGTTCCTTTGGTTGCTGCCAGTATGGGTATGTTCTCAGAGCCTGTTGACCATCCGCTTTGGCACGCGATTGCCTTTGCTGCGGGCACAGGCGGTAGTATGATTATTTTCGGATCGGCTGCTGGAGTCGTGGCCATGGGGATGGAAAAAATCAACTTCTTTTGGTATCTGAAGAAGATATCTCTTTTGGCTTTGATTGGGTCCGTTGCAGGATATATAACTTTTATGCTGCTTAGGGACTTTGTTTTGAATGTATGAATTACACCCAAACGCTCGACTGGCTCTACGCACGTCTGCCAATGTATCAGCGTGTAGGCGCGCCGGCCATGCGTTTGGGATTGGATAATATCAGGGCACTTTCTGGGGCTTTGGGAAACCCCCAAACCCAATTCAAAAGCATACACATAGCCGGAACCAACGGAAAAGGCTCCTCGAGTCATATGTTGGCGTCTGTCTTGCAAACAGCAGGCTATAAGGTGGGTTTGTATACCTCGCCCCATCTCAAAGATTTTCGGGAACGCATCCGTATCAATGGAGTTCCCATTGCCAAAAAACAGGTCGTTGATTTTGTAGCCGAGCACCGCGATCTTTTTGAGCGTGACAAATATTCTTTTTTCGAATTGACCGTTGCTTTGGCCTTTAAAGAATTTGCAACAGAACAGGTCGATATTGCAGTTATAGAAGTGGGTCTGGGCGGACGGCTAGACGCGACCAATATCATTTCCCCTGAACTCTGTCTCATCACCAGTATCAGCAAGGACCATCAGCAATTTTTAGGCGATACTTTACCCGAAATCGCAGCTGAAAAAGCGGGCATCGTCAAAGAAGGCATTCCTGTAGTGATAGGTGAAAACCCAGATGAGGTTGTGCAAGTACTGACCGATAAAGCCGACGATGTGGGTGCGCCGTGGAGGTTGGCGCAAGAGGCCCATCCTTTGCCTACAGACCTGTTGGGCGTATATCAAAAAGCCAATGTAAAAGGGGTGATGACAGCCATTTCCCTTCTAAAAGATTTTAACGTCAGCCAACAGCAACTTGAAGAAGGCTTGTTGGGTGTGGTAAAAAACACCGGACTTCAGGGGCGATGGCAAGTGTTGTCTGAAAGTCCCTTAACCATAGCAGATGTGGCGCATAACGCCTCTGGCATTGAAGCAGTGATGGCCCAGCTTAAGGCCTTGCCACAAGAGAAATTACACATGGTGTTTGGCATGGTGGCAGACAAAGATTTCGCCGCATTGGCGTCTTACCTGCCCACCACGGCGGCTTATTATTTTTGCAGTCCTCAGGTAGCACGTGCGAAAGCCGTTGCCACACTTGCCAAAGAGGCGGCACACTGTGGATTGACAGGGGGTGCCTATGCCACTGTGCAAAAAGCTTTTAGGGCCGCCCAACAAAAGGCAGATGCCAGTGATGTCATTTTTGTAGGTGGCAGTGTGTTTACAGTAGCTGAAGTCCTTTAAAAATCGCTTTGCTGTTCCAAAAAAGGAATTATCTTTGCACCCGCCGGGCGCGTAGCTCAGTTGGTTCAGAGCACTTGGTTTACACCCAAGGGGTCAGGGGTTCGAATCCCTTCGCGCCCACCAAACGTCCTGATAATAGAGGGCAAAACAACAAAATCTGCCAAGCATGCTTGAGCAGATTTTTTTTAGACCTATTTACCGCAGGTAAAAACAGGGCGTTTGGCAAACAAACCTTTTAGTGAAAAACTGAAGGTTACTCCCTTCGCACTCACATCAATCGCAATTCTAATGTATCGCATTGGAATTTTTTGTTTCTATCCTCCCTAGAAAATTAAGAACTATGATGTCGACCCCAAACGCCCATTGGACTACAAAAACCCAATCAAAGCCCCAGTCAAAAGCATCTGCAGGAACCAAGTTTACAATCCCACTGGTGGAGAATATAGCGCCATATACATACCAAAACACTTTTCGGATTTTTTGCTTTTTGTGCTCCGGTTTCTTGACAAGTCTGAGTGTGGCCATATGCAGCATGCCCACCACTGCAAAAACAATAAATAAAATAAGCAATCCTTTAGCCATCGGTTTTTGTGTGATTTGGAACCTAAACTTACCATTTTCTCTTGTTATCTCAAAGGGTTTTTTTAACTTGAACTCCTATGCGAACATCCCCAACATCCAACTACAACCGTTATTTGGCCTACTTGGGCCAAGAACACAAACTATACTTTTCTGATTATTCCCAACTCCACCAGTGGAGCATTGACCATCCGTCAGACTTTTGGGAAAGTATCGCTTTGTTTTTTGACATCGAGTTTGACCAAACTGCTGACAAGGCTGTGATTCCCGCGCGTCCTTTTTGGAAAACCCAATGGTTTCCAAAGGCCCAGCTCAGTTATGCCTACCATGTTTTTAGGCAGTACAACAACGACCGCCCTGCACTTGTCTACCAGGCCGAAAACCATCCTTACACCGAAATCAGCTGGGCAGCACTTTTGTCTAAAGTGATCGCTTTTCAAAAAATCTTGCGCAAACACGGGGTCGGCAAAGGCGATCGCGTGGTTGCCTATTGTGCCAACACCCCCGAGACTGTGGCCGCTTTTTTGGCCACCAATGCTTTGGGAGCCATTTGGTCTTCTTGCTCGCCCGATTTTGGCATAGAAGCTGTGCAAGATCGTTTTGTGCCTCTAGCCCCCAAAGTCTTATGGGCGCATATGGACTACCACTACAATGGCAAGTCTTATGATGTTAGAGACAAGGTCAGTCTGTTGGCCAAACATTTGCCTCAACCGGTACAGCTTTTGGATTTGGGAAGGCATGCCAATTTTGAGGAACCAACAAGCGATATCAGCCAATTGCACTTTGAGCCGGTGAATTTTTCACACCCCATCTGGGTTCTTTTTTCGTCAGGAACTACGGGAAAACCCAAGGCCATCACGCACAGCACCGGCGCGATGCTGCTGGAACACCTAAAAGCCTTGGCCATTCATCAAGACATACAAGTGGGGGAGCGTTATTTTTGGTATACTACCACGGGCTGGATGATGTGGAACTATGCATTGAGCAGTTTGCTCTGTGGTGCTACGCTTTGTGTGTTTAACGGTGCGCCCCATGCGCCCGATCCGGCAGTGCTATGGCGTTTTGCGCAAAAGGCACAAATCAACCATTTTGGTCATGGGGCTGTGTATTTCCAAAACCAAGTAGAACAACAAGAGGAAGATTTTACCGGCGCACACTTACAAGCATTGCGCACCCTTGGCGCTACGGGTTCTCCGCTATCGGCTTCGGTTTGCAAAGCCTTGCAAAAGCGTTTTCCCAACACCCAAGTCATTTCATTGAGCGGGGGAACAGATGTGTGTACGGCATT
>CAXRDP010000053.1:0-7953 GCA_964229545.1 Flavobacteriaceae bacterium | reverse complement strand
GCGTCAAATAGGTAATGTGGAAATCCCACAACAAGCCTTTATGGCGGTGCTTCAGCTGAATGATTAATGTTTGATTTCGGCAAATCAAGCGTTTTACATCTTTCTATTGCTGAAAACCTTTTTTTCTGTTTCCTTCCTGAGAGTGTTTCTTAAGTAATTGTTTCTAGGTTGGCTGTGTGTTGGGCCTACTTTGAGCTCTTTAGAGGTGCGTCTGGTGTATTACAAACAATGGCTTTTTTACAAAACCTTTTTGTTTGGTAAATTTATTTGTTACTTTTCCAATAGAATGAAAAGCACAACAACACTTATAAGGACATTGAGTTTGCCCTCTGCCATAGCCATCAGTATTGGTGGAATGTTGAGTGGTATTTTTGTTTTGCCGGGCATCGCTTTTGGCATAACTGGCTCGTCGGTGTCTTTAGCGTTTCTGGTGGCCGGTATATGCATCATTCCCGCTGTTTTGTCAAAGGCTGAGTTGGCAACTGCCATGCCTAAGTCTGGCGGTACCTATGTTTATGTGGACCGGGCTTTTGGGCCTTTGTTTGGGGTCGTCTCTGGAATTGGTCTGTGGTTGTCTCTACTGTTAAAAAGCGCCTTTTCATTGGTAGGTCTAAGTGCTTATTTATACGTTTTGGTCGCGCTTGACTCTTCTTACACAACTGTCGTGGCTATTGCCTCCCTTTTGATGGTTTTTGTTCTGAACATCTTTGGAGTAAAAAAAGTTGGTAGTGCGCAACTTGCTATCGTTGGTATTAGCGTAACCTCCTTGGTTGCCCTTGTTTTTGTTGGCTTTAACAAGGTCGGGGCTGTTCCTCCCTCTGATTTTCTTAGCGATGGCAACTTGGGATTTTTTAGCGGAGTTGCCTTCTTGTATATCTCTTATGCGGGAGTTACCAAGATAGCTGCCATCGCGGGTGAAATATCGAATCCGGAAAGGAACCTTCCGCTGACCATGGTGGTTTCGCTGTTGTTGATTATGGTGGTTTATGTTTGTGTTTCTTTGGTTCTTGTAAAGTTTGTTGATGGAGGTGTTTTGTCGACAGACATTCGGCCTATTTACACGGCTGCACATGAGATTGGGGGGTCTATCGCTGGCTACATTGCTGGCGTGGTCGGCGTAATTACACTGCTTTCAATGGCAAATTCGGGTTTGCTTGCTTCTTCTCGTTTCCCCTTTGCAATGGCTAGAGATGGTGCGCTTCCGTCGGCTTTTTCTTCCATCAGTAAAAAATATATGACCCCCATATTTTCGATTGTTGTTACTACGGTCGCTATTGCTTTGGCCATCATCTTTTTGGATGTGATGAAAATTGCCAAACTGGCAAGCGCATTTAAGGTTTTGATGTTTATTTCCGTAAACCTTGCGGTCATAGCTTTTAGGGAGACAAACGCCCAGTGGTACAACCCGAAGTACAAGTCACCCCTGTACCCTTACGTACAGCTTTTTGGAGTAATTAGCGGTTTGTTCTTGTTGTTTTTTCTGGGTATTCCAGCCTTGCTTTCTGTTGTGGGGGTCTTTGTTTTGGGGTTCGTTATTTTTCTGATGTATGGTCGTAAGACCGCGAGAAGCGGGTTGTTGTCTAACTATGGTGTGCTCTCTTTTCTGTTTAGGGGCAGGCGGGCAAAATCGGTAGAAGTCGGCGCGACCCCAGAGGTGGTTCTAGAAGAATTGGACAATACAGATTCTCAAATCGTGGTTCCCCTACTTGGTGACGAAACTTCTCCCGAAATGATTGTAGAAATGGCGTCCTCTATCAACAGTAAGGTTAAAATCAACACGATAAATATTGTCGAGGCTCCAGACCAAACTTTTTTAGAGGCTGTGAGTTTGGAGTCTCCAAAAGTAGCGTCTGTGAAGAGGCGCATTCTATCTTTGCGGGACACCAAAAAAACAAAAGTCACTTTTGAAAGTTTGCCGACCCACGACGTGGCGAGCACCATCAAAAACATTACTTCATTTAAAAAATGTAAGTGGTTGGTGATGGGTTGGGCTGGAAGAGAAACTACGGGTATATTAATCCGAAACCCCATTGGGTGGGTAATAAAGAATATTGATGCCAACCTCGCCTTGTTTAAAGACAATGGCGTGAGAAATATTTCCAGGGTGGTTTTGGCTGTTAGACCGGGGAGGCATGGAAATAAGTTTATAAAAATTGCTGAAAACATATGTCACTACTATGGGGCGAGTTTAACGCTTTTGAATGTGGTGAGCAAGGAGTCTGATGCTGTTCATGAGCAGAATTTACTAGCAAAGAATAAAGAGCTATTAAAAAATGTTTCCTGCAAAAACGACTGCTTGGTTGTAAAAGACAACGACCCTGTTAAGGCAATTTCTGAAGTGTCCGCGAGCTACGACTTGTTGATTATTGGCTCACAAGAGAGCAGTCCTTGGTATAATGTGTTGTTTGGTCTAAAATCAGATCGTTTTGTCAAAAACTCTGTTTGTTCTGTATTGCGGTTGAGTGTAAAAAATTAGAAAATGATCTTGCACCCTATTTCAGCCGGTAACTTTAAGCTCGACGGTGGGGCTATGTTTGGTGTGGTGCCCAAAAGTTTGTGGCAACGCACCAACCCAGCCGATAAAGACAACCTGATAGATTTGGCGGCGCGCTGTTTGCTTATTGAAAATGGCGATCGCCTTATCCTTATTGATAGTGGTATGGGAGACAAACAAAGTGAAAAGTTTTTTTCTTACTACAAGCCTTGGGGGAATGACAGCTTGTTGCGCTCTATCAAGCAAGCAGGTTTTTCAGCTGAAGATATTACAGATGTTTTCCTGACCCATTTGCACTTTGACCACTGTGGTGGGTGTGTCAAAAGAAGCGGTGGTGGTTTTGAGTTGGTTTTTCCAAACGCAAAAGTTTGGAGCAATCAAGCCCATTGGGATTGGGCCATACGTCCCAACGCTCGAGAAAAGGCTTCTTTTTTAGAAGAAAACCTTTTGCCTATAGAACAATCGGGGCATTTGCATTTTATCCCCCATGCTGAAGATGTGGCTTCTACGCCTTTGGGGTTTGAGGTTCTTTTTGTGGATGGGCATACCGAAAAACAAATGATACCTTTGATTCCTTACAAAGGTGAAACGCTTGTTTTCGCTGCAGATTTGCTTCCTACTGCCGGCCACATTCCTGTTCCCTATGTGATGGGGTATGACACACGACCTTTGATAACCATGGTAGAAAAGGAGCGGTTTTTACAGCAGGCCGCAGACAAAAATTTTTTGCTTTATTTAGAACACGACGCTCACAACCCCTTGGTGCGTGTGCAACATACCGAAAAAGGGGTTCGTTTAAAATCGAAACACGCATTAGAAGATTATTTTTAACCTCAAATTATCTGTTATGAAATATGGTATTTTTCTTTTTTGTTTGATTGGGCTTGCCCAACATCCCAACCCTGCCTATTGGCAACAAGAAGTGGATTACATCATGGACATTCAAATGGATGTAAATACTTTCAAATACACGGGCGCTCAAGAGCTTGTGTATACCAACCACTCCCCTGATACCCTATCGCGTGTGTTTTACCACCTTTATTTTAATGCTTTCCAGCCAAACAGCCAGATGGATGTGCGTTCGCGTACGATTGCAGACCCCGACGGCAGAGTGGTGGACCGCATACAACAATTATCTCCTGATGAGGTGGGGTATTTACATGTTCTAAGTCTAGTTCAAGATGGAAAAACCGTGAATTTTTCTGAAGAAGAGACCATACTGGTTGTGGATCTTGCAGAGCCTCTTTTACCACAATCTTCCACGGTCTTGGAAATGGAATTCGAAGGCCAAGTCCCTCTACAGATTAGGCGAAGTGGTCGCAACAACAAAGAGGGCGTGGATTTGTCTATGACACAATGGTACCCAAAGTTGGCAGAGTATGACCATGAGGGTTGGCACCCAAACCCTTATATAGGGCGTGAGTTTCACGGGGTGTGGGGTAGCTTTGATGTTTCTATCACGATAGATAAAGAATATGTGGTTGGCGGTACCGGTTATCTTCAAAACGCGGATGCCATAGGTCATGGATACACAGACAAAGAAATAGATCACCAAACACCCACGCTCTCTTGGCGTTTTGTGGCGCCTCGTGTGCACGATTTCGCTTGGGCTGCCGACCCAGATTATGTTCATGATGTGGTTGCGGGTCCTAACGATGTGGAACTACATTTTTTCTATTTGGACAAGCCTGAACTTGTGGAAAACTGGAAAAAGCTACAGGGAGATACAATCAAAATGATGGAATTCTTTAACGAAAACATAGGGGATTATCCGTACAAACAATATTCCGTTTTACAAGGAGGAGACGGCGGTATGGAATACCCCATGTGTACGCTTATCACTGGAGAGAGAAAATATAAGAGTTTGTTTGGGGTAACGGCTCACGAATTGGCGCATAGCTGGTTTCATCATTTGTTGGCTACCAACGAGTCCAAACACGCGTGGATGGACGAAGGCTTTACGTCTTTTTACGACCAACTGGCTGAATATGCTATTTTAGGTGGTGAGGAAAGTTTGCTTTCTGGCACATATAACAACTATTTCCGATTGGTCGCATCTGGTTTGGAAGAGCCTTTGACAACGCACGCAGATCGCTTTCAACACAATTTTGCCTATGGTGTAAGTAGCTATTCAAAAGGGGCCATTTTCTTGAATCAATTGGGGTATATTATGGGTTATGAAAATTTGTTTTCTACCATCAAGCGATACTACAATGAATTTAAATTTACACACCCAACCCCTAATGATTTTAAGCGTGTAGCAGAAAAGGTTTCGGGTATGCAGTTGGAATGGTATTTGAATGATTGGACACAAACCACCAAAACGATTGATTATGGTATTGAGGACGTTATTTCTGTAGGAAATAAGACTGAGGTTGTTCTTACTCGAGTAGGGCAGATGCCAATGCCAGTTGAAGTTGTTGTGGAATTGACCAATGGAACCCAAAGATTGTACTATATACCATTGGAAATGATGCGAGGAGAAAAATCATTTGATGAGAAAGTTGTAACCGCGCTTTCAGATTGGCGTTGGGTAGATCCTTCTTATGTGTTTACAATTGATGAACGAAAAGGAAAAATAAAGAGCATTCGTTTGAATGATGAAGGTTTGGTCGCTGATGTAGATATAAGTAATGACGTATTTGTTGTGGAATGAGCCAAAAACTACCAAAAAAACTTCGTTTGTGTGATGACCGCCTTATTGAACAGCTTTTTAAGAAGGGGAAAAGGATACAGCACGGAGTAGTCTCTTTCAAGTGTCTGCCGGACGAAGGTTTTCAGGTGGCTTTTGGTGCACCAAAAAAAAGATTTCCTAAAGCAGTAGAAAGAAATTTATTGAAAAGAAGATTAAGAGAATCTTTTCGGCAACATTACAAGGAAATTTTAGGAGAAGAACCTAGGGGTTGTGGGTATTTTGTTTTTAACGGAACAACAGAAACCCCATTTCATGAAATAGACAAAGCAATGGTTGAGGTTCTTAATTCTTGGAAGGCGCTTTGATCATAGCAATATGGGGTATCCCATCCTCAAGATAAGGTACTCCTTTAGAAACAAAACCATGAGATTGGTAAAATGAACTTAAATGATGTTGGGCAGATATTTTAATTTCTTTATTTCCTCCCATAGCTTTTAGTGTATACGCCAACAACTCATGTCCGTATCCTTTTCCTCTATGCTTTTTTTTAACAGCTGCCCTTCCAAAAGAGGCTTGAGGGAAATATATACCTGGCTTAAAGAATCGACTGTATGCAACCAGGTCGTTCTTTATATAACCCAAAACATGGGTGGCTTTAGGGTCTTTTCCGTCTATGTCTTGGTACACACAATTTTGTTCAACCACAAAAACTTCAGAACGTAGAGAAAAGATATCTTGTAATACATCTAGAGTAATTTCTTCCCACTCCAATACTTGCCAGGTCATGACCAATTAGGGATTTTATCTACTCTTCTTTGATGTCTGCCTCCTTCAAAAGGGGTATTCATAAAAGCAAGTGTCATTTTTTTTGCTTCTTCTAAAGAAACAAAACGTGCTGGTATACTTAAAATATTGGCATCATTGTGTTGTCGGGCAAGTTGAGCGATTTCTTCCGTCCAACACAGAGCTGAGCGAATGCCTTGGTGTTTGTTCGCCGTCATATTAGCACCATTACCGCTGCCACATAGTATTATCCCTAAATCTGCTTGGTTTTTTTCTACCTGAGAAGCTACAGGATGAATGGTGTCTGGATAATCCATGCTTTCGTTATTATCTGTTCCGTGGTTAGTAACAGTATGACCTGCTGATTCCAGTAATCGGATGAGTTCTTGTTTGTATTGTGTTCCTGCGTGGTCGTTGCCGATAGCTATTTTCATGGGTTTGCTTTGTCACAAAATTACCAAATTTATAGTGTAGTGATGGGTGTGAATAAAATAAAGGTTTCTCATAAGTTTATAAATAGGTAGTTGTTTATATGTTTTTATAAATGTGAATAAGTCTGGTGTTTTTTTAATAACACAGCTTTTTGTGGGGTTTTATCAAATAATATTTTGTTTTATTTACACTAAAAGCTTGGTTTATTAACACCTGTTTTAAGAAGTAGAATAAGGGTTATTGTATCTATCAACATACTATAATAACAAAGAAATATATTTTAAAAATTATCTTTATTAATATGATAATTGTTAATAAGGAAAGAAGCTGAAAACTATTCGGTATGATTGTTCAGGAATAGATTAACTTGCTACCTGAAAACATGACTAAGAAAAGCAACAAACACAATCAGGTTTTACAGGTTCTGCAAGCTGCGCAAGGGAAGGCATTAAACTACAAACAAATTTGTAGCCGTCTTAGCGTCCAGGACCCAAGTGGAAGGAACCATATTATAAAAACCTTAAAAAAATTAAAACAAAAAGGGCAAATTTTAGAAACAGACAGAGGAAAGTACAGCGCCAAAAATACATTGCTTTTTTTCAATGGGGTGCTAGATCTTACATCTAGTGGAAATGGGTATCTAGTTTCAGAAGAATTTGAAGCAGATGTTTTTGTTGATAGAAAACACTTAAACCAAGCCTTCCATGGCGATACTGTTTCTTTTTCTTTAATACGTTCACGAAACAAAAACAAAAAAGAGGGAAAAATTGAGGAAGTGCTTCAAAGAAGTCGCAGCTCTTTTGTTGGAACCCTAGAAAATTTTGATAAGATTTTCTGTATACAACCCAACAATATAAGCAACCAACTTTTTTTGATATCCAAAGAAAACACACTTCAAGCCAAAGTTGGAGACCGTGTATTGGTGGAAATGATAGAATGGAAGAAAAAATCAAAATTTCCACAAGCCAAAGTTGTTGAAATATTAGGGACACCAGGAACCCACGAAACCGAAATTCACAGCATCATGGCCACCCATGGACTCCCTTGGCGCTTTGAAAATCAAATAGAAAGCGAAGCAGATAAATTATCCCCAGATATTACGCCACAAGAGTTAAAAAAACGAAAGGACTTTCGTGACATCTTAACTTTTACCATAGACCCAAAAGACGCCAAAGATTTTGACGACGCTCTCTCTTTTAGAGAACTCCAAAAAGGGATCTATGAAGTAGGAATTCATATAGCAGATGTGTCACATTTTGTTCAAGAGGGTTCTTTATTAGATCAAGAAGCTTTTTCTCGTGGAACTTCTGTGTATTTGGTTGACAGGGTCGTGCCTATGTTACCTGAAAAACTTTCTAATATGGTTTGTTCCTTACGTCCAAATGAAGAAAAATATACCTTTTCCGCAGTGTTTACACTTAATACAGCTGGTGATATAATCAAAGAGTGGTTTGGAAGAACCGTGATCTGTTCTGACCATAGATTTTCTTATGAAGAAGCACAATATATCATAGAAAATCAGACCTTAGAGATACCCAAACACACCTCTTTAGATAACAAGAAAAAAGAGATTTCTAAAGATGTTTATACAGCGATTACAACCCTTAAC
>CAXRDP010000052.1:0-12358 GCA_964229545.1 Flavobacteriaceae bacterium | reverse complement strand
AAACAACAGGTCTATCGTTGGAAAACCCATTTTCCAACGATAGACCTATTGTTTCTAAATACAACAGGTCTATCGTTGGAAAAACCATTTTCCAATTTGAATTTCCGGTTCCTGTGGATCTGAGTCGGATTGATTTGATATACGGAAATACCAATTCATCCTTTGCTGGTAGTGCTCGCATCGATATTGAAGCAAGTGACGACGGTGTAAACTGGATTGAGGTTGGGTCAAAGTTTATCAGTTCTGCCAATAACGGTAATAATGAAGATGAATTTACAGGTATTGCTGCTTCTGGAAGGTACCGTTTGTACCGACTGTATGGTACAAGTGGAGAAACCCGCGGAAGCGCTGAGGGCCGACTTACAGAGGTTCGTTTTACTTTTGATTCGTTCTCTTCATCATTAAGCCCCAAACCCTCTTGTAACGTAGACAATGACGGAGATGGATTGTTAAGTCATTTGGATTTGGATGCCGATGGTGATGGCTGTCCAGACGCTTTGGAAGGAAGTGCTACCATAGACCCCGCTGATTTGGTGGTTTCTGCAAGCTTGGATGGTGGCAATTCGGGCGGTTCCTATACAGGTTCTTCTTCTGAACCTATTTTCCACAATTTAGGAACCACGGTGTCGGCTACAGGTGTACCTACCATCGTAGGTTCGGGCCAAGGTTTGGGAAGCAGTCAAAATGGAGGTACTCAAAACGCTGATTGTGACAATTTTGAAATAGGTGCCAAAGCTTATATGCGTCATGGAAAATATTTTAAAGATGGTGCACGTCATGATATGGAATTTGGCAGGGGCAATTAGCTAGGTTTGTACTTTAGAACAACACATCATGACTTAGCCTGAACCAATGCCCCTAGCCTTTGAACCCCCGCCTATTTCGGGGGTTTTTCTTTGTCATGCCTGCCTGCTGAATGTCATGCCGTATTTAATACGGCATGCACAAAGGATTTAGGGACTCCCGTTCTTGCCTTCGGCAGGTAAATTCGCAGGCCTGCCTATCGCAAGATAGGAGTGACATGTTGTTTATGTAATGTCCGCCCGTACTTTACAGTACGTTCGGGCTGGCCCGCCTGCTGAATGTCATGCCTGCCTGCTGCAGGCAGGCCGTGCCACGACACGGCATCCACAAAGGATTTAAAGACTCCCGTTTGCACGGGAGTGACAGGTTGGAATGATTTTTTGGTGTCAGTTTGAGCGCAGACGAGAACTCCTATCAGTCTTTAATAATCTTAAGCGTTTGGCGAACCGTTGGGCTGTTGACTTCGACAAAATAGACTCCTTTGGCATAGGCACCCAAATCTAGGGTGATATTTCTGGGTTGCGCAACTTGGGTGATTGTTTGTTGTAATAGTTTTCCCTCTATGTTGCGAACGCTACATTCGACCTCGTTGTCGGTTCCACCAACATACAGATTCACTTCACCTTGGGTGGGGTTGGGGTAGAACAAGACTTCCTCGCTGATAAAAAATTCATAGGTCAAACTACCTTGACAATCGAGGTCTGTGGTGACTTCAATCAAGTTGATGCCTTTGTTGAGCGCAATCGTGGCCCTTCCATTTACAGATACCGATGAAGTTTGTTCTCCTTGATGGGTGTTTGTGACATAATACAACGATGCCCCTGCCATATTTAAATCAAGTTCGCCTGAGTTCTCATCGAGGTTGTAGGTTGCAGTCAAGATATCAGGTTGAGAAATGGTAACCTCTATACATTCTTGGTAGTAAGGAACCTCTTCAATCGTGTAGCACGCCGAATATGTGCCCACAGCAAGTTGATTGACAGTTGAATAAAAACCTTCTGCCTCGTTCAGCGTATATGTTCTGTCATCAATAGAGACCGTATAGGAGTAGGAGGTGTCAGCTGCCGACAAGATTGCTTCCCCAGTATTTTGGTCGGGACAAGAAGCAGAAGTGATTTCTACTCCGTAGTTTTCCGCTGGGAGTGTAAATAGACATCCATTTTCATCAACGGGGGTCATAGGAGCTGTATCAGGGCATATGTCCCTATCATCTGTTACGCCGTCATTATCTGTGTCGTAAAGCCCTTCACCTTCTATGACAAAATCATCTATCACGGCCCCTTCGTTATTCACATAGGAGTCCGTAACCAATTTGAATCTAAATATGACATTGGTCTCGTCGGTCAAGGCATTTAAACCAAAGCTGTATTCGTTGAGTGTCCAATCTGTAGGTGAGTTGTCTAGGCCGGTATATTGTGCCAAGGTATTCCATTGGCTACCCCCATCAATGGAGTATTGGAAGAACAGAAAATCCCAACCCTCTTCGATATCGTACTCCATATAGAATTTAGCCACCGGATTGGCAATCAAACTCAAGTCAAAACAAGGAGATACCAGCTCTGAGTTGGATTGATCTGGATAATTTCCGTTTAAGTTGGTGGCATAGGCCATACTTCCCGATGCAGTTTGATTTAGGTTGGAACCAGAAGGCACCCCTTTTTCCCATACAGGGTCGCCCACAACCAACCAGTTGTCTTCTGCTGCTTCGTAGGAGAAAAGTGTGTTGGTAGTGCCACTTTGGTTGGCAGTGCTTGGATTGTAGTCAAAGTCAACCTCAAGGTTGTTGTTTTGTGTTTTTTCATCTCCGTCTAAAACCAAGGTCGTGCTTAGTGTATTGGTGTTACTTTGAAGCCCATTTGCACTTTCCAAATCAATCTGAATCCATTGACTGGGCGCTAGTAGCCCTGACCAGTTGATGTCTGCGAGTGCATTTCCGTTTAAAAGAGTTTCTACGGTAAATTCGGTTATATTTTGCGTGCCATTGTTATACACCCTTATAAAAGGAGAAATGCTATCATCACAGTTATAGTCGGAATTCCCGATATCGAGGGTTAAAAGGTCTAAGTCGATTTGAGGTAGGTTTACTTGTGGAATGGGTGTTTGCCAAACACCTCGACCGTAGGTGGAGGCGGTAAGGGTATGGTCATTGACGTTTATTTCGATATCGCTCACTTCTACATTGGGTAGGTCCTGAGAGATTGATGTCCAACTACCCACTTCGTTGTCATAATAATATACCCCAAGCGTGGTGCCCAGATACAAGGCGTCATGGTCGGAGTAGGGCTGGTGTTTTAGCACCCTTTTAAATTCTGTAGGCATGCCTGCGCTCAGATCTGTAAAACTTGCACCTCCATCTGTGGATTTTGCAAAGCCATCGGACTCTAAGATCCATACAATATTGCTATTGGTGTGGTGCACTTCTATGGTGCGAATCACATAGCCTGTGGAGGTATAAATTTGAGTGAAAGTCTGTCCCTTGTCGGTACTTTTATAGACATTGTAATTTGTAGACACATAGATGGTGTTGCTATTATTGGGATCGAGCTCAATATGCCTTAGGTTTTCGCCAAAATTATGACTAGACACTTGCTGCCAGCTGCCACTTTGTAACACATACAACTGATCGTAACCGGCGTATAATTCTCCGTTTTTGTTGAATTGCATAGGCGTGACCCAGTTGCCTTGGGTAGGTCCACTGGTGATAAATTCCGATTGGTTCCACCCTCCGGATCCTCCCAGTCGGTTGCGGTATAGGTTGCCCCCATATTGGGTCATCCCATAATACCAATCTTCCTCAAATGGGTCAACGGCTGATCCCATGCCATCACCCCCATGGTAGCTGTTCCATTGGCTATCAGACAAAGCGAAACCGCCACAGTCTTGCAATCCGCCGGCCAATTTGCCTGAATTGGGTCTAGAGGTAGAGACTGTATAGATTTGCGCAATCGACAAGGTATTGCTCAAATCTTCAAATGCATCACCATCATTTGAGGAACGGTAGATGCCTCCATCGGTTCCTGCATAGAGTACCCCATCAAAGTAGCGCATAAAGTGTATGTCAGCATGGGTAAAAGCTGCCGTACGGTTGTACCAATAATTCAATTGGTTAAAATTGTCACCTCCATCCGTAGATTTCCAGATGTTTAATACCCCAACAAACACAATATTGGGGTCAACATCAGAAACTGTCAGGGCCATGTCGTACCAAGATTGGGCACTTTGAAAAATGTCATCGTTTTCTGCGGTTTTGGTAAAACTGTCACCCCCATCCGTTGATTTATATACACCTTGAAAGCTGTTTTGCCCTTGGTAGGTGCCGTCTCCATTGTCATAGGCGCTTAACACATAGACAATGTTTGGGTTGGAGGGCGTAACTTCCAATATAATTCTGTTCGAATTGTCGGGGATGCCACTTATTTCTGAAAAACTGATACCCCCATCTGTGGTTTTATAGAATTTGGAAGATCCGTTGACATAACCCACGGCAAAAATCGTATTGCTGTTCTCAGGTTGAAAACGAAAATCGACAATATTGCCTGGAAGTGTGTTTACCCAATTGTCCCCACCATTTGTGGTCTTGTACAACCCCTCAGATGTGGCTACCCACACAGTGTTAGAGTCTGTAGGGTCAATAAAAATTTCACTGGAGCCCTTATATACGTTGTTGAACTGAAGGCCTGTGGTATTCCATGTTTGCCCTCCGTCTAAGGTTTTCATGACTCCGATGCTGTAAGAATCTCCGGCGTCATCATCTCCAGTTGAAATATAAATTATTTCAGGATTGTTCGGGTCAACAGCAATCCCTGAAACCCCTATCTGTGGCAAGTAATCTGAGAGAGGTGTCCAGTTTACCCCATCGTCAGTGGACCTCCAAATCCCTCCGGCAGGAGCGCCGATGTAAATGGTGTTGGGGTTAGAAGGGTCTTTGGCTATGGCATTGATGCGCCCCTGACCACTGATGGATACAGACGAATTGCTGACCACTGCGGGGCCGAGGTTGGTCCAGTTGGCTGTAGGCACACCACTCTGCGCGGCTTGAGTCTCATTTTGGATTTTTTGCTCCCACGCATTCCACAAATCAGAGGGGGGTGCAATGGTCCCATCCGAACGCAGGTAGTGAGACCAGTGTTCTGCCCAACGCTTAAAAGGTTTGTAACCACTCCCTTTTTGGCGGTAATCTTTTCCTTCCCAATAGCTGTCAAAAGCTTTGGTGATATCCTTGAGTTTTACAGCTTCTGTGTTTTGAGATTGTTGCTGTGGTTGTGCGCCTCTAACAGTTGTATTTTCTTTGACAAAATCTTTGGTATACGGATTGTTAGGGCTAATCACTTGGGCGTGAAGAGCTGAACCAAAAACAAGTAAAAGAACAATGGCAATTTTTTTCATAGTGACAGATAAGGTACTAATATAACATTTAAGAGACGATTTTCCAGAATTTTAACATTTATTACGAGGACTTCCATTAAAAATATTAACATCATAATAACGTTAATTGATAACTTTTAAGTTAACTTTGTTATGTGATGCCCCAAAGACAAATTGTTTTTTACGGAAAATATTTTTTGGATTTCTATTTAGGTCAGCCCAAGAAAGTTCAAGAGAAAATAGAATATGTTTTTAAAATAATAAAATCTGTTCAGAATGTTCCAAAAAAGTTTTTAACGCATTTGTCTGGCACCGACGGTCTTTATGAAATACGAATTCAATATCACAGCAACATTTACAGGATTTTTTGTTGTTTTGATAAAGGAAATTTGGTCGTCTTGTTTAATGGATTTCAAAAAAAATCTCAGAAGACACCCAAACAAGAGATTGAAATGGCATTAAAACTAAGAGCAGAATATTTTAACTCAAAATAACGCAACTTATGAAAAATGTAAAAAACTTTGATGAATTATTGGATGTTAAATATGGTAAAATTGGCACCCACAAACGTGGTAATTTCGAAAAAAAAGCCCAATATTTTGTGATTAGCGAACTGCTAAAAGAGGCACGTCATGAGGCAAATATGACCCAAGAAGAACTTGCTGAAAAGGTTGGAACAAAAAAAAGTTATATATCGAGACTTGAGAACGGTAAATGCGATATCCAACTTTCTACCTTGTACAGAATTTTTGAATCAGGACTTGGCAAACGCGTGAATTTGTCTATACAATAAGAATTTAATAGATTCCCTTTCTTTTCTATTTAAGCCGAATCCTTACTCGGATTACACTTGTAAGCACGACTCAGATGTATTTGATCCCTATTACAACAAATCTGGACGAAGCGCTTGGGTGCGTTTTTGTGCTTGCTCCTCCCGCCAAGCTTCAATTTTTGGAGTATTGCCCGAGGTGAGGATTTCGGGCACTTTATGGCCCTTGTAGTCGGCGGGTCGTGTGTAGATAGGAGGCGCCAAGAGATTGTCTTGGAAGGAGTCTGTCAAGGCGGAAGTTTCGTTGCTCAAAACACCGGGTATCAAACGAATCAGGCTGTCACATAGTACGGCAGCAGCCAATTCACCACCCGATAACACATAATCTCCAATAGAAATTTCATGGGTGATAAACAAATCACGCACGCGCTGGTCAACGCCTTTGTAGTGTCCACAAAGCACAATGATGTTCTTAAGGAGCGAAAGTTGATTGGATACAGATTGATTGAGGGTTTTTCCGTCAGGTGTCATATAAATCACTGCATCGTAATCGCGTTGGGCTTTTAGGGCAGAGATGCATTTGTCAATGGGTTCTACCATCAAAACCATACCTGCACCCCCTCCGAAAGGATAATCGTCGACTTGTTTGTAATTGTTAGTCGCATGGTCTCGAAGATTGTGTATATGTACTTCAACAAGTTGGGCCTCTTGGGCTCTTTTGAGGATAGAAGCTTCAAAAGGGCTTTTTAGCAATTCAGGCACTACACTGATAATATCGATACGCATGATGCAAAGATGCAAGAATTTTGGGGTACAAAAAAAGGCATGCCCATGACAGACATGCCTTTTCCCCTCTTAACCAATCAACCTAATCAAAAAAGAAGCGAACACGTTCTCCTTTGTCGTTCATAAATTCAAGTTCATAAATACTTTCTTGGTCCCATTTTCGCAAATCAGCCGTCGATTTGATGTTTTCGCCATTGACCCCCGTGATGAGATTGCCGTCTTGAATGCCACGCTGCAACAGCCGTCTGTTGCGGAGTTGGGCAATTTTGACACCCTCTTTCAGGTCATATAGCTCCGCCTCGTCAGGGCTTAGGTCTTTCAGGCGCATGCCATAAAAATCCATATATGGATTGGCTTTGAGCTTGACTTGCGCTGTGCGTGTTTTTCCATCTCGTAGGTAGGTTACTTCAACACGGTCGCCAGGACGTTTGCTGCTCAAATAACCACTCATATCAGAAAATTTGTTGATGCTTGTGTTGTCAATTTTCACAATGACATCTTCGGCTTGAATACCGGCTTCTTTGGCGCCCATTTCCTCTTCAACAGCAGCCACATAGAAGCCCTCGGTTACGTCTATGTTGTACTCTTCAGCAATGCGGGCATTGAGTCCATTGCCACTTACACCTAACAATGCCTTCTGTACATTGCCAAACTCGATAATATCTTCATAAATCTTGCGCGCAATATTGCTAGGTACCGCAAACGAATATCCTATAAAAGTTCCCATTCCATTACTTGTGATGGCGGTGTTGATGCCTACCAAATCACCATTGGTATTGACCAGTGCTCCTCCGCTATTTCCGGAGTTGACAGCCGCATCGGTTTGAATAAAGGATTGGTTGCTGTTGTCGTTGGGGTTGAGATCGCGCGACTTGGCACTGATAATACCCGCGGTCACCGTAGAATTTAGGTTGTAGGGGTTGCCAACTGCCAATACCCACTCTCCAATTTTGGTTTGATCAGAATCAGCAAATCGCACGTATGGAAAGGATTGTTCCCCAATGATTTTAATCACCGCAATGTCTGAGCTCGGGTCTGTACCAATGAGTTCTGCATTAAAAACACGGTTGTCGTTGGTGGTTACCTCGATTTGATCGGCACCTTCAATCACATGATTGTTGGTGATGATGTATCCATCTGGTGCTACAATCACCCCCGAACCCATACCAATACGAGGATACTCTCGAGCAGGTCCATACCCAAAATATTCCCAAATATTAGAAGGGGTTTTAGAACGATATGAACTGGTGTTGGTGATATGCACTACCGCGTCAATCGTCCGTGCAGCTGCCTTGGTGAAATCTGTGGTTTCCATGGCTGCCACTTTGTTGTTGGCGGTATAATTGGTTTGCACTATGGGGGTGGGTTGGGCATTTACAACCACCTTTTGTGGTGTCATAAAAAAGTGATACACACCCACAGCCAATAGGGCACTACATAAAGAAAAACCTAAAAATTTAAGATTTGAATTCATAGCTAGCGTAATTTTTCTAACTCAAATGTACAAGATTACCATCATTCGTTTATCGACTTTAACTAGAATTTAACACCGCAATGGCGCTGAAAAAAGCAATATATTTACGCCGTGGATATTCCTTTTTATAAATACCAAGGCACAGGAAACGACTTTATCATGGTTGACGATCGCAGTCGTCAATTTCCGAGAGAAAACCATGACCTTGTTGCCCAGTTATGTCATCGAAGATTGGGCATCGGTGCCGACGGATTGATATTGCTTGACAATCACCCAAGTGAGGATTTTGAAATGATTTATTATAATGCCGATGGTCACTTGGGAACCTTTTGTGGTAATGGAGGGCGCTGTGTGGTGACCTTTGCTAAGCAACTGGGTCTCATTCAATCACGCACACAATTTATGGCAGCTGATGGCTTGCACAGTGCGCTGATCCAAGACCATCAAGTATCATTGAAAATGAATCCGGTGACTGAATGGAAACTCAGCGAAGATTTTGTTTTTATGGATACCGGTTCGCCCCATCATGTGGTTTTTGTTGAGGATGTTTCCAAGATTGATGTCGCTCAGGAGGGTGCTGCCATTGCCCACAACGACCACTACGGTGCTTTAGGCACCAATGTCAATTTTGTGAGCATACGCAATGACAATCATTTTGATGTACGCACGTTTGAGCGTGGGGTAGAAGCCGAAACGCTTTCTTGTGGTACAGGAGTGACGGCATCTGCCATCGCTGTTTTCCTCGCCCATAAATCAACACAAACCCAAATCCTAGTCCATACACTTGGGGGCCTGTTGACGGTAGACTTTAAAGCGCACAAAGAAAGCTTTTCCGATATTGTGCTACATGGGCCCACCGAGAGGGTTTTTTCTGGTACTATTGAATTGTAATGCCTTGAAAAAGTTTTTCCAAAAGCTGGTTTTGTCAATGGTTGCTATAGCTACCATTCTTTTTATGCTTTTTTGGTGGCTATTTTTTGCCAGCAACACCTATTTCACAAATAAAACACAGTCTGTTTACATTCCTACTGGAACCGATTTTAACAGCCTGAAATCCATAGTCAAACCCTATCTGAAAAACAGTACGACTTTTGAATGGGCGGCACGCGCAAAACGCTATCATCTCAATCCAAAACCAGGACATTATGTGTTGGCGCAGGGGATGGGCAACCAAAAACTAATCAATACCCTGAGAGCTCGCAACACAGAAATTGAAGTAGTTTTTAACAACCAACAAACCTTGGCCGAATTGGCGGGACGGGTCTCAGAACAAATCGAAGCCGATAGCTTATCTCTGTTAGATGCTTTTAATGATGAAGATTTTTTAAAACAACAGGAACTAAAATCAGACCAAGCGCTTACGTTGTTTATTCCCAATACCTATATGATGTATTGGAATACTGATGCAACTTCCTTTGCAAAGCGTATGGCCAAAGAAAGTGCGCGTTTTTGGAACGAAGACCGGGAGATGCGTCGAAAAACACTGAAGATGACCAGAGCTGAAGTTATAACTTTGGCCGCTATTGTTCATCAAGAATCGCGCAAAACCGATGAGCGCCCAAGAGTGGCAGGTGTGTATCTAAACCGCCTAAAACGAGGTATGAAACTTCAGGCCGATCCTACCGTGGTCTATGCGATGAAGAAAAAGGCCAATGATTTTGATTTGGATGTTCGCAGGGTGTTGTATAAAGATTTAAGAATCGAATCCCCATACAATACTTACCGTTACAAAGGCTTGCCACCCGGACCTATCTGTATGCCCGATATCGATGCAATTGATGCTGTGTTACAGCCCGAACAACATAGCTACTTGTATTTTGTGGCAGATCCATCTCGCCCTGGCTACCATCTTTTTGGAAAAACACTTACCCAACACGCAGCCAACAAGCGCATCTATACACGATGGCTTAACCGCAATGGTATTATGCGTTAGTGAGGTCTTAAGAAGGAAAAGATAGCAGGTCTTTTGTGTAGGTCACATCGTACTATCTTCCATTCAGATACTTTGTAGGTCCTAATCCATTCGCTTGGAAGTGTGAGATCGCATGCTACGCTCAAAAGAGTGTCGGGCAGTAGGTTTTGAATCAGTTGTTTAAGCAGCTCGTCATTTCTATAAGGGGTTTCAATAAACAACTGAGTTTGTTGTATTGAAGATGAAATTTTTTCAAATTTTTTAATCGCTTGTTTACGCGCATTTTTATCGATAGGTAAATAGCCATGAAAGGCAAAACTCTGCCCGTTAAGCCCCGATGCCATGAGTGCCAAAAGTATGGAGGACGGGCCGACCATGGGAACCACCTGAATTCCATGCTTATGCGCCAGGGTTACTAAATCTGCACCTGGGTCTGCAACACCTGGGCAACCAGCGTCAGTCACCAGCGCCATATGATGACCTTGAAAACAGGGTTGTAGCATTTCGTCTAACTCCTCGGATTGGGTAAATTTATTCAGGGTCCTCACAGACAGACTGCCCTGTTCTACGTTCGGGCAGAGGTTTTTGATAAAAAAGCGCCCGGCTTTTTCTTTTTCAAATACAAAATGACGAATGTCTTCCAGTTGCTTTTTAACCGACAACGGGATAACCTCTAGGGGAGATGTTTCTCCCAAAGTATTGGGTGCCAAAAAGAGTTTTCCGTATGTGGATGGGTCACGCATCAATAAGATTCTTTGAGGTTTTTACAAGCGGTCTGTATGAGTTCGAAAACCGCATCGAAACCTTTCGCACCACCATAATATGGATCGGGTACGTCTGTGGAGTCTAGTCCGGCAGCCTTGCATAGGAGCTGTACTTTTTGAAGGTCATTTTCGTTCCGGGCCAAGCCGCAGACATCTTGGTAGTTTTGACGGTCCATCACATAGATGGTGTCAAAATCATCAAAGTCAGAAACGCCGAATTGACGTGCTTTTTGTTGACTAATGTCAATGCCATATTTTTTAGCTACGGTCACAGACCTCGGGTCGGGCGGATTGCCAATGTGGTAAGCACCCGTACCTGCAGAATCAATGAAATAGCTTTCATCTAACAAAGACTCAAAAATTCCATGTGCCAAAGGGGATCTGCAAATATTGCCCAAACAAACCACCAAAATGCGATGTGGCATGGTGGTTAACTCGAAAGTTTTTTGGTAAGGTCTTCTACATATTTGCGGAACTGCTTGTCCGTAAATGCGAGGTTGTCCACAGTCTTACAAGCGTGGAGTACGGTAGCGTGATCTCTGTGGCCAATTTGGTTTCCAATGTTCGCTAGTGAAGACTTGGTGAATTTTTTCGCAAAAAACATGGCCAACTGACGCGCTTGTACAATGTGACGTTTGCGTGTTTTGGACTGAAGCGTAGTGACATCCATTTGGAAGTAATCCGAAACCACTTTTTGTATGTAATCGATCGAGATCTCTCTTTTGGTATTTCGAACAAACTTTTCGACCACTTGTTTGGCCAATTCTAAGGTGACCTCAAGCTTGTTGAAGGAAGATTGGGCAATCAATGAGATGATGGCACCTTCCAATTCGCGAATGTTGGTCTTAACAGACTTGGCTACATAAGAAATGATTTCTTCGGGTAACTCAACTCCGTCTCGGTAGAGTTTGTTCTTAAGAATGGAAACTCTCGTTTCATAGTCAGGTCGCTGCAACTCTGCAGACAATCCCCATTTAAAGCGAGACAAAAGACGTTGCTCAATGTCTTGCATATCGACAGGCGCTTTGTCAGAGGTCAAAATGACTTGTTTTCCATTTTGATGCAAGTGGTTAAAGATGTGGAAAAACACATCTTGAGTGCCCGACTTACCAGAAAAGAATTGAACATCATCAATAATGAGTACATCAATCAGTTGATAGAAATGTATAAAGTCATTTCGGTTGTTCTTTTTGATGGCCTCTATGTACTGCTGGGTAAATTTCTCAGCAGAAATATACAAGACTGTTTTTTCAGGGTATTTTTCTTTGATATCCACCCCAATTGCATGTGCAAGGTGTGTTTTACCTAGTCCTACACCACCAAAAACAAGTAGTGGATTAAAGGAAGTCCCTCCGGGTCGGTTGGCCACCGCCATACCAGCCGATCGTGCCAAGCGGTTGGAGTCACCTTCAAGGAAGTTTTCAAAATTGTAGGAAGGGTTGAGTTGTGACTCTATCTTTAAGTTGCGAATCCCTGGAATTACA
>CAXRDP010000051.1:0-23708 GCA_964229545.1 Flavobacteriaceae bacterium | reverse complement strand
CTCAGGAAGGAAACAGAAAAAAAGGTTTTCAGCAATAGAAAGATGTAAAACGCTTGATTTGCCGAAATCAAACATTAATCATTCAGCTGAAGCACCGCCATAAAGGCTTGTTGTGGGATTTCCACATTACCTATTTGACGCATTTTCTTCTTCCCTTTTTTCTGCTTTTCTAACAGCTTTCGTTTACGCGTGATGTCACCCCCATAACATTTGGCTGTAACATCTTTTCGAACCGCTTTTATGGTTTCGCGCGAAATTATCTTGGCGCCAATAGCGGCCTGAATAGGAATGTCAAATTGTTGACGCGGAATGAGTTCGCGTAGTTTTTCACACATCTTTTTCCCCAACGTGTAGGCGTTGTCCGTGTGTACCAAGGCTGAAAGCGCGTCCACAGGGCTGCCATTAAGCAGAATATCTACCTTAACAAGCTTGGAAACACGCAGCCCAATCGGGCTGTAATCGAAAGAGGCATAGCCACGAGAAACCGACTTGAGCCGGTCGTAAAAATCGAAAACAATCTCAGCCAATGGCATGTCAAAAGACAGCTCAACACGCTCAGTGGTTAGGTAGGTTTGGTTGGTGATTTGCCCCCGCTTTTCAATACACAAACCCATCACATTCCCCACATAGTCTGCCTTGGTAATGACAGTCGCTTTGATAAAAGGCTCCTCCACCCGATCCAATACAGACGGATCCGGTAAATCGGTTGGGTTGTTAACCAACAGGATGTTGTCGGGCTCTTTTTTTGAGTATGCATGATAAGACACGTTTGGCACTGTAGTAATTACAGACATGTCAAACTCCCTTTCTAGGCGTTCCTGGATGATTTCAAGATGGAGCATGCCCAAAAAACCACATCTAAATCCAAATCCTAAGGCGGCAGAGCTTTCGGGTTGAAAAACCAGCGAAGCATCGTTGAGTTGAAGTTTTTCCATGGAATTACGCAGTTCTTCGTAGTCCTCTGTATCTACGGGATAAATTCCCGCAAAAACCATGGGCTTTACTTCCTCAAATCCCGCAATGGCCACATTTGTGGGATTTGCTGCTAAGGTGATGGTATCACCCACCTTTACCTCTTTGGCCTCTTTAATTCCGGTAATTAGATAGCCAACATCCCCCGCCCCCACCAACTTTCGGGGTTCTTGCTTGAGTTTCAGCGCACCAATCTCATCGGCAAAATAGCTTTTACCCGTTGCCATAAACTGTACCTTATCCCCCTTTTTTATGTGTCCGTTCATAACGCGGAAATAGGTTTCCACACCACGAAAAGGATTGTACACAGAGTCAAATATAAGCGCCTGTAAAGGTGCGTTGGGATCCCCCGTGGGCTCGGGAACACGCTCAACAATAGCCTCTAAAATGTTTTCTATTCCCAGACCCGTTTTGGCGGAAGCATGAATGACCTCTTCCGCTTTGCAGCCCAGCAAGTCCACAATGTCGTCAGTGACTTCTTCGGGATTGGCAGAGGGCAAATCTACCTTGTTCAAAACAGGAATGATTTCTAAATCGTTCTCCAGCGCCAAGTACAAATTAGAAATGGTCTGTGCTTGTATGCTTTGGGCAGCATCAACTACCAGCAAAGCCCCTTCGCAAGCCGCTATGGAGCGAGATACCTCATAGGAAAAGTCTACGTGACCGGGCGTATCAATCAAATTGAACACATAGTCCTCGCCCCGGTAGGTGTAGTTCATTTGAATGGCGTGTGACTTGATGGTGATACCGAGCTCACGCTCCAAATCCATATTATCTAACAGCTGGTCTTGTTTTTCACGCTCAGTCACAGAGCCTGTAGCATCTAACAAACGATCCGCCAAGGTGCTTTTGCCGTGGTCAATGTGGGCGATGATACAGAAATTACGAATGTGCTTCATAGCGCAACAAAGATACTCAAATGCGGTGGTGTTAATATCAATAAAGTTTACATTTGAAAAAAATATGCTTGTGAGTACGCTTGTAAAAATCCTACGCTGTTTGTTGGGCCTGACCTTCCTTTTTTCAGCCTACACTAAGTTCGTAGCGCCGGGGTTTTTCGAAATAACACTCATAGACCAAGGATTGATGCCCAACCGCTTATGGGCGCAACACGCCGCTCGCTTTTTGATAGGATTCGAATTTGCGCTCGGTCTACTCATGCTTTTGCCTTTTTACACCAAGCGGCTCATGCTTTTATCAGTTTTGATGCTTACAGGTTTTTCCTTGCACCTTGCCTATTTGTGGGCGACAGGAGACACAGAAAACTGTGGTTGTTTTGGAGAAATGATATCCATGTCACCCGCAGAATCCATCTTAAAAAATGTAGCGATGGGGGCTATTGCGGTCTTTGTTTGGGCTAAATCCACCAATAAAACAACATCGAACGCATTGCTTTGGCTTTTTTCTCTGCTGGCTATGGGTTCTATGTGGTTGCTGCGGCCTATTTCAAACGCCTCTGATTTCCCCTTCGCTTCATTTACTCAATTTGAGCACAAAGGGAGAACCGACTTGGCTTCAGGCGAGAAGATTGTTGCCGTGTTCAATCTCGATTGTGAGCATTGTCAGGAACTGGCCACAGCGTTGGCGGACCTACAAACCAACTTTGCCAAGTTCCCAGACACCTATGTATTGTATTTTTCTGAGGGACAAACAACCCCCACAGAGTTTGAAGCTTTGACCCAGTCAAGATTCCCATACGCCATGATTGACGTCAACACTTTCTTTGATTTGATTGGTGATAGCCCACCCAGACTGTATCACACCAAAGACGCTCAGGTTGTCAATGTCTGGGACACAGAAGCGGCCATTCAACTTAAAAAAACATTCAATCTCGAATAAATGGTAAAGATTGGCGACATAGCTTTGGGAGAATTTCCACTTTTGTTGGCGCCCATGGAAGACGTAAGCGACCCCCCTTTTCGTGCGTTGTGTAAGGAGCAAGGTGCCGATGTGGTTTATACTGAGTTTATCTCTAGTGAGGGTCTGATTAGAGATGCGTCCAAAAGTGTGATGAAGCTCGATATTTATGAAAAAGAGCGCCCCGTTGGGATACAAATTTTCGGCGCCAACCTCGATTCTATGCTACAGGCCGTTGACATCGTTGAGCGCACCCAGCCCGACATCATTGATATCAATTTCGGCTGCCCAGTAAAAAAAGTGGTTTGTAAGGGTGCAGGCGCTGGCATATTAAAAGACATTCCGCTAATGGTGTCGCTGACCGAAGCCATGGTCAAAAGAACCAAATTGCCAATTACCGTTAAAACCCGACTGGGCTGGGACCACGAAAGCATCCGCATTGTAGAGGTGGCCGAACGGTTGCAAGACGTGGGCATTCAAGCCATTTCAATCCATGGTCGCACTAGAGCCCAGATGTATAAGGGAGAGGCAGACTGGACGCCTATTGCGAATGTAAAAAACAACCCCAGAATGCACATCCCTGTTTTTGGAAATGGAGATGTAGACAGCCCTGAGAAAGCGCAACACATGCGAGATGCGTATGGATTGGACGGCGCTATGATAGGTCGCGCTAGTATTGGTAATCCATGGTTCTTTAACCAAGTCAAACACTATTTTAAAACAGGGACACATCCGCCAGACCCAACGATCAAAGACCGAACAGAGGTGGCGCGCAGGCATCTTCAAATGTCCATAGATTGGAAAGGGGAAAAACTGGGCGTGTTTGAAACCCGTCGTCATTACACAAACTATTTCAAAGGCATTCCCCACTTTAAAGAGTACCGACAACGCATGGTTACATCAGATGATGCGGCAGACGTTTTTGCTGTTTTTGACGAGATAGAAGCAGTCCTGGGGAGCTCAATTTTTTCTACTTAAGCGAACAAGCGTGGCCGCACAACTGCAGAAGCCACCCAAGCCGCGATCATTGAAAACCCACCCCAAATACTTAACAACACAAAGATGTTTTCTGCAGAAAACACCACCGGATATGCCAAAGAAGTCCCCGGGACATGAAGCAACTGCACCCAATGTTGAACCCCAACCAACCCCAACCCCACAAGCAAGCCTATACCCCCTCCGACAGCACTTAGCAACAAGCCCTGTGTCAAGAAAACACGACGCAACAAGCGGATAGGCGCACCAAGGGCGTGAAGGGTTTGTAGGTTGTTTTTCTTGTCCAACACCATCATAACAATGGCACCAACCACATTGAAAAGCGCGATGGCAAGCACCAAAGAAAGTATTAGATACAGGACCAACCTTTCGGTTTGTAACATCTGGTTTAGTGCCGGGTTGAGCTCCGATTTTTTAAGAACCGCATAATCAGCCCCTAACATATCGGTCAAACGCTTTTTTGTTTCATCTACAGCAGAAGGGTCGGTAACCTTAATTACCAATTCCGAATATTGCCCATCCGAAAACGCAGACAGCTTTCTCACCAATCGCTCTGAAGCAAACGCATATTTCTGGTCAGACTCATTGCCCAACTGAAAAACACCCATAACAACGGCTTTTTCAGCAACAAAAGGACTTGGGTCAGTAGGACTGATGTTCCCTTGTTTGGGCACCACACAATCTACCCCGCCATCCTGACCATAGAGGCCCACCCCCAACATGGAGGCGACACCATACCCCAAGACCAGCTCATTGGACTCATATGCAGGCCATAGTCCAAGCGCCAAGTAGTTTTCTATGGGAACTGTGGAGGCATAGTCTTTTTGTATCCCCATTAAAAGCAATTGGGTGTTTTGGCTCTTGGAGCGAAGAACGACTTGTTGTGTCAGTATGGGCGCGATGCTATGTACGCCTTCTATACCCATAATTTTTTCTTTAAACCCTTCATTTACAGCAAAAGTGGGTTTTGAAGCTGAAATTATTTTGATGTCGCTGTCTAGCGCACTCGAAAAGGAAAGCCCAAATTGTTCAAGCCCAGAAAAAACAGACAACACCACAAAAAAAGCGCAAACCGCTACCCCCACAACAAAAGCCGCGAAACGATTGATAAGCCTAACCGTGTTGAACCGCGTGGAAGCATCACGGTAACGCCGCGCAAAAAACAGAGGAAGAAGCATACAATTCTAGAGAGATTCTAATGGGTTGTCTCGGTTTTTTAATGAATTTTCTATGCCTTCTATGTGGTGTAAGGAGTCGTCGAGCAGGAAAAGGAGATCAGGAACCACCCGTAATTGGTGTCGAACGCGGGCACCAAGGGTGTTTTTGATTACACCGAGGTTAGCCTTTACCCCCTTTAAAACAGCTTGTGATTCTTTAAAGGGAAACACAGACAAATACACTTTGGCCATTGATAGATCGACGCTACACCGCACTTGAGTTACGGTTAACACAAGATTGCGCACTTCTTCTTTGCGAAGCGCCTCAAGGAGGATTTCTGCCAAGTCTTGTTGCAAGAGCGCATTAATTTTTTTTTGTCTTTGGGTCATGATAGTTCAAATGTAAGCAATTCTACCAACGGAACCCGAGGAAGCAGACTAGTCTTTGATAACAGAAACACGAAGGGTGTTTACCATTCCTTTGGCAGCGACCGGCATGGCAACCAAGTTGACCAAGGCGTCGCCTTTCTTCACATACCCTTTTTCTTTGGCGATGTTGTTGACATCAGAAACGGTTTCGTCTGTGGACACATAGCGATCGTAGTAATGGCACTTGACACCCCACAACAGATTGAGTTGTGATAGAATGCGCTTGTTGGAGGTAAAGACCAATATAGAAGCGGAAGGTCGTGAAGCAGAAATTTGGTAGGCCGTATAGCCGCTATTTGTCAACGTACAGATGGCCTTTGCTTCGAGCTCATTTGCCATAAGCGCTGCATGATAACAAGTCGACTTGGTGATGAATCGGTCGTTTTTGTTTTGAGGTGCTTGCGTTTGGAGATTAATTAACGGAGAGTTCTCCACCCCAACCACAATTTTACGCATGGTCTGAATAACCTCTACAGGGTATTTGCCAACCGAAGTTTCTCCGGACAACATTACCGCATCGGCGCCATCCATCACGGAATTGGCTACATCATTCACCTCGGCGCGAGTGGGGGTTAAACCGTCTATCATAGACTCCATCATTTGGGTGGCGATGATCACAGGTATACGTGCGGCCTTGGCATGAAGAACCAGCTGTTTTTGTATTAGAGGAACTTCCTCGGCGGGGATTTCAACACCCAAATCACCACGAGCCACCATAATACCGTCGCTGTTTTCCACAATTTCTTTTATGTTTTCCAAAGCTTGAGGCTTCTCTATTTTGGAGATGACAGGAATTTGATATTTGCTGTGCTTTTTGATCAATTCCTTTAGTTCGTCGAGGTCTGCTTTATGACGCACAAACGACAAAGCAATCCAGTCTACCTCTTGTTCGATAGCAAACACAGCATCCTCTATGTCTTTTTTTGTCAGGGCAGGCAAGGAAATATCGGTGTTGGGCAAATTGACTCCCTTTTTGGACTTCAAAGGGCCACCTTGAATGACTTCTGCGACCACCTCTGTTTTCCCATCGGTTTGTAGAACTTCGAAAATGAGTTTTCCATCATCCAGCAAAATGCGCTCTCCTTTTTTAACATCTTTAGGGAAACGCTTGTAATTCATGTAAACCTTGTCAGCGTTCCCAAGATCAATTTTTTCTGTAGTAAACGTCACCCGATCTCCAACCGACACAACAACCCCCTCTTGCATATTTCCAACCCTCAGCTTGGGTCCTTGCAGATCGGCAAGTATGGCCACATTATATCCGAGCTCTTCGTTGAGCTCTCGGATGTACTGTATACGCTCACGCACATCATCAAAAGATGCATGCGAAAAGTTAATACGAAAAACGTTGACTCCGGCGACCATCATCTCTCGGATGATGTCTTTGGTGGAACTAGCAGGCCCCAGGGTGGCTACAATTTTCGTTTTCTTAATATTTTTCATCTTAAAAGCTTAGTTGTTGTTTTATGTATGTTAAGTGTTTGGGTAGGGGATAACAAGATTGAATCATGGGGTCGTTTTGCAAATTTTCCATAACCCTATCGGTGTCAAGAGCATCCGAATCCAATAGAAAATCAACAGCGCTCAGGCTGTTAAACAGGAATTGAATGCTTTCGCTGGCATCAAAGAGCAAACTTTCACCACCAAAATCTCGCATGGTGTGAACCTTGTTTCCGATCAACCTCCAATGGCTTTTTTCTTTAGGGCAGAGGAAAGAAAAAACAGGGTACTGCTCCGTGTTGTTTTTAGCATCCAAATCTTCTCTGTCTCGTTTTAGTCTGATTCGTATACTTTTGTTAATGCGAAAAGCCAGTTGATGTGCAGGAAGCGAAGTGTGCAAACACAGCATTTGATGCGGGGTCTCCTCTTGTGGAACAGAAAGCGTATGCTTAAGCATCTAATAAATTATAAGTTACAAATATACAATTAGAGAACGGGTTTTGCTTCGATGTTTTGCAAACAGAAGGCGAAAAAATCAATTCGTATTATTCATTTTGTCTTTTAGCTTAAAAAAGGCTCGCTGAGAAACTTTCTCCATGGCCTTTTTTTTGCTGGCACCTCTTGCGCTAGCGATTACCTTTCCCTCCACAGAAAGCCGGGCTTTATATTGCGGGACAGATTGCGCGCCTGAATCTTCAAAAACGTCGAACAGAAAATCTTTTTTTTCCCGCTGAAACCAGTTGACGAGTAAACTTTTATGACTCAAAACTTTCCCTTTCAATTGCGCTAAATCTACATAGGGAGCGATTACCTTTTTGGTGACAAACAACGAACACCGCCGAAAGCCCGCATCGACAAACACCGCCCCCACCAATGCCTCAAGCAGGTTGCCGTGTATGTCTTCTCCATACCGTTCCTTTTCTACTTTGGAGCTGAGCAAGGGGTAAAGGGCTAGAGATTTTCCAACATGATTTAGAAACTCTCGACGAACAATCTTAGAGCGCATTTGTGTTAAAGCGCCTTCATCAGCGTCGGGAAGTGTCTTGTATAGATAAGCGCCGATGAGCGCGCCAAGTACCGCATCCCCCAAAAACTCCAAGCGTTCGTAGTTGATTTTGTTACCCTGGTCGTCTATCTTTTCCATAGAGCGATGGGTAAAAACGCGCTCAAAAAGCCCTATGTTTTTTGGGGCGTAGCCTGTTATATGCCTAATGGAACTATAAAAAGAATCTTTGTTAGAAGCAGCAGGTTTCCAGAGTTTGCCGAGCCGTTCCATTGTATCACCCCCATTTTTGGACCACGACACAGGCGTTGTGTCCGCCAAAACCAAAGGTATTGCTCATGACAACATTTAAATCGCGTTTTTGAGGCTTGTTGAAGGTAAAATTGATCTTTGGATCTATGGCCTCATCGTCGGTGAAGTGATTAATTGTAGGAGGCACAATTCCGTGTTGGGCAGACAAAATGGTTGAAATGGTTTCAATAGCACCAGCCGCACCCAACAAATGCCCTGTCATGGATTTTGTTGAGTTGATATTCATGGTGTACAAATGTTCACCAAAAACCTTTTTAAGCGCAGTTGACTCAGCCACATCACCTAAAGGTGTGGAGGTGCCGTGCATATTCACCGCATCAATGTCTTCAGGCTTTAGGTTGGCATCAGCCAAAGCATTTTCCATAACCTTGGTAGCACCAGTTCCTTCCGGGTGTGGCGCGGTCATATGGTAGGCATCTGCCGAAAGACCCCCTCCAATAATTTCTGCATAGATAGTCGCGCCCCTTTGCTGTGCGTGCTCCAAACTTTCGATGACCAGCGCACCTGCGCCTTCGCCCAATACAAAGCCGTCACGGTCTTTGTCAAAGGGCCTTGAAGCGGTTTGCGGATCGTCATTTCGAGTAGACAATGCATGAAGGGCATTAAAACCCCCAATTCCAGCCTTGGTAACACCGGCCTCAGATCCACCTGTGACCATCACATCTGCATAGCCAAGGCGAATGTAGTTGAGCGCATCGATAATGGCGTTGGCAGAAGAAGCACAAGCAGACACGGTTGCAAAATTGGGCCCCCTCAAACCGTATTTTATAGAAATCATCCCTGGCGCAATGTCCGGAATCATCTTTGGAATAAAGAAAGGGTTGAAGCGTGGCGTACCGTCCCCAGCAGCAAATGAAAGCACTTCGTTTTGGAAGGTTTCCAACCCCCCAATACCGGCACCCCAAATAACCCCAGCACGGTCCTTGTTTAGTGTGTCGAGGTCTAGTTTGGCATCAAGTATGGCTTCGTCAGCAGCCACCACAGCATACTGAGCGAACAAATCCATTTTTCGAGCCTCTTTACGGTCAAAATGATCGATAGGGTCATAGCCCTTGAGCTCACAAGCAAACTGGGTTTTAAATTTACTCGCATCAAAATGAGTGATAGGAGCGGCACCACTTGTGCCAGACACAAGCCCTTCCCAAAAATCAGGAATGGAATTCCCGATGGGTGTCAATGCGCCTAAACCGGTTACGACTACGCGCCTTTTGTGCATAGGATGTTATTTACTTCCTTCGATGTACTGTACGGCCTGACCTACTGTGGCGATGTTTTCAGCTTGGTCATCCGGAATTTGGATGTCGAATTCCTTTTCAAATTCCATAATCAGTTCGACAGTATCCAAAGAGTCTGCGCCTAAATCGTTAGTAAAGCTAGCCTCAGCAACGACTTCGTTTTCGTCAACGCCTAGCTTGTCAACGATGATGGCTTTCACGCGAGATGCAATATCAGACATATATGAAGTTTTTTATGTTAGTTGGGGGCAAAAATATAAAAACTTTGGTACCTACTATCTTATTCCTTAAAAATCTTAACAACTCTTTATACATATTTGTCGAGATGACACGACATGGTCGAATATATTGTAGCTTTGCAAAGGCGTAAAACAATGAACAACAAAACACAAAAAATAGTCGTGTTTGCTTCGGGCTCTGGCAGCAACGCAGAACGCATCATTCAGCACTTTACAGCCCGACCCCATGCATTGGTTGCGTGTGTTTACACCAACAACCCCGAGGCCTATGTCATTGAAAGAGCCCATAACCACAATGTAAACACCAGGGTTTTTGACAGAACATACTTTTTATCACCCGACGGCTTACTAGAAGAACTACAAAGGGAGTCTCCAGACTTGATTGTATTGGCAGGGTTTCTTTGGAAGATACCCGAACCCATTGTGAAGGCTTTCCCCAACAAAATCATCAACATACACCCCGCCCTGTTACCCAACTTTGGAGGCAAAGGCATGTACGGCATGCACGTACACCGCGCCGTGATAGAGTCTGGAGGTGCCGAGAGCGGAATCACGATTCATTACGTCAATGAAAACTATGATGAGGGTGCCGCTATAAAGCAAGTCAAAGTTTCCATTACACCCACCGACACCCCTGAATCATTAGCCCAAAAAATTCACAAACTTGAACATGAACACTATCCAACCACAATTGAAAAACTTTTAATTTCGGGCTGATGGTGCATCTCTACACAGACGGAGCAGCGAGCGGCAATCCAGGACCAGGGGGATATGCTCTCATTCTGGAGTGGGCGGGCAAGGGACACACCAAAACACATAGCCAAGGGTACAAACACACCACGAACAACCGCATGGAGCTTATGGCTGTAATTGAAGGGCTGCGCATGCTCAAGAACCTGGACACCGAAGTGGTGGTTTTTACGGACTCAAAATACATTTGTGATGCTGTAGAGAAAAAATGGGTGTTTGGTTGGGAGCAAAAAAATTTTAAGAACAAAAAAAACGGAGACTTATGGAAAGCGTTTTTGGATGTTTACAGAAAACACCGCGTCCGTATACAATGGATCAAAGGACACAACCAGCACCCACAAAACGAGTGGTGTGACAAAGCCGCTGTCAAAGCGTCCAAAGACACAGCCACGCATCTAGAAGATACAGCCTACATTAACACACAGCAAAAACAATGAATAACAAATTATTAATAGTGGGTACGGTCGCCTTTGACGACATAGAAACCCCTTTGGGTGAAAGCGGAAAGATATTAGGGGGTGCAGCCACCTATATAGGATTGGCGGCCGCTCAACTTCCTGTAGACGCAGCCATAGTTTCTGTAGTAGGGGGCGACTTCCCCGATTCATATTTGGCTTTACTACGCGAACGAAATCTCAATTTGGAGGGTCTAAAAGTGGAATCCGAGGGAAAAACCTTCTATTGGAAGGGCAAGTACCACAAAAACCTCAACAAACGCGATACTTTGGTAACAGACCTCAATGTTTTGGCCGACTTTTCCCCTGTAGTACCTCAAGGCTATAAAGACGCATCGGTGGTGTTATTGGGCAACCTTCACCCCTCGGTACAGTTGAGCGTCTTGGAGCAATTGGGCAACTCACCCAAAACAGTAGTGCTGGACACCATGAATTTTTGGATGGACAACACTTGGGATGAACTCATGCGCGCCATCGCTTTGACCGACATCATTACCATCAACGACGAGGAAGCATTACAGCTGAGCGGCGAAAGCAGTTTGGTCGCTGCAGCCAAGAAAATCCACTCCATGGGACCGTCTTTTGTGGTGATAAAAAAAGGAGAACACGGTGCACTTATGTTCCATAAAGACACCCTCTTTTTTGCACCCGCCATGCCAATAGACGCCGTTGTAGACCCTACTGGGGCAGGGGACAGTTTTGCGGGTGGGTTGGCGGCCTATTTGGCTTCGGGAGTTTCTCTGAGTCCTGAGGCTGTGAAAACAGGAATTGTTTACGGCTCTGCTTTAGCATCCTTTTGTGTGACAGACTTCGGCACGAAAGCGCTTGTTCATTTAGAACCAAGCGCACTTAAAGAACGCTTGGCCGCCTTTAAAGCATTGGTTCATTTTGATGAAAATCATTCTTAATAACAAATTAAACTTTATGGGTCCTGAGCCAATCAAAATTTTTAATTTTACCCCATGAGTGATGCAATCAAGCACGAGTGTGGCATCGCCGTCATTCGGCTGCTCAAACCCCTGAGCTATTACCAACAGAAATACGGCAGTCCCTTTTACGGACTGCAAAAGATGTATTTGATGTTGGAAAAACAACACAACCGAGGCCAAGATGGGGCAGGATATGCCAGCATCAAACTCGACATGAATCCTGGAGAGCCTTTTATGAGCCGCGTTCGCTCATGCGAACCCCAACCGATACAAGACATTTTTTCTATAATCAATGGGGAGATCAACAAAAAACAAGAAGAACTCAGCGCACAACCTCAGACGGACTTAGCCCTAAAACAGGCCTATCCGCATTTGGGTGAGGTCATGATGGGGCATCTCCGCTATGGAACGTTTGGAAAAAACGGCATCGCAAGCGTACACCCTTTTCTAAGACAAAACAACTGGATGCACCGCAATTTGGTTGTGGCCGGGAACTTTAACCTGACGAACGTCAACGAACTTTTTGACAACCTAATAGAATTGGGACAGCACCCTAAAGTCAAGGCAGACACGGTTACAGTGATGGAAAAAATAGGACACTTTTTGGATGATGAAGTGTCCAATGAGTATAAAAAGCTCAAAAAGAAAGGTTTTTCCAAAAAAGAAGCCTCGCCACAAATAGCAGAACAACTCAACATTCCAAAAATCCTGACAAAAGCCACCAAAAACTTTGATGGCGGCTTTGTGATATGCGGGATGTTGGGCCATGGCGATGCCTTCGTTGTTCGTGACCCTAACGGCATACGCCCAGCCTATTATTATCAAAATGACGAAATTGTGGTGGCGGCCTCCGAACGCCCCGCCATTCAGACGGTGTTCAATGTTCCCTATGAAGCCATACAAGAAATTGACCCCGGCGCGGCACTGGTAATCAAAAAGAACGGAACCACAACCTTAAAGCCAGTTATTCCCCCCAAAGAGCGGAAGGCCTGTTCGTTTGAGCGTATCTATTTTTCGAGGGGAAATGATGCTGAAATCTATCAAGAGCGCAAAAAACTAGGTGAGTTGTTGTTCCCAAAAGTTGAAGAGGCGGTCAAAGGCGACTTTGAAAAAACAGTGTTTTCTTATATACCCAATACCGCAGAAACAGCATTCTATGGGCTCGTTGAATCTGTTCAAAAACAGATGAAAAACAAAGCCATTGCCGCCGTACGCTCAAGCTCTAAAGTCGACGAAAAGATCGCAAACCAGCTTTTAAACAGCACACCACGAACCGAAAAGGTAATCTTAAAAGACGTAAAACTAAGAACCTTTATTACCGAGGACAGTAGCAGAGATGACTTGGTGGCTCACGTTTATGATATCACCTATAAAACGGTGCGTGCTGATGACAATTTGGTGATTCTTGATGACAGCATCGTAAGAGGAACCACCCTTAAGAAAAGCATATTAAAAATGCTAGATCGACTGAACCCAAAAAAAATCATCGTCGTCTCAAGCGCGCCACAAATAAGATATCCAGACTGTTACGGAATCGATATGGCACGTTTGGAAAAACTAATTGCTTTTCAAGCAATGTTAGCACTACTAAAGGACACAAAACAAGAAAACCGATTGGCACAGGTGTATAAGGCCGCCAAAGAGGAGCTGCAAAAATCTTCGGATCACATTCAAAATGTCGTTTGCGGCTTGTATGATATGTTTACAACCCAAGAGATTTCAAAAAAAATAAGCCAGCTTTTGCGCACAGATGACATCCAAGCGGAAGTGGAAATTATTTTTCAAGAAGTCGATCAGCTTCACAAAGCATGCCCCAAAAACCTAGGGGACTGGTATTTTACAGGAGATTACCCAACGCCCGGAGGAAACCGCGTTGTGAACCAGGCTTTTATCAACTTTTACGAAGGAAATCAAGAGCGCGCCTACTAAACAAAAACAGGGTTGCCTATAAAGTCAAGCCAAAAAAAGTAAAAATTATTTAGGGAATGTAAAATATTGTACTATATTTGACTTGCCATAACATAAGTAGGTTAAGTTCATGGTAAGATTTGGGGCAAAAAAGGTGGAGTCTTTCCACCTTTTTTATTTTATAATATTTCCGCCCCCATTATAGCCCACCTATGGCTTACAGAAAAAATAATCTTTAAAAAGCTTTGTGTTTACAAAAATGGTCTTATATTTGACTTGCCATAACATAAGTAGGTTAAGTTCATGGTAAGATTTGGGGCAAAAAAGGTGGAGTCTTTCCACCTTTTTTATTTTACAAAAAAAGGGGCAAAAAGCCCCCTTTTAAATATTTAACAACTACTGTTTACTGTGCTGCCTCAAAACGTTTGGCAACTTCAGACCAGTTAATCACGCTAAAAAACGCTTCTATATAATCGGGTCTGCGGTTTTGATAGTTTAGGTAATAGGCGTGTTCCCAAACATCGAGCCCCAATATAGGCGTACCACCACACCCAATACCCGGCATAAGCGGGTTGTCTTGATTTGCGGTCGCGCAGACCTCCAAATGCCCTCCTTTATGAACACATAACCACGCCCATCCCGACCCAAACTGGGTAGCAGCGGCTTGGGCAAAGGCCTCTTTAAACTTTTCGAAAGAGCCAAAAGAAACACCGATAGCCTCGGAAAGCGCACCAGAAACCGCTTGGCTACCGGCTCCCATGACCTCCCAAAACAGGCAGTGATTGTAGTAACCACCTCCGTTGTTTCGGACTGCGGCGTTGCTCATGTCCAATTGGGATAGAATTTCTTCAATAGTACCGTTTTCAGCAGGAGTTCCTGCGATGGCAGCATTGAGTTTGGCCGTGTATCCGGCGTGGTGTTTTGAATGGTGTATTTCCATGGTGCGCGCGTCTATATGCGGCTCCAAAGCGTCATAAGCATAAGGCAGAGTCGGAAGTTCGAAAGACATAATTTTTTGTTTGTAATGAAGCACAAATTTATGTAATATTAACCAATTCTGGATGGATCAAAACCGACTTATTGATATGAACAACCCACCGCGGTTTAAGATTTACGACGCCTCTGCTGGCTCAGGAAAAACTTACACCTTGGTGAAGGAGTTTCTAATCACAGCCCTATCAAGTCCCGCACCAGACAACTATCAGTCAGCGCTAGCCATCACATTTACCAACAAAGCAGTTCAAGAAATGAAAACGCGGCTTCTAGAAGTGCTTTCTGACTTTTCAGAAAACACCATAGTCGCAACCCCCACCAAATTATTCGTTGAGGTGGCTGAAGGAATTGGCATTGACCACAACCAACTGCATTTGCGTTCAAGCCGCATGTTGACACATTTACTTCAACACTATTCTCATTTCTCAATTAGCACCATAGACCGGCTTACCCATCAGATCGTCCGCACCTTTTCCAGAGACCTTGGTCTTTCAACCAGTTTTGAATTGGCGTTGGACACAGAAACATTTTTAACCCAAGCGGTGGATTTATTGATTGAAAAAGCAGGCACCGACTCACAACTGACTCGTGTGTTGTTGCGTTTTGTCACCGCCAAGGCCGACCAAGACAAATCATGGGACGTGGCTTACGATTTAAACAAAATTGCTAAGCTTATTTATAACGAAAACCACCATGACCCTCTACAGGAGATTGCCCACAAAACCAGGGAAGATTTTCAGGCGCTGGAGAAGATTCTGATGTGCAATAAAGAAAACCTGAGCCAACAGTTGATCATAAACACCCAAAAACTTAAAGAGCGGCTCAACTCCTTCAAAATCAGCCCATCTTCATATGCTCATGGTGAATTGCCCAAACAAATTGACAAAGTATTAAAGGCGGATTGGAGCAATCTCCCCGGATCACGGCTTACGAGTCAAATTGAAAAAGGAACCGTACTAAAAAAAGGAGTGCCACAAGAAGAACATGCAGCCATTCAATCCTTACAACCCAATTTAGAGGATTGGCTGGAAACTTTAATCCAAATTCTACCCAAGCTACGGCAAATAGACGCTTTTTTGGCCCAGCTTGCCCCGCTATCTGTGTTAAACGCCCTTCAACGAACCCTACATGAGCTTCAGTCAGAACAAAACACCCTATTGCTCAGCGGCTTCAACACCATAATAGCAAAAGCCATACAAGGCACGCCAACCCCGTTTATCTACGAACGCCTCGGAGTACGTTACCAACATTATTATATAGACGAGTTTCAAGACACCTCGGCTTTGCAGTGGAACAACCTTTCTGCTTTGGCCGATCATGCACTTTCATCAGAGCATGGCAGGCTGATGTTGGTCGGAGACGCGAAACAAGCTATTTATCGCTGGAGGGGCGGATACCCCGAACAGTTTATGGCGCTTTCAAAAGGCGACAGTCCATTTGAGGGGGTAAAACCCAATACCTCACCATTGCCAAAAAACTACCGAAGCCTCGACAAAATTGTTGAAACCAACAATATGTTTTTTCGATTTATCGCCAATCACATAGAGATTTCTGACTTCAGGCAGCTATATCTGAATGGATCTGAACAAGAAAAAAACAACCATCCAGGTGGATGGACAACCCTATCATTTGTAGAGGGAGACCTTGTTGATGAAAGAACCCCTCACTACCTTGAGGCTACGTTGGCCAAGGTAAACGACGCACTATCACGGGGCTATGCAAAGAGCGATATTTGTGTTTTGGTTCGCAAACGCAAACAAGGCGTTGCAGTAACCGCCTTATTGAACCAACACGATGTGCCGGTGGTTTCTGCCGAAACCTTACTGGTAGACCAGAGCCCCGAGGTCGGTCTTCTTTTAGCATTGCTGCGCCTCCGTATAGACAACCATCACAAAGCGGCACGAAAAACAGTGCTTTCCTATTTTATGCCCGACAATCAAGATATGTTCGATTGGCTTTCTACCCATTTAGAGGGTGACATTTATGCTTTATTTGAAGTCGTTTGTGGGGCTCAATTTGACTTTTCGTTTGACACATTTTGCAAAAAAGACACCTACAGCGCCCTCGAATATGCTATAGAAAGTTTTCGGTTGACTGAAGAAGTATCAGCGTTCTTATCCGGTCTTTTAGAAGAGGTGCTTCAACACAACACGCAACAGCCCCTGAGCGATGCGGCTTTTTTGGCATATTGGGATGAAGTAAAAGAAAAAAGATCGGTTTCTGTGCCCGAGAATCTTGACGCAGTTCGTGTGATGACCATACACAAATCCAAAGGATTGGCCTTTCCAGTGGTGATACTTCCTTTTGCAGACGCGGACATTTACAGTACCAATTCCCCAGAATGTTGGCACCCGGTAGAAGCCGATCAATATGCAGGTTTTCAGCACATGCTGGTGCGTGCCAACTCCCAGCTCCAAGCCAGTGGTTTGGTGGGAGAATCCCTTTATTTCAAACACCGTGCAGAGCAGTTGCTGGATGCCCTTAACGTGCTTTATGTAGCTATGACGCGACCCAAATATGAGCTACACATATTTACCTACGAATCTGAAAAAACAAACAGCTCTTATGCGGGTCTGTTTACAGCTTTTGTTAAAGAAAGTAAGCCTGAGAAAGTTGCTCACAACAGCTACGGGTTTGGGAAGCCAACAAACATAAAAACCCAAACATCAAAACCAACCATTCAAACGAAACCTTCAAAATGGTTTGGCAACGCATCTCCAGCTGTTTTGTTCCGCCACCAAAAGCCGATTTGGGATCAGCCACAGCGTGAAGCCATTAACTATGGAAATCTTTTTCACGATTTGATGGCAGAGATATATGTCCCCGCCGATGTCGATGAGGTGGTTCAGCACGCCATTTTTCAGGGAAGAATAGGTAAAAACGAGGGCTTTATTCTAAAAAAGAAAATGCAAACACTGGTTGGAATGCCTGAATTGAGTGATTTTTTTGTGGTCGGCCACAGAAAATTTCGAGAACGCACATTATTTGCTCCCGATGGAACCCAGCTACGCCCAGACAGCTTTGTGATTTTACCAAGTGGTAAAGTATCAATATTGGATTACAAGACAGGAAATCGAAAACCCACACACGAACAACAGCTACGAACGTATGCAAGATGTTTTGAGCAAATGGGATATAAAATAGACGGCCTTTTTCTTCTTTACGTGGGGGAGGTGTTAAAATTGGAACAGATTTCTTAAGTTTGCACTAAATCTTAATCTATCAAAATGAAAATGAAACATTTACTTGCCTCAATTACAGTGGCTTTTGCAATCAGCGCCACTGCTCAATCTCCCGAAAACCCATGGAAGGTTTCATTGGGAACCAACGGAATTGATTTTTATGAGCGTCAAGGCGCAGAGTTTCAGATTGGAAATGACGGAGTAGCCTTTGAGAACGACCTCAATGTAGCACCCTATCTTTCATACCTAGAAGCATCTCGCTACTTGACCAAAGGAGTTTCCGTCAATTTGGGGGGTACTCTTAACCAAGTGGCCCGCACCAACGGAGATGATGACCTTTATTACAGTGTTGATGCTGGTATTGCTTTGTCTGCTAACTCATTTGTAGACCTTGGAAAAATTGAACCAATTCTTTTAGGGGGTGTGGGATTCACTTCTATAGACAGCGATGCTTTTCCAACCGCCAATGTAGGTTTGGGACTTTCTTATTGGTTTAACGACAGTTTTGCGTTGTCGCTTCAAGCCAAAAGAAAAGTGTTTTCACGCGACCTGAATGAAATGTTTGGACTTAATAATGGAAACGATGGTGACTTTGTCGATCAGTTTACATTTGGTGTTTCTTTCGCATTTGGGGATGGTGACGCAGACGAAGACGGCGTGAAAGACAGCGTAGACGCTTGTCCAAACACACCTGGTTCTCCTTTGTTGGACGGATGTCCTGATGATGACGGAGACGGCATCAGAAATGGAGATGATGACTGTCCAAACGCACCCGGTCTTGCAGCTTTGAACGGCTGTCCTGACGGAGACCAAGACGGCATTGCTGATAAAGACGATGCTTGTCCTGCCGCAGCAGGCCCTGCAGCATTGGGCGGATGTCCTGATGCCGACGGAGACGGTCTTGCAGACAAAGACGACAACTGCCCACAAGTCGCCGGTCCAAAAGCGAACGGCGGATGCCCATGGCCAGACGCAGATGGTGACGGGGTAGCTGATAAGGATGATGCGTGTCCTGATGTTGCCGGAGTTGCCGCCAACAATGGTTGTCCACAATATCCACTTTCAGGATTGGCAGACTTATCAGTAAAGTTTGACACTGAAAACGCTGACTTGGACGCGGAAGCAGAGGCCCAATTGGCAGAAGCGTATAAGATTATTGATTCTAACGCTGGCGTCAAAATCAGCATTGAAGGTCACGCTGACAGCACCGGACCAAAGAGCTATAACAACCCACTTTCAGAGCGACGTGCGGCGGCTGTAAAAGCCCACTTGGTGGATGCTGGAATCGATGCGGATCGTTTGAGCACAGTTGGCCATGGCGAATCAAAGCCTGCCGCTGAGAACAACACCAAAGCAGGAAGAGCAGAAAACAGACGTGTAGAGTTTAAAGTAGCCGAATAATACTTTAAGGCTTAACGACACATAAAACGCGGTGATTGTTTCACCGCGTTTTTTTATTTTTAGTGTTTATGGCAACAAGCTTTTTGGATCATATTGTCAAAGACGTTTCCGGCCATCGGCTAGAGAAGCTTTGCTTTGTGGTACCCAACCGAAGAGCTACACTCTACCTCAACCAAGCCATATCCAAAACCCTTTCACAGCCCTGTATAGGACCGCAGATTTTTGATATTGACGCCTTTGTTCGCGAGGTTTCAGGGGTAGAGGTCCCCCCAAAAATGGAGCTTATTTTTGCCCTTTATCAAAGTTATTGTACTGCAATAGACGAGCAAAAACGGGACGATTTCTCAGTTTTTTTGGGCTGGGGCGAAACCTTGTTGAATGACCTCGATGCGATTGACCGTAATTTGATAGACAGGAAAGGAATTTTCAGCTATTTGAGCAGTCTTTATCGGCTCAAGTCGTGGGCGAAAGAAGAATCAAGTTTGGTAAAAAATTATTTGGCCTTTTGGGATGTGTTGCCAGAGATATATGAGAATTTTATTACCACACTATCAGCCAAAGGGCATGGCACATCGGGCATGGTGTACAGAGAAGCAGTTGCCAGTCTTGAGGCCTATATAGAAGCGCAGCCCGACACCCATTTTGTCTTGTGTGGTTTTAATGCGTTGAGCCATAGTGAATCCCACTTATTCCAGTCGTTATTGGCACAAGAGCGCGCCACGGTTTTTTGGGATATAGACCGCTTTTTCCTTGAAGACAAAACCCAACGGTCGGCGCATTTTATAGCGAGCTACAAACAAAAATGGCCCTTTTTTGAGAAAAACAATTTTTTGGGCATACACGAATCTTTTACACAACCCAAACAAATAGAAGTCATCGAAACGGCCGGAGTTTTGGGGCAGGCCAAACACGTCGGCTCCATCCTCCAAGAACTATCGAAGAACAAGCCTGATTGGGAGCGTGTAGCTGTTGTACTTCCAGACGAGTCACTCCTCGAACCGGTAATGCATGCTTTGCCACCCGAAATCAATCGGCTTAATGTTACTATGGGTCAACCCCTCAAAGGACATTCTTTATCGGCTTTTTTTGAGGCTTTTTTTGACCTTCAGTTGGGACGTTCTTCAGAAAAAGGCTTTTATCACAAACAGCTTGAGCAGCTGTTAGCTCATCCTGTGACGGCACATATTTCTAAGCACTACAACCTTGGAGACCCGACCAAGATTATGACTGATCTGGTGAAGAAAAACCAAAGTTTTATTTCTTCTGATGCTCTTATTAACCTTCACCCCCTTGCGCTTCGTTTGGATTATATTTTTACTCCTTGGAACACCCCCCAACAAGCCGTTTCATCATTGGTGCGCTTAGTGGAGGAACTACGACCTATTGTAGAGCAATTTGTACCCGACCAGCAAGAGATTCTTTATCGATTTTATACCCTTTTTAATCAGTTGGATCAACAAATCAGCAACTACCCTTTTGTTTCTGACCTAAGAACCCTGCGCACACTTTATACCGCTCAAATTGCCACCCAAAAACTGTCTTATGAAGGTACGCCCCTTGAGGGGTTGCAAGTCATGGGGATGCTGGAGACTCGATTGATTGATTTTGACACCGTTATATTGACTCAAGCCAGCGAAGGCATCCTTCCTTCTATGTCCATAGACGATTCATGGATGCCTTATGATGTAAAGAAAAAATACGGCATACCTACCCGAGACGAAAAAGAAACGATCTATGCCTACCACTTTTTTAGGTTGATGTACCGCGCCAAACAGGTTTATATTTTATACACCACCAACGGAGATGTGTTGGGCGGTGGTGAAATGAGTCGGTTTGTACGCCAGTGGAAACATCACTTGCCCGCTGCGCACAAGATGCATTTTTTTACCCAACAACAAAACACCCAATTGCCCAAGCCCGAACCAAAAACCCTCCCAAAAACAGCGGGAGCCATTAACAGGCTGAAAGAACTTGCACAAAGCGGATTTTCCCCAACCGCACTAGGGACCTACATCAGAAACCCCATAGAGTTTTATGACCAATATTTGTTGCAGATTCAACAAGCGGAAGAGGTAGAAGAGTCCATAGCAGCCAACACTTTGGGCACGGTAGCGCATGATTGTTTAGAGGCCCTGTATAAGCCTTATGAGGGAAAAGAATTAAGTGTTTCCGCCATAGAGAACATGCAGTCACAATTAGAGCCCACCTTGTCTCAAAAGTTTATTTTCCACTTTGGGCCCACGGGCCACAATACAGGTAAAAACTTGCTTTTGTTTGAGGCGGCTAAGCACAACCTCAATCGGGTTTTGGATGCTGACAAAAAGCTCATCCAGTCGGGCACAACCATTCAATTGATAGGGGTGGAGTTGCAAAAGAAAATCACCCTAAATTTTGAAGGCCTCCCTTTTCCTGTTAGTTTTAAGGGAGTTGTTGATAGGGTGGATAGGGTTGACGGACAGCTTCGGATTTTGGACTACAAGACCGGTACCACGGAGCCAAGAGAACTTTTATGTGATGATATAGCCTCTTTGAGCGACGACCCTAAATACAGTAAGGCTTTTCAGGTGCTTTTTTACAGTATGTTGTTCGCAGACCAATTAGAGTCGAACGCGTCATTCACAGCGGGAATTTTTTCGATAAAGAAACCGTCAAACGGCTTTATGCCATTCGGAATCAAAGGATCGGGGCGCAGCAAACGAACCGAACTCACTACAGCCGACCTTCAAGCATTCGAAGAAACCTTAGCGCGCTTGGTACGAGAGGTATTTCACCCTGAAGTAGCCTTTGTGGAGCCGTCCTAATCCTTTTGACTTCGCAACAGCGAAATAGCATAGTACAAATAAGAAACCGCCTGCAATAGCACAACGGTGCCCAGAAGCGGCAGAAAGGTTGGAAGATTTTCCATCACAAGCATAACACCCTCCATTTCCTCTTCGTTTAAGTCATCGAAGGCGGGGTTTTGCTCCATAGCACCCCAAAAAACCTCGGCTCCAGCACCTTGAAGAATGCCCCAACCTAGAAACATCAGCAACGCAAACAGTCCCGCAAACACGGCATAGATCAAGACGCCATAAGTAAGCACTTGTTCAAAGCCACTCACTGCCACTAACGACAATTGCTTTCGTCTTGTGGACCATAGCCAAAAAGGAACCAAACCAGATAATAAAATACCGATTATAGAGCCGTTTACTGCATAGAGAAGAAAATGAAGCACTGACAGAACCAGCGCTATATAATAGAAAAAAGTGTGGGTTTTTGATGTATGCATTGTGGTTATTTTTTGATGAGTCGTTCAATGACTTCGAGCGTGGTCATCAATGTGATTTTATGGACCGCATCTTTATAGTCTTGATGTTTTATTTTGTTGCGCAACACATCAATCAGTTCAGCCACAGTAGTCTCGGGGGTGACGGTTTTCATCTTTCAAAAATACAAAATAAAGGGGCAGCGGTGATCGTGAGATAAAGCGTACTTTTATAGACATGAATGTGTTTGAAAAGTCCGCAAAGCTTTTGTTTTTTGCTTTTATCGGATGGGCGCCTTTTTCTTGTGTACAACACAACCCTGAATCGGCAGCCCAAAGCTTGATCGACCAAGCCATTGAGGCACACGGCCAAGACCGATTGAGAACACATGACGTTGGGTTTCGCTTTAGAGACAAAGATTACAAACTCCAGCGAATCAAAAACGGTTATATGTATGAAAGAAGTTTTGCACAAGACAATGACAGCATCAAAGACCGTTTGTATAGCAATGGCACTTTTGCTCGTACTGTAAATGGCCAATCAATCATCTTGGCCGACAGTTTGGCGCTGTCTTACAGCAACAGTTTGAATAGCGTGATGTATTTCTTTCAACTGCCCTATGTGCTTAACGACCCGGCCGCTATCAAGCATTTTAGAGGGCCCGCTATCATACAAGGACGCCCACATTTTGTGGTGGCAGTCACTTTTGAACAAGAAGGCGGCGGCACGGATTACGAAGATGAGTTTAGGTATTGGTTTGACGCTCAAACCCTAAAGATGAACTATCTGGCCTATAGCTATCACACCAACGGAGGTGGTGTCCGATTCCGCGTGGCTACCAACCCAAAAGCTTATCAGGGCCTATGGGTACAGGATTATGACAACTATATGCCTAAATCGGCCAACACTCCTTTAGATAGTTTGCCCAGGCTTTGGCAAACGGGCGCGTTGGAAAAAGTATCTCGCATTGTTCAGGAGGAAGTTCGGGTTCATGCACGAAATTAGCAGAGAAGTGCTAACTTTGTGATATGGGAGTAGGAGGAACTTTTTTAGCAAGCGTGGCTTTGTGTTTGGTGTTGGCCTTACTGATAGAAGTCCGCGAACGATTTTTTTAGACGGCCTTGCAGTGAATGTGTATATTCGCAGGCGCAAACCGGTCCTATAGCTCAGTTGGTTAGAGTAGCTGACTCATAATCAGTTGGTCC
>CAXRDP010000050.1:0-69701 GCA_964229545.1 Flavobacteriaceae bacterium | reverse complement strand
GGTCATCCGGCGTTTCAAGTAAAAAACTACAGCCCAGATACTTTGGCCTATGACATTTTTGCCAAACATTTGAACTGGGTTACGCACAATCAAGGAATGCAATTGTTTAGCCCACCAAACGTATCGGGCTGGCCGGCCTATTACCAAGAACCTGTATATGATCTTTTTTGGATTAATACTTCCACCATAAAGGCTCGAAAAAACATGTCCTTTTGGGTACGTTGGGGGATGTGGTGTTATTCATACGAAGATCGAGGAGTAAACTTAAAATATGACCTCCATCGGTACCTTTCAGGTTTCGAACAGCCTGATGATCTCAATGCATTTTTGGATGAATTTATTGAAAGAATGCACGCTGCCCCCATGCGTACCGAACTAAAATCCCAATGGATTAACGAATTGTTAGGCGGGCTTCCTATGACACACTGGACAGAGTATGTTCGTCAATTTCTGGACAATCCCACTCAAGAAAACGAAAATCAACTGCAGTGGCGACTTGACAATGTGTTTTTTAAATTCTTTGAACTCTCCGAATTTCACATCCACTAGCCGCCATGAAAAGAAGATCATTTTTACATAAAATCAGTCACGCAGCGGCAGCACCTATGGTATTGCCCTCCATATTTCATCAGGTTGTAGCCAACAATAAAACCACCTATTTAAGCAACACCCAAACAGAAGGTAGAATATTGGTGCTCATCAAACTCGATGGAGGTAATGATGGCTTAAACACCCTGATTCCAATGGATCAGATGAACAACTTGAGTCAAGTCAGACCCCATGTGATACTTCCTGAAAACAAAATCCTACAATTGGAGACTCATGATTTGGGCTTGCATCCTGAACTGAGTGGTTTTAAAAGTATGTTTGATGAAAAGCGTTTGAAGATTATTCAAAATGTAGGTTCGGTCACACCCGACTTTTCTCATTTTCGATCCATGGACATTTGGCAATCTGCCTCTGACTACGATGAATACATAAATTCAGGTTGGATGGGGCGTTTTATGGAGAATCAACATCCAGAATGGCCCCTTTCTTATCCAAATGAAAATTATCCCGACCCACTGTCGATAGAATTGGGCGGAGCAGCTTCATTGTTGTTTACAGGGAATCAATCTTTTACCAGTTATGTCGCAACAGACCCTGGTGGATTTCATGAAGACATTCTTTTTGATCCTATGGCTGACTATCCTGATGATTATTTAGGAATGAAACTCCGTTATATTGATCTAATCAAAAACCAGTCTAACGAATACAGCGAGGTTATTAAACGGGCCTATGAACGAGGACAAACTACCCACGAATTTGGAAATGACACTTACTTGGCACAACAATTTGACATCATGACCAAACTCATTACCGGAGGGCTCAACACTCGAGTATATATGGTGTCTATCGGTGGCTTTGACACCCACGACACACAAGTAGACCCCAATGATCATGCCCAAGGACAACACAGTTTGCTATTGAGAGATCTAAACCAACAAGTCAGCAAATTCATGCTGAATTTGGATACTGCCAACCGAAGCGATGATGTGTTGTGCATGACCTTTTCGGAGTTTGGAAGAACCATTGTTTCCAATGGTTCTCGAGGCACCGATCACGGGACTGCTGCACCGATATTTATCATAGGAAACAACATAGACCCTGAAATTTTAGGCAACAACCCTGTCATTCCCAACAATGCCCGTTGGGAAGACAACCTCGCTACCGAGTTTGATTTTCGTTCGGTCTATGCGTCTGTCATAGATCAATGGATGACTCCCGAAAACCCAAATTCAGAGGATATACTGGGAGAAACTTTTCCTCAGTTTGACTTATTAAGACCTCAAAATCCATTTGACACTACAAAATGGGTGCTCTACCCCAACCCTGCTACTGATTATCTTCAAATTAGTGTTCCTGATGGGATCACTAACATACAATACGCGATTTTTGACCTCACGGGTCGGAAACATGTAGAGGGACAGGTTCAAACAGACAAGTCAAGGCATTGTGTAGTAACCATCGATGCGCTCCCCAAAGGGGTATATCTGATTCATGTCAATACGCATATCACCTTGAAGTTCATCAAGCAACTGTGATAATTTCACAAAGTTCTTTCTGTAGTGAGATAGATAAAGCACGATGAGGCACCTGAGGGTAATTCAAATACAAACGGTAATTGTAAAAAATATATATATTTGTATTGTATATTATAAAAAAATGGAGTCAGTACTACAGGAATATAGAAAGCTTATTGAGGATCTTCCGGAAAAAATAAAACAAAGCCACTTTAAACCACAAGCAATTATTAAACTTACTTCTATTCCTTCTGCAACATTTTACAACCGAATGAAAAATAAAAATTTTACACTTTCTGAAGCAGAAAAGATCGTTCGAATTTTAAAATTTGAAGAAAAACTTCAAGCTGAAATTATAAAAGGTGAAGAGGATATAAAAAACGGTAGGATTAAAGAATTTGGAGAGATATTCGACAATTAAATTTTAGACATCCAATTTTCTTTCGAGGAAAATACAGCAACAATATACATGGTGTTATTTTCAAAACGATAAAACAGAATAGACCTTTTTTTTACAATTACATACCTCAAATGTTTATCATAAATTTTGCCAATTTCTGGAAATACTGAAGCACTGATGATGGTCTTTTGAAACTCTTTCTTGACTAGGTCTTTAGACCTTTTGCCAAACCGAGTTTCAATATCATTAAAAATTAAAATTAACTTTTCAGCGGCTTGGTCAGAGAAAATGATTTTGTGGGGCATGTTCTAAATATAATATTTTAGACAAAAAGCAGAAAATCACACCCAAATTGTTAATATATTTTCTCCACCAACTTCGCTCTCACTTTGTTTTTTATATAACTTTACTTTAATATATTGTTATATTATGAACAAGATAATTGTTTTAGGACTGGGGAAAGTTGGCACCCTTGTTGGTGTGCTTTTAAGCAAATCGTTTGAAGTCGAAGGTTACGATCTACAACAACCCCACTATGACTTTACATTACCATTTCCTGTCCATCAGGCGGATATCAGTGATGTCGATACCATCCACAAAATCCTAGACAAAGCCGACGGGGTGGTCTCGGCCCTACCCTACTACCTAAACCGTCATGTGGCTGAAATCGCCCACCGAAAAGGCATTCATTATTTTGACCTTACTGAGGATGTGTCTACCACCCAACACATAGAGGCTTTAGGAGCATCGGCAGTGGGTGTGTTGGCGCCCCAATGTGGACTGGCGCCCGGATTTATAGGCATCATTGGTGGGGACTTGGCCAAGCAGTTCGACGAAATTCGTGATATTGAGTTGCGTGTAGGGGCTTTGCCACGCTATCCCAATGGGCAAATGGCCTATTCGTTTACATGGTCACCCACAGGTGTGCTCAACGAATATCTCAACGATGCCGAAGCTATTCACAATGGCAAACGCAAAATGGTGCCTTCTCTTCAAGGTTTTGAACAGATGAACATAGAAGGGCAAGAATACGAGGCATTTACCACCTCGGGCGGACTTGGCACCATGTGTGCCACTTTTGAAGGCAAAGTCGACACGCTTAACTACAAGACCATTCGTTATCCGGGTCATGGTAAGCTTATGCGGTTTATGCTCTATGAGCTGGTAATGAAAAATGATCTCCAACAACTGGAGGCCATCTTGACCAATGCCAAACCCCCGGTCGATGACGATTTGGTGCATGTTTATGCGGTCGTGGAGGGAAAGATAGAGGGTCGGATGCGACGTAAAGAGTTCTTTAAAACCTATTTCCCCAAAGAAATTGGTGGTCATACATGGCGGGCTATCTCTTGGACCACAGCGGCTTCTTTGGCGGCAGTGGTGGAAATGGTGACTAACAATCAATTACCTCAAAAAGGTTTTATCAAACAAGAAGAAATCGACTTGAATGCTTTTTTGGCCACCCAAAACGGAAGTCTTTTTAACACCCCATAAAACCTTATATCCATGAAGTTTTCATCCCAAAAACCCATCGATCTCATTCTTAATGGCTTGTTTGACACTTATGCCCAACGGGTTCCCGCAGTCAGACAGATTACCAAACTGCTTATAGACAAGGGCTGTATCGGTTCCCAATCCGATATTGTCAACGACCACATAGCTTTTCGCACCATGGGAATTCCTCATTTGGGCATCGCTTCTTTTGAAAAGATATTTCTCCATCATGGCTATCAAAAAATGGAGCACTATCATTTTGAGACCAAAAAACTAGATGCCTATTGGTACAAACCTCCCATGGAACACTATCCAAGGGTGTTTATCAGTGAACTTCGCGTAGGCGATTTGTCCAAACAAGCGCAAAAAATCATTGACCGCTACACCCAAAACATCCATAACGACCCCGTAGATGGTTTGGATTTGAACCATGCGGAAAATGTGGTCGATTTTTTACACCTACCGCTTTGGAACACACCAACCTATGATGATTACCAAACCCTGTTGTCAGAATCCGAATACGGTGCCTGGGTGTTATACAACCGCTACTACCTCAATCACTATACCATAAGCGTGCATGCCCTTCCAAAACCTTACAACCAATTGGAAAACTTTAATGAGCTACTTAAATCAGCAGGAATCGCACTAAATAATGCAGGTGGCGAAATAAAGACAAGTCCAGACAGTTTGCTACGCCAGAGTAGTACGGTAGCGAACAAAATCTCAAGTGAATTTGCCGATGGAGATACCCACACCATCGCTGGAAGCTATGTGGAGTTTGCCGAGAGATCTGTACTACCTGAGTACAAAGGTTTACCTAAAGATATACTCACCACTGCGCATCGCAGAGAAGGGTTTGAGGCGGGCAATGCAGATAAAATTTTTGAAAGTACCTTTAGCAGTCAGACACAACGAAAAAATTAGCGGGCTACATACGCCACTGCCTTTTCGTAAATATCCATATACATAGGAACCACATGAGCAATATCAAATGTTTTTGCCCTGTTGTAAGCAGCGTCTTTAAACTGTCTAAGCTGGTCTATATTGCCCAAAAGCGCAATGGCTTTTTGAGCCATGAAATCTGTATCACCTACAGGAGTAAGATAACCTGAAACACCGTCTTCAACCACTTCGGGAAGACCCCCTTGATCGGTACAAATGACAGGCGTACGGGCAGCCATGGCCTCCAAAGCCGCCAAGCCAAAGCTTTCGGTCTGTGAGGGCAACAAAAACAAATCAGAGAAACACAACACCCTATACACATCATTAGAGTTGCCCAAAAAGACCACATGGTCATCTATTTGTAGTTGGGCACTCAAATCTTCTGCCATTTTTCGCTCAGGACCATCGCCCACCATCATCAGTTTGGACGGTTGTTTTTGAACAATACGCGCAAACACATGCAGTACATCTTGTACACGTTTGACAGGCCTGAAATTGCTCACATGGGTGATGATGCGCTCGTGCGGTTCAGCCATCATACTGCGTTGGCAATTCTCACGCAGCTTGTCGTATTTTTTGATGTCTATAAAGTTGGGAACTACCTCAATCTCACGGTTTACATCTAGCAAACGCTGTGTATCCTCACGTAGGCTATGAGATACACTCGTGACCACATCAGAATGATTGATACTAAAGGTAACCGCTGGCTTGTAAAATGGGTGACTTCCTACAAGTGTAATATCAGAACCATGTAGCGTAGTAACTATGGGTATGTTGATGTCTGCCTCGGCCAACATCTGTTTGGCCATATAGGCGGCGTAGGCATGCGGAATGGCATAATGCACGTGGAGCAAATCCAATTTATGCAACTTGACCATATCGACCAGCGTACTGGAGAGTGCCAACTCATAGGGTTGATAGTGAAACAAGGGGTATTCGGGGACATAAACCTCATGAAAGTGAATATTGGGTTGTAAGGCATTGAGACGTACTGGCTGTTTGTAGGTCATAAAATGCACCTGATGGCCATTTTGAGCCAAAGCAATTCCCAACTCGGTAGCTACGACGCCACTACCGCCAAAAGTAGGGTAACAAACAATTCCGATGCGCATTTTTACTTGTATAGAGCTTTATAAATTATACGTTGCACTTCCGATCTAAAATTGGTGTCCACCAATCGCGTGTTTTCCATCGTTGGGTAGGTGCGATTCGACAAAAATACGTAAACCAAGTCGTATTCGGGGTCGGCCCACGCAAAGGTTCCCGTAAAGCCCGAATGACCAAAGCTACTGTCTGAAGCACACAGGCAAGTCGGTCCGGGGTCTTCAAACTGCTGCTTGTCAAAACCAACACCTCGGCGGTTATTTTGTTCCGCAAAATAACGTTGGTTAAAGGTGTTGATGGTTTTAGGTTGCAAGTATTTTTTTCCGCCATAGCTCCCCCCTTGCAGATACATTTGCATGATTTTGGCAACGTCGTTAGCGTTAGAAAACAGTCCCGCATGTCCTCCTACTCCATCTTGCATAGCAGCGCCCATATCATGAACATAACCTTGCAATTCTTGGTGACGATAATAAGTGTCTATTTCAGAAGGCACAACCAAGTCTTTATCAATCATTGACAGGGGATTGTAAGAGGTATGATACAAGCCCATAGGTCCTCTTAAAAAATCGTCAAATTGTTTGTCAATCCGCGACATGTGACGTTCCTCTATATAAGATTTAAACATATAGTATGGCAAATCGCTGTATTTGTAATAAAGGGAATCCAACAAAGGACTGTCGATGATTTGGGTTTCTATAGAATCCAAAAAAGATGATTGCAAATGCAATTGATCCGCAATCTGAATGCGGTGCCTTTTACGTTGTCGGTTTCGGTATAGGTCTTGTCTAGGTTCTTGGGTAATACTATCTAGGGTTTGTTTGTAGAAGGGTATCCATGGCTGAATGCCTGCATGGTGCGAGAACAGTTGCTTAAAATTCACATCCGCTTTGTTGGAGCCATCATACGAACGGATCAAGGAAGCTATGGGACGGCTCAAAAACAGGCTGTCTTTTTCTTGTTCACGCATCGCCAATGGCAAGGATGCAAGAATTTTTGTGAGTGATGCCAAATCATAGCGATGATACCATTTTATTGGAATGCGTTTGTCATAACGCATATGCCCAAACGACTTGTGATACACAACCTTTCCTTCTCGAGCTACTAGGATTTGCATACCCGGCGTCATAGAGTCTGTAATGGCCACATAAGCCATGCTGTCAATTAGTTGCAATCGTTGGGAATCAAGACCCACTTGCTCTGGATGGCCATAAGACAATCGGCCAATAGGTTGTAGCTTAAATCCTTCACCAACATTAAAAGAGCCCAAATCGATGGGAAGTTTGCCGTTGGCACCCAAAGCTCCAAAAACCACTTGCGCAGCTTTGGATTGCGCAATCGGGTTGTTTTGATAACCCATCACGATGGCTTCAAAATCATCTAATAAAATGTGTTGTAAGGCATAGGGATTTGAAAAGCTGACCAGTATCACATTTTTCCTTCGGCTGAGTTTATACAACAGTTCTTTTTCTTCGGCAGTCAACCTATGGGATTCCCAGGGTGTCTTGTCGGGTTGGTGAATGCCGACGATCAAGTGAGAATAGTTTGAAAGATTGGCGCGATCTTCAATAAGGTCAAGGCGTTCCACATTTGCGTAGTGGTTTAGACGTTCAAAAAAAGGATTGCCCTCGTCTTTTCCTAATGGGATATAAGCGATCTTGGCGTCTGTTAAATCTCTGATAGGCAATAGATCCTTATCATTTTTTAGTACCGTTATGGAAGCTGCAGCCAAACGGTGCTGAAGGGCCATAAATTCAGGCGAATGGATAGTGTTTTGAAGAAGTTCATGGTTTAGAGGCTCTTTTTGGTGTAAGCCTGCTTTGTATTTGGCTCGTAAAATCTTTTTTACAGAATGTGCCAGCCGACCTTCCGAAATGTCTTGTGACAAGTAGGCTTGTTTGATATCTGCCACTGCCAATCCCAAATCTTGGGGAATAAGCAACAAATCGGCACCCGCCAAAAAGGCGTTGAGTGAGGCTGTATGTTGGCTGTCATAGTCTGACACCCCATTCATATTGAGGGCGTCTGTGACGACTATACCCTCAAAACCCATTTCTGTTTGCAACAAATCGGTAACTATTTTTTTAGACAAGGAGGAAGGCAGTCCCGCAGTGGGCTCCAAAGCGGGTACTTCCAAATGACCCACCATCACTGACGAAACACCCGAAGACATGAGATTGTTAAAAGGTGCCAATTCTACTTTTTGTAAACGGTTCAGATCATGAGAAATTTTGGGGAGGGTTTTGTGGGAATCTTTATCGGTATCTCCATGGCCAGGAAAATGCTTGATGCATGCCATCAGTCCTCCGTCTTCCATGCCACGTATCAACATGGTTGCTTTTCGGCTGACCAGCGAAGGGTCGGCGCCCAAAGCGCGCAACCCAATGATGGGGTTTTTTGGATTGGTGTTGCTGTCAACCACAGGGGCAAAGTTCCAATGTACTCCCATAGCACGCTGTCGCTTGGCCATCGCGCTTCCTACCTCGTATAACAAACTATCGTTCTGAATGGCACCCATAGTTATCTGAAACGGAAAAGGGTCAACATCTTTTAACCGCATAGCCATGCCCCATTCGGCATCCATAGCGATAAGCAAGGGGGTTTGGGCTGTGTTTTGGTAGGTTTGTGTAAGTAGGGCTTGTTCTAAAAAACTGCCTTTAGAGAATATAATCCCCCCGATGTGGTAGTTTTGAATGTCCTCAAGCATGGCGTCGTAATGAGCGGCATCCCCTTCGGAAAAACCCATTACCATAAAAAGCTGTCCGATCTTTTGTTCCAATGTCAATTGGTTGTACAGGCTGTCAACCCATTGGGATTGGGTTTGCCCAAAAAGGGAACCCAAACAAAACATTAAGAGCAAACTCAGGGACTTTCGCATCATAAGACTAAAATACGAAAGCTAAAAGAAACGATTGTGCCAGCTCGAATGGGCAGGTCCCTCCCAGTGGTTGTCAAAATCTGCCTTGTTAATTACCAAATGGTTAAAAACAATGGTTTGAGAGGCGACTTCTTGAGACTTGGCCAGTTTTTTAAAGTCTTTCAAATCAACTGTGATGATTTCATTCTCCCTTTTGTAGTTGACATTCATCTTGTCCAAAAGCACCAAACCAAATTCCTGTTCGAGTGATTGCATAAAATGAACGGACTTATCGATGGAGCATCCGGTGGCAGATTGGGCATCTTCGTCGAGGGCAATAACAATAAATTGGTCGTATGGAATACAAAAACCCGCCCTAAGGCTAGAGCCATGAGCAGTCCAGTCCTTGAGAAAATCACTGATTTTCTCTCTTATTGAGGTCAATTCGTCACTACTCAGAGGGCGTTGTGAGGGGTAAATCCAAACTCGAGCTTGGTCAGGCAATTGATCAAATGGACACAGCATAATTATAGGTCTTCGGTTTGTGCGAGTAGTTGAGCCACGTCCATAACTGCCACTTGAACTTCTTTTTCCTTGTTCTTGATACCATCGTGCATCATAGTATTGCAAAAAGGGCAAGCCGCGGCTATCACATCTGCTTGGGTATCTAGGGCTTCTTCAGTTCGGGCTATGTTGATTTCTTTGGTTCCAACTTCAGCTTCTTTAAACATCTGCGCACCGCCTGCCCCACAACAGAGACCTTTTTGCTTGCAGCTTTTCATCTCTACAAGTTCTGCCTCCAACTTTTCGAGCAAAGCACGTGGTGCCTCGTATTCATTGTTAGCACGGCCCAAATAACAAGGGTCGTGGAAGGTGATTTTTTTTCCTTTGTACAAACCGCCTTCGATGCGCAAACGCCCATCGCCAATCAGATTTTTCAAAAACTGAGTGTGGTGCATAACCTCGTACTGGCCACCCAAACTGGGGTATTCATTTTTGAGGGTATTAAAGCAATGTGGACAGGTGGTGACAATTTTCTTAACACCATAGGTGTTGAGGGTTTCTATATTGGTCATCGCCTGCATTTGAAACAAAAATTCATTTCCGGAACGCTTGGCAGGATCACCTGTACAACTCTCTTCAGGGCCCAAAACAGCAAATTCCACTTCCGCTTTTTGAAGCAGTTGCACAAATGCTTTGGTGATTTTTTTGGCACGATCATCAAAACTACCGGCACAGCCGACCCAAAAGAGCACTTCTGGAGAATTGCCCTCTTGGGCCCATTGGGCCATGGTACGAATTGAATCAGTCGTGTTGGCCATCATCAAATACTTGTATAGTCACTTCTTTGTCAACCAAATCGGTAAATTTTCCGTTGTAGCGGGTTGCCTTGACCAAATGGTTGTCGATCCAGTGGTAATTACCACCACGAGGCTTGCCCATGAGCAAACTGTGATACTTAAAGCCGTTTTTTTGTAGCCATTCTTCAGTTACAACACGGTGGTCCTCAGTACGAGAGGTGAAAAAACAGATTACGTGTCCTTCTTCATACCAACGGTTGAGGGTTTCCAATGCGTCCGGATACAACTCAGCAGTCGCCATACGCTCAGGTTCCTCGTTGGGAATGTCATCACAGATGGTGCCATCGATATCTATGAGGTAATTTTTGATTCCCTCGGGTAATACCGGACTTACGTGTTCTCCGTCTTCTAATTTTTCGTGCAATAGTCTTTCGACGTCTTTTTGTTCCATGTTTATGTATTGATTTCTTCGTGCCATAGCAGTCTGTCCTGTTGGTTAAACGGCCAAGGCGCCCCATTATTCTCTATGTTGTTCATCATGACATTAAGTTCTGCTGGGGCGGCAGATTGTTCCATGACGAGGTATTGTCTCATGTCCATGATAATCGAAAGCGGATCGATACCGATGGGACAAGCCTCTACGCAAGCGTTGCAAGAGGTGCAGGCCCATAATTCTTCTCTACTAATATAATTGTCCAACAATGTGTTGTCATTGATGGCTTGGTTCTTATTGAGCAAATCACCCACTTCTTCCAAACGATCACGCGTGTCCATCATTACCTTGCGAGGGGAAAGCTTTTTTCCGGTTTGGTTGGCAGGACAGACGTCTGTACAACGGCCACATTCGGTGCAGCTGTAGGCATTGAGTAGTTGAATCCTATTGAGGTCTATCACATCGGATACACCAAATTTTGCTGGGGTTTGGTCTGCAGGAGGTGCCGCATAGGGATCGGCATTGGGATCGAGCATGAGTTTGACCTCTGCTGTTACGGCTTCATTGTTTTCAAATTTGCCTTTCGGATTGAGATTGGCAAAATAAGTATTGGGGAAAGCCAATAGTATGTGCAGGTGCTTGGAGTAGTACAAATAGTTTAGAAAAAAGAGAATTCCCAAAATATGCAACCACCAAGCGGTGCGTTCGATTGCGATAACCGAAGCAGGTGACATACCGTCGAATAATGGGGTGATCCATCCGCTGATGGGAAAACTACCTGCTTCAATATAGTATGCACTAACTTGTTGTTGTAACCAATAGTCGGAGGCATTCATGGTCAAAAACAGCACCATAAGCACCACTTCGATGTAAAGGATGTAGTCGGCATCACGTTTGGGCCAACCTTTCATTTCGGGTTTCCAAAAGCGTTGGATACGCACCCAATTTCTACGGGCCCAAAACAGCACTACTGCGATGATGACCAAAAAAGCAAACACCTCAAAAGTGGCAATCAACACATCATACATACTCCTAAGATAAGGAGCAAACACTCGGTGAGTTCCTAAAAATCCATCCACAACAATTTCCAACAGCTCGATATTGATAACAACAAACCCCACATAGACCACAATGTGTAACAGTCCGGCTATGGGACGTACCACCATTTTGGATTGGCCTAAAGCAATGCGTGCCATTTGTGCCCAGCGTTTGGAAGGCTGGTCTGTGCGGTCAATAGGCTTGCCTAATCGAATGTTACGTATCAATCGACGCACGTTGCGAACAAAGAAAGCTATGGCTCCTACAAAAACAATTCCAAAAATAATGTTAGCTAAATAGTCCAAAACGTATCGAAAATTTATTCACCTTCATCGGAAGATTCGTATGGAACTTGTTTTTTGCCAAAAAGCGAAAAATGAACATAGCGTTTGGGGTTCATGCGCAAATCATCGAGTAGCAATTGTAAAGCTGTATTGGTTTGCTGCAAAGCTTCATACAGGCTGTCATTGGCCACCAACTGGCCCAAGGTGCCTTCCCCATTTTGTATTTGGTTGGTAATCACCACCAAATTAGAAGAGGTTTGGTGCAGGTTTTCGATAAGACCATTGAGATCGGCCTCAGAAAGCGTTGAGGTAGTTTGTTTTAAATTAGTGGTAATATCAGCAAGGTTGTCAATGGTCTTACCAAGCCCGCCGTCTTTTGATTGTAGCGACTGTTCTAGCTGTTGGCTGATGTTGTCTATGGCACTCAAGGCAGAAGCCAAGTGACCGATAGACTGGTTGAGTTGAGCTTGGGCAGCCGTGTCAAATACGTTGTTAAAAGCCATCAAAACAGAGTCTGCGTGGTTGACCATGCCTTCAATTTTTTCTTGCAATGGGGTAAGTTTGTCATTCACCAACTGAGTAAGCCCTGGAGCAATACTTGATTGAAGGGTGTCTCCAGATTGTGCTACAGGCGCACCGTCCAAAGCAGGTACTACAGCCAATGACTTACCTCCAATAAGGCCTGACTCATATATTTTGGCAATGCTATTTTTTGAAAATTTGTATTGACGCTCCACTCTAAAACGAACCAACAAATGGGTGTTAGTAGGAAGCAAACTAATGTCTTCAACCGAACCCACTTGATAGCCATTGATGGTAACGGGAGTTCCAACTACAAGGCCCTCTGTATTTTCATACTGAGCAAAATAAACACCATCTCGAACCAACAAGTCGTTTGATTTGAGATAATTAAACCCAAAAATAAACAGAATGATTCCTGTCAAAACCAATAAAGCTGTTCGTATTTCGAGTGAGATTTTCAAACCTACAGAGAATTATTGGGTAAAAATAAGGATATAATTTGGCAAGGGAAAGAAGGGGTCTATTTTCTTTTCATCTCATTTGTTAACGGAATTTGAGCCCCATTTTCAAATGCTACCACAAAGGAGTCTCTATACCCCTTTTTGATGGCTTCTTCTCGAAGAGACACGGCTTCTTGGTAGTTAGTAGCAGCTCCGTAATAATAGCGATAAATTGACCCTTTCTGTAGTCGGGATATCGGGTTTAGTCCCTTGAAGTTGTTGGAAGTTGTCGATAATTTGTTGGTGCTTGCTGCGATCTGCACTCGAAAAACTTGTGAAGGTTCCGCTGTAGGTTGTGCAGATATGTCTGAAGGGGTTTCTTGAAAAACTTCACCAAGCTGAAGGGTGGAAAAAATGTTGTTTTTGTATGCTATGATGGCTTTGGCAATGGCTTCACTCATCTGATCTTGACCTTTTCTAGAGTTCAAATAAGCACCTTCAGTTTTGTTGGTCAAAAAGCCTAATTCCACCAAAACGCTGGGCATATAGGTGTTGCGCAAAACCAAAAAACCCGCTTGTTTAACGGTGCGATTTTTTCGTTTGAGGTTTTTTACAAAACTCTGCTGTATGGTGTTGGCTGCATCTATACTTTGGTCCAAATAGGTTTCTTGCATGAGCACCAAACTGATAACAGACTCTGGATTATTAGGGTCAAACCCATCATATTTTTTTTCGTAGTCATCTTCCAAAAAGATTACAGAATTTTCTTTTTGGGCGATTCTAAAATTGCGATCATTCTCATGAAGCCCAAGCACAAAAGTACCTGCACCGTAGGCGTTTGAGTTATGAGCGTCACAGTGAATAGACACAAACAAGTCGGCCTTGGATTTATTGGCTATAGAGGCGCGTTGATTGAGCTCCAAAAAAACATCACTTTTTCGTGTGTACAATACTTTGATGTCTTTGTTGCGCTCTAGAATGGCACCGATTTTGAGTACAACTTTGAGCGCAATATGTTTTTCATAGTATCCATTACCACGGTTTCCCGGGTCTTTACCACCGTGACCCGCATCCAAGACGACCGTAAAAGGTTTGTTAGATTGGGCGTGCAAAAAAGGGGAAATCATCAGCGTAAAAACAAAGAAAAGGGCTATTGTGAAACACTCGAAATAACCCGAAAAAATAGTCGTATTTTTGATTTCCACAAGAAAGGGCTTTTGACAAATTTAAAACATATTCCTACAATTCGGTATGTGCTAGCGATTTTGATGGCTTTTGGGTGTTTTTCTGTATTTGCCCAAGACAAGCCTGTTGAAGAGAGTATCAGTTCAGACTCTTTGGCAGTTAATGATAGTATTCCCGTCAAACAACCCTTGCTTTTAGACCAAATTAAAAGAAATGCCAAAGGCTATATTAGCATCGACAAGGTAAATGAAAAAATGACACTCTATGATGAGGCCGAGCTGTATTATCAAGATGTAGAGCTCAAGTCGGGCATCATAGAGCTAGATTACAGCAGTAATATTGTCACTGCAGGAAGGATTAAGGACTCCACTGGACAGCTGGTGCAGTATCCATCGTTCAAACAAGGAGGGGATGTGGTTTTTCCCGACTCTCTCAGATTTAATTTTGACACCAAAAAAGCCATTATTTGGAATTCACGCAGTGAGCAAGGCGGCATGAACGTCAAGGCTATGGCGACTAAGAAAGAGAATGACTCTGTTTACTACATAAAAGACGCACGTGTCACAACTTCTGAAAATGTGGATGATCCAGAATATTTTATCCGGGTAACTAAGGGAAAGTTTGTGCCTAAAAAAAAGATTATTGCTGGTTTAAGCAATCTTTATATTTCTGATGTACCTACTCCTTTATTTATGCCATTTGCCTATTTTCCCATGACCCAAAAACGGGAAAGTGGATTTATTTTTCCTACCATTGGTGAGAATTTCAGCAGAGGTTATTTTATGCAAAATGGCGGGTATTATTTTGCAATCAGTGATTTTTTCGACTTGGCCGTTTTAGGAGATTACTACACCAATGGAAGTTTTGGGTTTCGGCTTGACTCAAATTATAACAAGCGTTACAAATACAGAGGTACACTAGGTTTTCGATTTGAAAACCTAATCAATGGCGAACGCGGCTTACCGGGATATTCAAAAAACACCATTTTTAACTTGCGTTGGTCACACAGCAAAGATGCCAAATCGAATCCAAATAGTCGTTTTTCTGCCTCTGTAAATCTGGGTAGCAGCTCCTATTTCCAAGAATCATTGAACCAAATCAATACAGGAAATTTTTTGAACAATACCTTGTCTTCATCTGTTTCTTATTCAAAAACTTTTCCAAAATACCCATCGGTCAATTTGTCTGTTTCTGCCTCTCATAGCCAAAACACTCGTACCGAGATTATTAGTTTGACCCTGCCTACATTTCAGGCAAGTATGGAGCGTATCTATCCATTTGCCAAAAGAGACGGTATCAAAAAAGGAATTTTACAGAATATCAATTTTCAGTACAGTGTCCGTGGGGAGAACCGCATACAAACCAATGATGATGATTTCCTAACCGGACGTATGTTTGATGATGCACGCAATGGGTTTCGTCATCAGATTCCCGTCAATACCTCTTTTAAGATTGCCAAGCACTTTAACTTTTCTGTGGGTGGTTCTTTTGATGAGGTTTGGACATTTGAAACCATTAAGAAAAATGATTTTGACCCGGTTCTCAATCAAGAGGTAGCTCAAGACACGATCAGCGGTTTTGATCGATTTGCACAATACAACTTTAGTGCAAGTATGGGTACCACCCTTTACGGAATTTTTAACTTTAAAGAAGATGCCAAAGTTCAATCTGTGCGCCATGTGGTGAATGCCAATGTGGGGTATAGCCGATCTCCAAGTTTTGAGCAGTATTACGATGAATATGTGATTGATGCCGAGGGCAACACTAGGTCTTATTCTCGTTTTGATGGGGGACTCTATGGCGCTCCCAGTTTAAACAAATCGAGCTCTTTAAGTTTTACCTTGCGAAATTCTTTTGAAGCCAAAGTAACAGACCCTGACAGCACAGCGGTGGAACCGAAAAAAATTAAAATACTCAACAACCTAAATTTTTCGACCAGCTATAACTTGGAAGCCGACTCTCTTCAGTGGAGCCCTGTACGGATGTCCACAGTGATTCCTATGCTAGACAACAAACTTAATATCAATGTAGGTGCCACATTTGATCCTTATGCGCTAGATGAAAATTTGAATCGAATTAATACCTTTAACATAGAAGATGGAGGCCCACTTTTTAGAATGACCAGTGCCAACATCAACTGGGGCTATAGTTTTTCAAACAAGGACAAAAAGAAAAAATCAGATGAAGACGAGAATAATGAAAATTCAGACGCTAATAATGAATTGTTTGGGGGAAGTCAGGACTTTAGCGACAGAAGATTCACCGCAGCACAAAGCTCAACCCAACAACAAGACGAGGAAGAAAACAATGAATTTTACAGAACTAAAGTTCCTTGGAACATCAACCTCAGACATAGTTTAACTTATGCCAATAGCCGAAGAAATAGAGACATATCCAACAACTCCCTGATGGTATCTGCTGATGTGGGTCTTACACCCAAATGGGATGTGGGTGTTTCGACCGGATATGACTTTAAAAACAAAGGAATCACCTACACAAATTTTCGCATAGAACGCGATTTGGATAGTTGGGTGATGAATTTGGCTTGGACTCCTTTTGGAAATCGTCAGTCTTGGTTCTTTTTTATAGGTATACGAAGTGGTATGCTTAGTGACCTGAAATACGATAAAAGACGAGAACCTGATCGCAGACTTTAATTCAATTTATATATGAAAACCATTATCAACACCCCAGATGCTCCCGCCCCTATCGGCCCCTATAACCAAGCTGTATTGGTTGACAACACCTTGTATGCAAGTGGTCAAATAGCGCTTAACCCGAAAACCATGGACCTAATCACTGACAATATTGATGAGGAAACTCAACAAGTCATGCAAAACTTACAAGCAGTTTTGAAAGCAGCTTCAATGGATTTTAGCCATGTTGTAAAAGCCAGTATTTTTATTAGCGACATGAACTATTTTGCTGCCATCAATAAGGTTTACGGAAGCTATTTTGATGAAGCCACAGCACCAGCTCGCGAGACCGTTCAAGTGGCTGTACTGCCCAAGCACGTAAACGTTGAGATTTCAGTAATTGCGGTTCGTTAGATGTGTTTTTGGTGATATGACACCAAACCTTCTATGGGTTTTTTGAGTACATTACCCATGGTCAAACCAAAAGATTGCAGTTCTTCTTCAAGTTCTTTTTTTAGAAAATGCGCAATAGAACCTATGAAATGAATGGGTAGTTCTTTAGCGTTTTCAAATTGAAGGATTTGATTTTCTATAAATAAGCGCAATCCTTTTCGTATCAAAGCTTGAACATATGGTTCATCTTTGTGGATAATTACAAATTTGGCGAAGGTAGCCAGATAGGTGTTTGGATTGGATTTTTTGTATAAATTGGTTTTGATTTCTTCAGCACCTAGGTTGAATTCTTCAGCAAAAAGACTTGCCAGAGTATCAGGAATTTTATTAAAATAGTAGTCACGAAGAAGCTGACGTCCAAAATAATTACCACTAGCGTCATCCATCAATACATAACCAAGGGATGTGATTTTTTGATGAACTGAATCACCGTCGAAGTAACTACAATTAGAGCCGGTTCCCAAAATACAAACAATACTTTTCTGACCCGGGTCTGTGATGGCATAGACAGCCGCGTAGGTGTCTTCTTTAACTGTAGTTTCTGCGTTTTGAAAAATGGCAGTCAGCACATTGTCCATCAATCTTCTAGGGGGTTCTGTACCACAACCTGCACCATAGAAATAGACCGAATCAACTTCGTTTCTAACCTTGTACAGCTCATAGTTGTTGATAATACGTTCTTCAACGATATCTTCAGTTAGCACTTGGGGATTGAGACCCAGCGTTTGCGTTTCGAAGAGGACGTGTCCAGCATTATCAATGGCGATCCAATCGGTTTTGGTGGAGCCACTGTCTACTATCAATCGCATAAGATGGTGTTATAGTGAGTTGGCTAACTGTGCGAGCTCTATCAATTTGTTGGAATAACCCGCTTCGTTATCATACCATGAAACAATTTTGAAGAAAGTATCATTTAGCTGAATACCAGCGTTGGCATCAACAATAGAAGTACGTGCATCGCCGATAAAATCTTGGGAAACCACCAATTCTTCGGTGTAACCAAGAATGCCAGACATAGCTCCTTCAGAAGCAGACTTGAGCGCAGCCATTACTTCATCATAGCTTGTAGCTTTTTCAAGCTTTACAGTCAAATCAACAACGGAAACATCTGCAGTAGGAACACGGAATGCCATTCCAGTGATTTTTCCTTCCAATGACGGGATTACTTTAGTAACCGCTTTGGCAGCTCCAGTGGAAGCTGGGATAATATTAATCATAGAAGAGCGTCCTCCACGATAGTCCTTACGAGAAGGGCCATCAACCGTCATTTGGGTAGCTGTCACCGCATGAACCGTAGTCATCAAAGCTTCAGCCACACCAAAATTGTCATGTAATACTTTGGCTAGAGGTGCCAAACAGTTGGTAGTACAAGAAGCATTAGAAACAATAGTATCAGTGGCTTTCAGTTCTTGGTGGTTTACACCCATTACAAACATGGGGGCATCAGCAGAAGGGGCAGAAATGACTACTTTTTTGGCACCTCCGTCGATGTGCAATTGGGCTTTTTCAAGAGTCGTAAAAATCCCTGTACATTCGGCAACAACATCGGCGCCAACCTCATCCCATTTAAGGTTTTGGGGGTCACGCTCAGCAGTGATACGCACTGTTTTTCCATCTACTACCAAATGGCCATCTTTGATTTCAATAGATGACGAACAGGTTCCGTGGACAGAGTCGTATTTGAGCAAGTAAGCCAAGTGCTCCACATCGAGTAAGTCGTTGATGGCAACAACCTCGACGTTGTCCTTTTGCAAAGAAGCACGAAAGACCATACGTCCAATTCTTCCAAATCCGTTTATTCCAAGTTTAAGTGTAGTAGACATTGTATTATTTTGTTTTAAAGAGTCATTATATCAGAAACGCGAATGAGTTCGCGGTTAATTTTAGATTTTCCTTTGATGGCTTTGTTTAAAGGAGTAAGAATCATTTCTCCATCTTGCATTCCTACCATATGTCCAGAAACACCTTCCATAAGTGCTTCTACAGCCTTGAGACCCATACGACTGGCCAAAACGCGGTCAAAGCAAGAAGGTGTACCTCCGCGTTGGATGTGACCAAGTACAGAAACACGAACTTCGTAAGCAGGAAGATTTTCTTCAATATATTCGGCCAATTCAAAGACGTTTTTTCCAATTTTATCACCTTCAGCAACCACGACGATACTGGAAGATTTGCCGGATTTTTTGCTGCGCTTCAAAGATTCAAGCAGGCGCTCTAAACCAAGATTTTCCTCAGGGATTAATATTTCTTCAGCACCGGCACCTATACCCACATTGAGCGCTATATGACCAGCATCCCTACCCATCACTTCAACAAAGAACAATCGGTTGTGAGAAATGGCTGTATCGCGAATTTTATCGATAGCCTCCACGACCGTATTTAGCGCAGTATCATAACCAATGGTGTGAGAGGTCCCAAAAATATCATTGTCAATGGTACCGGGAATGCCAACAACTGGAATACCAAATTCTTTCTCAAAAATCATCCCACCTGTAAAACTACCATCACCTCCAATCACCACCAAAGCTTCTATTCCGTGTTTTTTTAAATTCTCAAAGGCACTTCTTCGACCTTCTTTGGTACGGAATTCTTGGGAGCGAGCCGATTTGAGCTTGGTTCCCCCTTTGTTGATGATGTTATTGACACTTCTGGCAGAAAGGGGTTTTATATCGCCTTCAATGAGTCCTTGATATCCACGATAAACCCCAAAACAATTGATTTTGTAGTGAGCACATGTACGTACAACCGAACGCAAAGCAGCATTCATTCCGGGGGCATCACCACCTGAGGTTAGAACAGCAATATTTTTGATGTGTTTATCCATAATTGCGTCGCGAAATTACAAACTTATTTCTGATTGATACAGAAGAACTATATATTTTAAATAAAAGCAAATAAGGATGTAAATTATTTGCGCATTACTGATAATATCCTATAAAATTGCATTCTTTTTTATGATTTTTCTAATTAGACTCTTAAAGTCGTCAAATTCGACCTTGTATGATAGTCCAATACCTTGGGTGTAACCCAAATCATCACCAAAATATTGAAATTCGTTCTCTCTGTTAAAAATGCGTGCACGAAGGCTACCTTCTTTGTTTAATAAAAATTCAATGGTAACATCTCCAACAATGATGGTTTCTTCGACACCACCGACAGGCACACCTACCTTTCCGTTGATGAGCATTCGATCTGAGATTTGGGTAACGAGAGTCAAACCCAACCTATCACGTGTTTGAACAGTCGAAGCTGCATTACGATCACCTTGAAGGTAATCTAATCCGACATTCATCTTGTCATCGTCACCCGAAAAAATAGACTCAAAAACCCCAGACGCTTTCTGAAAGAGGTTGTTGGTTAGGGTCTGAGTTGAAAGCGCAGACAATGAGAATTGACTAATAAATACACCTTGAGATAGGAGCGAAATCGCTTGTAATTGGCGACGCTCCTCGTCAATGAGACGATACTCGAGTTCATTTCTCAAATTGGCGGATGCATTTGGAAAATCTATATCAAAAGTGGGGGTTTCAAGATTTAGTAAATTCCCATTTAGGTTTACAGTCACTTCTGTAGGGATTTTTCTATTGACCCCTGTAGTTTCTATCAAAACTGTGGGGTTAGCACCTCCGGGTACTTCATAAACCGCCTGCATATTGATTTGAGCAGCATAAGGATCCCCATTCCATACAATGGTTCCTCCGGGTTGTACTATAAATTTTTTCTCTATAATCCCTAGATTTTTAAAATTATAAGCTCCGTCTAAAGCAATATAGTCACCCCAAATATTAAAAACTCCGGTCGAGTTGATTTTCATTAAAATATTACCCACTCCCTTACCACTCAAAGAACTTCCTGTTTTGGTGTCAACTACTATTCCTAGTCGTGCATCGGGAGTTACATCCAAATCAAAATCTAAGGATAAGCCTTTCAATGTTTTGACTGTGGGTTCGGGTGTTTCTGCTTTTCTGTATTTATCAACAAAACGTATGTACGTGGCATCATCGATAGCTGTAGCTTCAAGTATAGGTATGGAGATATCAGTACCAGAAGCTGTTTGACCTTGAATGTCAAAGTTGATGTTTTGTGCACCACCAAAAACATGAACCAATCCATTCATAAAAGCCGTGCCATAATAATTGGATTGGGGATTAAATTTTGTGTCGAGTACTAGCAAACGATCAGAGGAAATTGTAAAATCAGGGATAAAGTTTTTAAAGTTGTTGTGGGTGAGTTTACCATCCACAACACCCATTGAATTAAAAACGAGATCTTTGACTGGGCTAGATTTAAATGCAAACAAATCGGGTGTTACCTCCACCTGTATGTCTTCTGGAAATTCATAGGAAACACCTAGATAGGGAACGTCAAAAGAAAATTGATTTAAAAACAAATCTCCCTTGATTATAGGTTGATCAACTTTGCCACCAATACTAAGGTTTCCATTCAAACTTCCCATGATATTTTCGAAGGAAGTTCCCATTAGGTTTTTCAAAGATGCAGCGGGGAAAGAAGTAAAATCTGCACTCAAATCGAACGAAGCATCTTCCACACTAGGATAGTGTACATTTCCTTTTATTTGGCTAGTAACACTATCATTGGATTTAGTTATAAAGGACAATCTGTACTGTTCAGCAGTATTGGAAGTTAATTCAATAACAGCTTGACCTAAAGAAACCTCATTCATTGAAAAATCATCAATTTGAACCAAAGAGGTGCCTCCAAGGCCTTCGGGGTCATTTCTAATACTGAAATTTCCATTGGCCACACCATCAGTAGAGAATATTGGATTGGGAGGAATCAGGTCTGAAAGCTTTACATTTTCAAACTTGGCGTTGATGATTTGACGTATGTTTTTCTCTACAGAAAAACGCAAGCGTGAGGAATCGTTTGAAAAAGTAATAGGCTCAAGGGCATACCCTTGGTCATTGAAAATCAACCTGCTTTGGGTAGACGAATTGACATCCCACAATTGGTCACGATATCGTATTGTAGAGGGTTGAATTCCAAAAACAGGTTGCTGGACATCATCAAACGTAAAGTAAAAATTCAAATTGTTCTGAAAGTTTTCTTTTTTGGCATCATCGTATTCGGCTCTAAAGAAAAGGGTGTCATTGACAGCGGTGTTGATCAAATTAAATTCTCCGGCCTGTACCCATTTGGATTGCAATTGCTCAAATTTTAAATGACCATTGATCAAGGGGTTTTGATTATCTATATTCATTGACAAACGTTCGATTTCCGTTTGCTTCCATTTCAGTTTGGGTGCATTGACTTTTAATCGAAAATTGTTTTGATCTGCATCGACATAACCTTGAATAAAAGTATTGTCACTGAGTTCCAATCCGGGAATCAAAGCACTGGCAATTTTACCACGTATATTAAAGTTGAAGTTTACAAATTGGTTTTTGTCAATACTTTGTGGAACATAGTTTGAGAAATAGCTCCCCAATGTGTTTTTAAACATCGAGGGGATTTGGGAAAAACCAAACTTTCCATATAGCAAGCCGCCCAAAACGTCTTGTGAGCGAAGGTTGACAAACCGGATCCCATCATTGAGCCTTGATTGGACGGTAAAACGAGAAAAAGTAAAACTTTTTTTGTTGTTGGTGAGTTTGCCTGACTCAATGAACAAATCTCCAATAAAGTCATCTGCACTATTGCCCTGACTTACCAACTCAATGTCTCCCGAGAAAACAGTATTGGGGTTTAAAAATGGTAAGCCTATGGCGTTTAGATTTGCGTGGCTAACTTGAGCAAAACACGAGATGTTTTTTGTTTCTCTTAAAGCATCAAAAGAACCTTCAAAGTTTAGTTTAAGATTGGGGTCATCGACTGACAAATCCCCATTAAACAAACCTCTCTCAAAAATACCATTGACATCTATGTTCTGGTAAGTATAATCGTTGAAGACAAATGAATCAAAAGTGCCATGTAGCTTGGTATTTAGAGCATCAAATTTTAATCCCTTACCATCTATGTCAAGTGCAAAAGTGGTTTTACCTAAGTTGTATTGATTGAGCAATTGACCCAGGTTAAATTCATCAACAGAAACAAATCCGGAATAGTGCCAATCATCTTCCACAGCATAGAGCTGTAAATCTAATTCTGCAATACTCGAACTACCGACAATTTTCAAATCGGTTTGATTTACTTCCTCGCTTAATTGGACGTGTCCGGAAATAGACTGTTTTCCCATTCGTTCCATAGGAGCCAAAATGGTCTGTTGAAGGCCCGGCACCAAGTTGCTCCACTGAGAAAAATTGGTTGACAAATTTTTGATGTTTATTTCTATTTCTGATTCTCCATTACTTGGTTGGTTTACAAGCAATTCACCAGAAAAGAAAGTGTCCTCATAACTCAATTGTAAGGGCTGAATGAGGAGGCTTTCAAGGGTGCCACGCATAGTGGCAGTTTCCAGTTTTAAAACACCTTTACCCAATGACGGAAGAAAAGATTTTAAGTCACCTACTCCAATGGATGATGTGTGAAAAAAGGATTCTATTTGTACCAACTGCGAAAAATTTCGCATCCCTTTAACTGGGTACTCAAAGGAGATGTCAGAGCTGATTTCACTATGAGGTGTGACAATCTTTAGATTCTTTAACCCCATATAAGTAGGACTATAACTAAAGTCAGTGCTCAAATGAGAAACCTTAAATTTATGATTGGTTTCTGTGAAGACTATTTTATCAACATCCAATGCCAAACTGTCCCCGAATAGAAAAAAATCATTAAGGCGCATTTGAAGGCTGTCGAATACTAGAGGTTTTCTGTCTGGCTTGTCGTAGTTTGATATACCCACATAGGCATTGTCCACTTGAATGGAACGGGCTCTGATTGACGACTTTCTGTTGTTTTCGTTTTTGAGTTTGGCGCCAAAAATGGTAAGATTGGAGAGAGAGTCTCCTTGATATTTTTGAATATTAAGCTTTAGTCCAAGCAAACGTAAAGCACCCAAATTTGGTGACCCTTCCAAAAAACCACGAAGTCGAAAGGCATTAAAACGCGCTTCTTTTATGTACAATAATGTATCGTCCTGATGGTCTCGCACCAAAACATCTTGAAAAGATGCCTTCCCTAAAGGATTGAGAAACACCCGTCCAACAGAAAGATCTGCACCACGTTTTTGCAGAAGATTATCGGTAAGTGATTTCCCTAAAAAAGATTGGACTGCAGGAGTAAACAATAACAAAAAAACCAATAAAAACAGACCCATGGCCATGGCCAGATATTTCTTCAACGGTCGCTTTTGTTTTTGGCTCAATGCAAAATATTAACTTTGTACTACGAAACAATAACCATGCCCATAATTTTAGGAATAGAGTCTTCATGTGATGACACAGCAGCTGCTGTTTTACACGACGGGTCTATTCTTTCAAATGTCATTGCCAACCAAAGAGTACACGAGCAATTTGGAGGTGTCGTTCCAGAACTGGCTGCACGTGCTCACCTTCAAAATATTGTACCGGTGGTTGACCAAGCATTGGCTCAAGCAAATATCGCTAAAAATGACATACATGCGGTAGCCTATACCCTAGGCCCCGGATTGGTAGGGTCTTTATTGGTTGGCAATTCATTTGCAAAATCATTGGCTTTGTCATTAGATGTGCCACTTATAGAGGTAAATCATATGCAAGCGCATCTTTTGGTGCATTTTGAAAAAGATTTACCCAAACCAAAGTTTCCATTTTTGGGACTTACAGTTTCTGGAGGGCATACCCAATTGGTGATTGTCAGAAATGTCGATGACATGGAGATTATTGGGGAAACCCTGGACGATGCTGTAGGAGAAGCCTTTGATAAAGCCGGTAAAATGTTAGGTCTACCCTATCCATCAGGTCCCGCCATAGATCGCCTGGCTTGTGAAGGCAAACCATGTATTGAATTTGCCAAACCCAATGTGTCAGCACTCAATTTTAGCTTTAGTGGGCTAAAAACAAGTATCCTTTATCACCTACGGGATAAACAGCAACAAGACGACAAATACATCAAGAAAAATCTCAATGATTTGTGTGCTTCCATTCAGAGCACAATTGTTTCTATAGTTATGGAAAAGCTTGAGCTTGCGGTGCAACAAACAGGAATTACCGAAGTTGCTTTGGGAGGGGGCGTATCTGCCAACTCTGGGCTTCGAGATGCCCTTATGGCTAAAAAAGAATGGAATGTTTACCTGCCGCCTTTGTCTTTGACAACAGACAACGCGGCCATGATCGCATTGGCAGGTTCTTTTAAGTACGAAAACGGAAAGTATGGGCAACTCGATAGCCAAGCCCAATCTAGAATGCCATTCTAATGCAACAATTCTACCATCCTGATTTACATCCTGAATGTGAATTTGCGTCATTCGACAGAGAAGAAAGCAAACACATCATCAAAGTGTTACGTAAAAAACATCGTGATCATATTGTATTGACCGATGGCAAAGGAAATCAATATCAAGGGCTGCTAGAGGTCATAGATCCCAAGTCGTGTGGGGTACGCATTTCAAAAGTAACACAAGTTCCTGCTGACAATTACCAACTCCACATTGCCATAGCCCCCACCAAAAACATGGACAGACTGGAATGGTTTGTAGAAAAAGCTACCGAAATCGGCATACACCAAATCACTCCCATTTTGTGTCATCAAAGCGAGCGAAAAATAGTGAAAACAGAACGTTTGGAAAAAATTGCTGTTTCGGCCATGAAACAGTCCATGGGGGCTTTTTTGCCTAAAATAAATCCCTTGACGGATTACGAAAAAGTTGTGGACTCTGTAGAGGGCTATTGCGCCATTGCTCATTGCCACGACATGCCTAAAACACCCTTACACCAAGTATCAACCCTAGAAAATGAGATTCATATTTTTATAGGTCCCGAAGGTGATTTTACTGAAGAAGAAGTCTCATATGCGCAAGCAAAAAATGTAATGCCCATTAGCTTAGGCCATAAGCGTTTAAGAACCGAAACGGCCGCCCTAGTGGCTTGTCAAACCATTGCTCTTTTGCATGTATAAATAAACTATCTTTAAGCTATGAATTCACAAACAATTACCAAGGGAATTGTCCAAGCTTTTCTAATTATAGTTTTATTGGTTGCAGCCTACAATATTTTGGTCGCTATTGAGTCCATTATCATCTATGTACTTGTTGCGGCTGTTGTGTCTTTGATTGGCAGGCCCATCACACTTTTTTTAAAACGCATCAAGTTTGGGAATACTTTGGCTACCATCACTACCATTGCCATACTTCTGTCTGTTTTTTTGGGAATTATTTCCCTTCTAATTCCGATTTTGATAGAACAAGCCAAAAACCTTTCCTTGCTTAATGTGCAAGCCCTAGAATCTACAGCCACTTCTCTTATTAATGAGGTTGAAATGTATTTGGGTCGCTATGACATCAGCATGTTAGAATGGATTAATAAAGCCATTGACACATTTGATTTCAGCATACTGCCAGAAACTTTCAATGGCATTGTACGAACCTTAGGAAGTTGGACAATCGGACTTTTTTCAGTGCTCTTTATTGCTTTTTTCTTTTTAAAGGACAGTAAACTTTTAGAGCAAATCGTTCTTGTGTTTGTTCATGACAAGCAAACACAAAGAGTTGAAAAGTCTATGGAACGTATCAAGGGATTGTTGTCTAGGTATTTTATCGGACTGCTTTTTCAAATCAGTATTTTGTTTGTTTTCTATACTTTAATTTTAGTCATTTTTGGAATTCCCAACGCAGTCACGATTGCTTTTATTTGTGCATTGCTCAACCTTATCCCCTACTTAGGTCCTATCATAGGGGGACTTTTGATGATTTTTCTGACCATGACAAGCAATCTGGGCGCCGATTTTGCACAAGAGATTTTACCCAAAACCATTTATGTATTTATTGGTTTTTTTGCAGGTCAAATGATAGATAATTTCTTTAGCCAGCCCATGATTTTCTCTAACAGTGTGCAATCGCACCCTTTAGAAATATTCATAATCATTATCGTCGGAGGATTGCTAGGAGGGCCTGTCGGAATGATTGCAGCAGTTCCTTTTTACACAGCGCTTAAAGTAATCTTTAAAGAATTTTATGCTAACAATAAAATTGTAAAAGCACTCACTAAAAACATTTAATTTATGATACTGACCAATACAGAATTTGTAGCCAACAAAACCATTACAGAAACCTTGGGTGTTGCAAGAGGAAGTACCGTACGTAGCCGTAATATAGGACGCGATATTTTCGCCAGCCTGAAAAACATTGTAGGAGGTGAAATTGAAGAATACACCAAACTACAGGCGGACGCACGTGAACAGGCGTTGCAACGCATGATAGCAGATGCCCAAAGAATGGGCGCAGATGCAATCATAAACATACGATTCACCACTTCTGTGGTAGCGCAAGGCGCCTCGGAGATGTTGGCCTACGGTACTGCTGTAAAATTGAGCTGATGATTTGGGTTATAGGCGGCATAGCACTAGTGATTTTGGCTGTGATTAAATACAAGCAACGCCAAAAGGAAGATTTTGAGCAAAGGGAGAACTAATTTCTCTATGCACATTTATGTTGTTTGTTCGAAATCGAAAATGTATTTTTGCGCACGCACAAACAAACGTTCTTACAAAGGAGAGGTGCCAGAGTGGTAATGGAGCAGATTGCTAATCTGTCAACGCGAAAGTGTTGCCAGGGTTCGAATCCCTGTCTCTCCGCAGCGGCCCTTGTAAGTCATTCGATTTACGAGGGTTTTTTTTGCAGGTCGCGTACCTGCCTAACGCCTGCCTGTCGCCTGCCTATCGGCAGACAGGGCAGACAGGGCTCAGCTGGATAGAGCATTCCGATTTTTAATCGGAACGGTCAAAGAGAAAGTTGAGAAAAAAACATATCGGTCGCGTACCTGCCTGACGGCAGACAGGGCTCAGCTGGATAGAGCATTCCGATTTCATCGGAACGGTCACAAACAAAGCTGAGAGAAAAACATATCGGTCGCGTAGCTCAGCTGGATAGAGCATCTGCCTTCTAAGCAGACGGTCCTAGGTTCGAATCCTAGCGCGATCACTAAAGCCCCGAGTTTATCTTTACTGTTTATATTCTTTATTCCAAATCTATAGACCGGTTTTATATTGGGCATACTTCTTGTATTGAGGACAGACTAAAACGTCACAATTCCAGAAGAAGTAAAGCCACAAAGGGTGGCGTACACTGGCAAATCGTTTATACTCAAGTGTTCTCAACAAAATCAGAAGTCTACCAAAGGGAGTTGGCAATTAAAGCGAAAAAATCCAAAGATTATATTAAAAAGCTTATTGCTGGATAGTGCATTCCGATTTTTAATCGGAACGGTCCTAGGTTCAAATCCTAGCGCGATCTATAACACAGCATAAAAAACTTGATTAAATTATTATATTTGAATATGTCCGTGAAAGTCAAGATATGTTGTATTAACAGTATCGAAGAGGCCAAAAAAGCAATCAAAATAGGTGCAGATGCCGTAGGGCTGGTTGGGAATATGCCAAGTGGCCCAGGTGTAATAAGTGACAATCAAATTCAAAAAATAGCAAGGAACGTTTCTCCCCCTATTTCAACTTTCTTGCTTACCAGTGAGACTACTGCAGAGGGAATTATTGAACATTACAAAAAAACACTAACCTCTACCATTCAAATTGTGGATTCAATAGATAGGTCAGTTTACAAATCAATAAAAACAGAACTTCCTTGGGTGAAACTGGTTCAGGTCATCCATGTAATTGACGATGGGTCAATAGCTGAGGCAAAAAAACTATCAAACTATGTGGATGCTATTTTGCTGGACAGTGGAAACCCAAAACTTGCTGTTAAAGAACTTGGCGGCACTGGTAGAACCCATAACTGGGAGATTAGTGCAAAAATAAGAAGTGCGTTGGACAAACCTGTTTTTCTAGCTGGAGGCATCAATAAAGACAACGTAATCCAAGCGATTGAAAAAGTCGAGCCTTATGGAATTGACCTTTGTAGCGGAGTGAGAACAAACGGCAAATTAGATGACAAAAAATTGAAAGATTTTTTTGGTGTTCTTTCGCAATTCACTAAATCCTAATTTGTTTTAAAAAACAAGTGATTTTTTTTGAATTTTTAAAAGTTTTTAAAAATCAATTAAAATTATTAACAATCTATCAACGATTGTGATTGTGGGTTGTTGTTTTTTTTTAGTTTTATAATAATTACTAATATAAATTATGAAAAAACTAACATTAATTACTCTATTGGCCTTTTTTGCTACTCATGCACAGGTCACCACCTCTTCGATAAATGGCTTGATTTTAGACGACACTAACAATCAACTCGAAGGTGCTAACATTGTGGCAGTTCACATGCCAACCGGAACAACCTATGGGACAGTAACCAATCTTAACGGAAGGTTTAGTCTTTTAAACCTACGCGTTGGAGGTCCTTACACTATTAAGGTAAGTTACATAGGTTTTAATGAACAAACGTTTGAGGACGTTTATTTAACCCTTGGAAAGAGTGAATCCATTTCTCTCGCAATGACTCCTGACTCACAAGAATTGGACGCAGTAGTCGTCACAGCTAATAGTTCTGATGTTTTTAGTAGTGATCGAACGGGAGCCAAAACAAGCGTAGGCAGAAGAGAACTAACGACACTTCCAACCATCAGTAGGTCTGCGGCTGATTTTACCAGGTTAGAACCAACTGCAAGCAATGGTTCTTTTGGAGGAAGAAACGATCAATTCAACAATTACTCCTTGGACGGTGCAATTTTCAACAACCCCTTTGGACTGGATGCAGCTACTCCAGGGGGTCAAACAGATGCACAACCCATTTCTCTAGATGCTATTGACCAAATTACTGTTTCCACTGCGCCATATGATGTCACCTTAGCTGGATTTACTGGTGCATCAGTAAATGCTGTCACTAAAAGCGGTACAAACGAGTTTACTGGTACCGTTTATGGGTTTTATAGAAATGACGATATGACAGGGTCAAAGATTAAGGGTCAAGGAATTTTTGTACCCAAGCTTTTACAATCTCAGACTGGTGTTAGTGTAGGTGGGCCCATCATTGAAAACAAACTATTCTTCTTTGCCAATTTTGAGAAAGACAATAGAGAAGATTTAGGCCAATCCTGGCTTCCTAATCGAGGAACAGGGGGTGTCAATGAGTCAAGAGTACTTGAATCTGATCTTATGACTGTTCAAAGCGCTTTAAGAGGCTTGGGATACGATCCGGGTGCCTACGAAGGATTTATTCACAAAGCCGAATCAACAAAAGGAATTTTGAAGTTAGATTGGAATATCAACAGCAATCACAGGTTGGCATTCATTTACAATTTTCTAGATGCATCCAAAGAAAAACCTGCGCATCCCACTGCTTTAGGATTTAGAGGTCCCAACGCATCTATACTACAGTTCGAAAATTCAGGGTATCAAATTAACAACAGATTAAATTCAGTTCAACTTGAGCTAAATTCTACATTAGCAGAAAATCTTTCTAACAAGTTGCAGGTGGGGTACTCACATTTTGATGACTTTAGAAATCCAAAGTCTACTCCGGCACCTGCAATGACTATTCAAGATGGTGCAGGTTCAAATTATATCATAGTAGGACATGAGCCTTTTTCAATAAACAACCGTCTTGATCAAAAAGTAATTCAACTGACGAATAATCTGACCTATGTTAAAGGGGACCATACCTACACAATGGGTTTTTCATATGAAAAGTTCGAATTTGACAACTCGTTTAATTTAGGAGTCTATGGTTATGGTAATGCCAATGGCTATGTTGGAGCGTTTGGTGCTCTGGGCTCTATGGCTGATTTTAACAACGCTATAAGCAATGGACTAATTTCGGAGGCTTTGAGTTATGCGCAGAGTGTTTACAATGCCGGGAATTGGGCTTTGGCCGAAACCAATGTTGGCCAAATGGCCTTGTATGTGCAAGACGAATGGTTTGTAAATGACCGATTAAAGTTCACATACGGGCTGAGGTTGGACAAGCCTTTATTCTTTGACTCGGACCAAAAAGCCCAAGACGTGATTGACGTTTCTGGAGACTATGCTCCTGGAACCCCTTACATCAATCCTAATACTGGCGAGGTCCAGCTCCTAGACAACACTAAAATGCCGTCAGACAAATGGTTAATTTCTCCTAGAGTTGGCTTTAATTACGATATGAATGGAGATGACACAACCCAACTTAGAGGAGGCTCTGGTCTTTTTACGGGACGTTTCCCATTTGTTTGGCTAGGAAACCAAATTGGCAATCCAAATTGGTGGTTTCATCAAATGGTGGACCCCGACTATAAATTCCCACAGGTTTGGCGAACAAATGTTGGCTTAGATAGAAAATACGATAGTGGACTAACCGTGTCTTTGGATGTTTCATATACCAAAGATGTTAACGGTCCCCAAGTACAAAACTGGGGCTTTAAAACCCCAAGCGGGACCCTATCAGGAGTTGATAATAGAGCAATCTACACAGCAGCTGACTTCGTTCAGGTGGATGTTCCTTTCCCTGCCAACGCAAGTGCTTATGTGTTTTCAAATTCAAACCTTGGAAGAATATGGAACCTTTCAGTTAAGGCTCAAAAAACATTTGATGATGGACTATATACTAGCTTGGCATACAGTTATCTAGATGCTAAGGATGTAAACTCTATTGAAGCTGAAATAACAGGGGACGCGTTCGATTTTAATCCAGTTGTAGGAGATGCCAATGCAGAAACTTTGTCCTATTCCAAATACGGTGACATGCATCGATTGGTGGGTGTGGCTAGTAAGTCATGGGATTACGGCACCAATGATAAATGGGGGACCACTATTACCACTTTCTTTGAATATGCTCGTGGAGGAAGGTATAGTTACACCTATGCGGGTGACATTAACGGAGATGGTCGTGGTGGAAATGATTTGATATATGTGCCTACAAAATCTGAAATTTCTCAAATGAACTTTTCAAATGCAGGTGAAGCAGCTGCTTATGACTCGTTTATTGATCAAGATGATTATTTAAGCGGAAGAAGAGGGCAGTATGCGGAACGCTATGGAGCGCTCAGCCCTTGGAGAAGTCGTTGGGATGTTCGTTTACTACAGGATTATCGACTCAAGATGAGTTCTGGAAAAACTAACGTAATTCAATTAAGTATGGATATTTTGAATTTTGGAAACCTTATTAGCTCTGAATGGGGGCTTATTCAGCAACCCACAAGTATACAACCTGTAAGTGTTTCTGTAAATAATGGAGTACCTACTTATTCGTTCAACTCTAATTTACAAGAATCTTTTGTGTATGATTCAAGCCTTGACTCCAGATGGCAAATGCAACTCGGGTTGAGATACATATTCTAAAATCACAATGTTAAAAAGGCCTTCAGTTGAAGGCCTTTTTTATTGAGGGGTTACTGACTTTGTGCTATCATGGGGTATAGCGACTGAATTATCTTTTATGTAGGATAGACCTCCCGAATATGATACACATTGATCAGTTTCTCGATCAAGACTTCTTTAACCTGCTCAATTTCTCTCAGGTTGATATCGGCTTCTACAAACTGTCGCTCATCTACTTGGTTTTGTACAATCTTCTCCACAAAATCTCGTATCAGCTCTGCTGTAGGCTCTTGCAAGCTCTTTGATGCTGCCTCAACACTGTCAGACATCATCAAGATAGCTGTTTCTTTGGAAAAGGGTTTTGGGCCACGGTAAGAAAACAACTTTTCATCCACATTCTCATCTAGCTCACGAGCTTTGTGATAAAAATACCTTACTGTAGTTGTACCGTGATGGGTACGTATAAAATCGACTACCCGATCAGGCAAGTTGTTCTTTTTTGCAATTTCAATTCCGTCAATGACGTGGTTTAATATTAGAGATGCGCTTTCGTGTGGTGAAAGTTCGTTATGTGGGTTGTAATTGGCAGCTTGGTTTTCACTAAAATATATGGGATTATTCATCTTTCCAATGTCGTGATATAATGCACCTACGCGTACCAATAGTGCATTGGCACCAATTTCGTTGGCTGCAGCTTCTGCCAGATTTGCCACTTGGAGAGCGTGATGAAACGTACCGGGTGCCTGGTCTGATAAATCTCTAAGCAATTGGGAATTGGTGTCTGAGAGTTCTAATAGAGACAAATCTGAAACCAATCCAAAAATCTTCTCAAAAATATAAACCAACGGATGCACAAATAATATCCCCAATCCGTTTATAAACAAAAAACCAATCCTGTCTGAATTGAGCGATGACAAACTAGCTTCAGTTACCAAATGAAATGATATATTACAAATTTGATAGATCAGTACAATGAGTCCAACAGACACAAATAGGTTGGCGCGCTTATAAATATTAGAAACTGTCAGGGTTGCCAACACACCAGCCGCCAATTGCATAAAAACAAAATAGAAGCTGTTGGGCACCATAAATCCGACTAACAACAGACCCATCACATATGCAAACAAAGCCATACGTGCATCAAAAAAAGTTTTTAACAACAATGGAACGATACACAACGGGACTGCATAAATATATTCTAAATCAAAAGACAAAGCCAATTTAACCAAGAATACCATTAGTAACACATTGACAAAAACGAAAGTGACTTTGGTGTTGTTTTCATAAATCACAGGTCTAAAACGCCTTAAAAACAAAAACAACAACACCAAAACCAAGCCACTCAAAAACACATATCCTGTCATGATCCAAATCACGTTGGAGGTCGACCACAGTTCAGTCTGATATTCTTGTTGTAACGAATTCAAAATCCGAAAACTTCTGTCGTTTACCACTTCACCTTGGGCAATGATGCGCTCACCGCTAGCTACCATACCACGTGTAGGTAAAATCATTGAAAAAGATTCATCAAGCTTTTGTCTTGTGAGTAAGGAATCATAGACCACATTGGGAGTCAACATATCTGAAAGCACCAACTGATTGGCGCTTTTGGACAGCAATGAATCTATAAGCTTATAAGTGCCACTGAGTGGTAGAGAATCGTTCGTTTTGAAATCAGAAAAAACAAAGTTTTGGACTTGTTGATCTCGCAACAACATCACCGGTTTAGATTGGCGCGCTGCAAACGCCATATCTATCAAACCAGGTTGGTAGTGATCCCTCAGATAGTTTTTCCATTGTTGAATCACCCTAGCGGTGTCTTGAATAGGCAGTTGTTGTGCAATCCAAGAAGAACTTAATCGCTGAGAACGTAGTTGCACCAAGCTATCGAGATGAAAAATTAGGGGGCTTTCCTCTTCTATGGTATTTCGTTCTTGTTCAATTTCTTGTTGGGTCTTTGCTATAGGAAAATCAAACGGTGCCAAGAGGGTTTCATATTGCCATGGTTTTCCTTTTTGAAAAGCATATTTAAACCCACCTCCACGAGGAAATAGGTAGACAACCGAAAAAATCAAAACCAAAAAAAGGATGATTTTATATAGTAGAGACTGGTATTTATAAAATAACTGCATGCGTTGCTCAACACCCAAAAATACGTTTTATAACGGGCATGAACCAAAACCTTTGCAATTAGTTTGTATTTTTGAATCCATGCAATACGGATTGTGCCACTTGAGTATTATACCGATGAGGGCTGAACCTTCAGACTCGAGTGAACAAACTTCTCAACTGCTCTACGGTGAGTTTTTTAAAGTTCTAAAAAGAAACAAAAACTGGTCTTTGATTCGTGGGGGACTCGACAATTACGAGGGTTGGCTTAACAATAAACAATACCTATCAATTGAAAAAGATCAATTCGAAAGCTTAGAAAAATCCCCAAAAGTATTTGCTTCCGATTTGGTTGATTTTGTCCTAAAAGACAATCAAATTTTATTTCCCATACCTATCGGTAGTTTGGTTAGCTCAGCCCCTGGCCTTCAACACCGCTATGAAGGAAAAACTTCTCATGGCTCAAACAACAAAGCAGACATTATTCAATATGCTTTGCTTTTTCTAAATGCGCCCTATCAATGGGGCGGAAAGTCACCTTTTGGAATTGACTGTTCAGGATTTGTACAGTCAGTGTACCGATTGTATGGGGAATTTTTACCCCGAGATGCACACCAACAAGCTGAGCTGGGAGAAGCATTGGGATTCATTGAAGAAAGTGAGCCAGGCGATTTGGTGTTTTTCGACAATGACGAAGGTCGAATTGTACATGTGGGTATATTGATGGAAAATTATCATATCATTCATGCTTTTGGACAAGTCCGCATTGATCGGTTGGATCAAACAGGAATCTATAACGCAGAACAAAACACCCACACGCACAAACTACGGGTCATTAAAAAATTGGTATAAAAAAACCCGCTTTTTGCGGGTTTAAGATTTTGATATCAGACCTACTACTCTAATTCCTCTAGTTTTTGTTTAATCTTCATAAAATTGGCAGTGTCACCAACAGTCCCATAAATGTTCTTGAGGGTTGTTAATGCCTCAATATGGTTGGAGTTTATAGCGATTAGCTGTTCTAAAACAGGAACTGCTTCCAAAAACAAAGCCTCACGTTCCTCTTTAAGTTTGTCATATTTGATGTTGTCTGCTCTCGAAGTACCCAATGCGTTCATTTGATCAACTATGGCCGACTCTCCATCAAGAATCAAGGCTGCTAGGTTGAGATATGTTGCTTCGTAATTAGGGTCTAATTCTATGGTACGTTCATAGTATGAACGCGCTTCTTCACGATTTCCCTGATCTGCATTGATGACTCCCAAATTAAAATACAACAGAGCATTGTTAGGGTCTTGGGCGATGGCCTCTTTCATCAATTCAGCAAAACGTGTCCTATCACCTAGTTTGATATACAAATCTGCCTCTGTAAGTATCAGTCCAACATCTGTGGGATTGACAGCTCTGGCCTCCTTAATAGCGTCAAAAGCCATATCATTTTTACCTTGTTGCACATAAATCAAAGCAATGTTTTTAATGATTTCAGGCAGACGGGATTCTGTGTCTTGTGTTCTAAAATTTGAGTACTTCTTGAGTTTTTTGAAGAGCTCAAAGTTTTCTTTGGTCAATTCCAAATCTTCGCCTGTTTCATCGTCAGTGGCAAAATACTGGGTGGTGATACCCGTGTACCCCAAAGACTTCAAATCCAAATAATAGCTCAATGCCCTGTCAAAATCACCTCCGTTTACAGCACTCGAAGCCGCAAAATAGAGGTAGTCAATATTGGTCTCTTTATCGATTTCGTAGGCTAGATAAAGAAGGTCGGCTGCACTGGAAAAATCTTCGTCTTTATTATAAGCAATAGCTTGATTCACAATATCAACGCTCAGGTTGGTAAGTAAACCGTTAATCTCCGGAGCGTATTTAGACAAACCTTCAACAGATTCAATCTCTTGAGTCTTTTGAAAAGCAGCTACAGCTTCAGGAAAAGCCTTCAACCCAGATTGTGTTTTTCCAAGTAGATAGTGATACTGGGTTTGGTATTTGGGTTCTGCTCCGGCAACCAAAGATTGAATACTTTCCAATTGCACCAAGGCTTCTGAGTAGGCTGCTGAAGAAACCATTTTTTCAACAGCGCGGAGTTCCTTTTTTTGGGCAAATACAACGATAGCCATGAAACTCATAAGTAATGTGACAATTGTATTTTTCATAATGATTTGTTTATCGGATGCAAAGTTAATCATCTGAATCATTTATATTGACTTCAATCTCATTAATATCCTCAAAATCATCATCTTCCTGCATCACCTTGGCAACCGCAGCAATGGTGTCACCCTCTCGAAGATTGATTAGTTTTACGCCTTGGGTAGCACGTCCCATCACACGCAAAGACTCTATTTCCATTCGAATCGCAATTCCAGATCGATTGATAATCATCAAATCATCTGCATCAGATACATTTTTGATAGCAACCAGATTTCCAGTTTTTTCAGTAATAGAAATTGTTTTCACCCCCTTACCTCCGCGGTTGGTAATACGGTAATCGTCTAGTTGCGAACGTTTGCCATAACCGTTTTCTGAAACAACCAAGATGTCGGAATCCATGTCATTGACAGCTACCATACCAATCACTTCATCTTTGTCATGAGCCAATGTAATACCACGCACTCCGGAGGCATTTCTACCCATCGGGCGGGTTTTACTTTCCTCAAAACGTATGGCCTTACCCGATTTGACTGCCAACATCACCTGAGATTTTCCGGTAGTCAGTTTGGCTTCGAGCAACTCGTCATCTTCACGAATCGAAATGGCGTTGATTCCGTTTGATCTCGGACGAGAATACTGCTCCAATGAAGTCTTTTTAACTTGACCTTTTTTGGTAGCCATAATAACAAAGTGGTTATTGATATATTCTTCGTCTTTTAAGTCTTGAGTACAAATAAAAGCCTTGACCATATCATCTTGCTCTATATTGATCAAGTTCTGTATGGCGCGCCCTTTAGAGGCTCGAGATCCTTCGGGAATCTCATAGACCCTTAACCAAAACACCTTCCTTTTTGGGTAAAGAACAACATATATTGGTGGTTGGTCCCCACAAAGAGGTGCTCCAAGAAATCCTCGTTTCGGGTGGTAGAGGCTTTTTGCCCCACACCCCCACGGTTTTGCGTTTTGTACTCGGCTAAAGGTGTACGCTTGATATAACCTGCATGAGAAATAGTGATCACTACTTTCTCATCTGGAATCATATCCTCAATACGGAAAGAGCCACCTGCATAATTGATTTCAGACCTGCGGTCATCTCCGTACTTTTCTGCCACCTCAGCAGTCTCTGTTTTGATGATATTCATACGGCGCTCTTTGTTGGCCAAAATATCTTTGAGATCATCAATGGTCTTCAACAACTCATCGTATTCTGACCTCAATTTATCTTGCTCTAGTCCGGTGAGTTGGCGCAAGCGCATCTCGACAATGGCTTTGGCTTGAACATCTGTCAACTTAAAACGATCGATGAGTTTTTGTCTGGCCTCATCTGCATTGGAAGAAGCTTTAATCAATGCAATAACTTCATCAATGTTATCTGAAGCAATGATTAAACCTTCTAATATATGAGCGCGTTCTTCGGCCTTTTTCAACTCATATTGAGTGCGGCGTACCACCACATCGTGTCTGTGGTCAATAAAATGACCAATAAGCTGTTTTAGATTTAATAGCTCGGGCCTTCCGTTGACAAGGGCAATATTGTTCACACTAAAAGAAGATTGGAGTGCCGTGTATTTGTAGAGCATGTTCAACACAATATTGGGAACTGCATCTCTCTTAAGAATATACACAACCCGCATACCCTTACGATCGGACTCATCACGGATATTGGAAATCCCCTCAATCTTTTTGTCGTTGACCAACTCGGCCGTTTTGCGAATCATTTCAGCTTTATTGACCTGATAAGGGATTTCGGTTACAATAATGCACTCGCGTCCATCTACTTCTTGTATATCAGCTTTGGCACGCAATACAACACGACCTCTTCCTGTGTGAAAAGCTTCCTGGACACCTTCATAGCCATAAATAGTACCACCCGTTGGGAAATCGGGTGCTTTAACATGCTGCATCAGCTCCTCTATGGTAATATCCGGGTTGTCAATTTGTGCCACAATCCCCGAAGACACTTCACGAAGGTTGTGAGGGGGCATATTGGTAGCCATACCCACTGCAATTCCAGAGGCACCGTTGATCAACAAGTTGGGGACGCGCGTGGGAAGTACTTTGGGCTCTTTGAGGGTGTCATCAAAGTTGAGTTGATGATCGACCGTGTCCTTATCAATATCCGCCAACATATCCTCGGAAATTTTTTGCATACGTGCTTCTGTATATCGCATCGCCGCAGGACTGTCTCCGTCAACTGAACCAAAGTTTCCCTGTCCATCAACCATCATATAGCGCAAACTCCAAGATTGAGCCATTCGCACCATGGTGTCATACACAGAACTGTCTCCGTGTGGGTGGTATTTTCCCAATACTTCACCTACAATACGTGCTGATTTTTTATATGAACTGCTGGAACGAACTCCCAACTCATGCATTCCATACAAAACCCTTCTATGAACAGGTTTCATTCCGTCACGAACATCAGGTAGTGCACGTGACACTATGACAGACATCGAGTAGTCGATATATGCCGACTTCATCTCATCCTCTATGTTGATAGGGATCAACTTATCTTCCGTAGCCATCTAATGAATTCTATTTGTTTTTTAAGTGTTGCTAATTTACTTAAATAAGAAGTAAATGGAGCATTGAGGACGGATCTTTTTGTACATACTTATTAACATATTTCACAAAAAAAAGAAGGAATTTTTAACAACTTAAAACTTGTATTTTCTGTTATTTTTTTGTCTATTAGCCATAGAATGGTTCGGTTTTTGAAACAAGACTTTTAAACGGTTTTCTTATGGATGATAACTTTTCACCTCGGGTTAAAGACGTAATTAGCTACAGTAAGGAAGAAGCTTTACGGCTTGGACATGATTTTATCGGAACAGAACACCTAATGCTAGGCATCCTTCGTGATGGGAGTGGCAAAGCTATTTCCATTCTTTCCACATTGGAAATTGACTTGGATTACCTACGCAGAAAAGTAGAAATCTTAAGTCCAGCCAATCCGTCTAACGAACAAGTACCCAACCACAAAAAGAACTTACACCTAACCCGACAAGCAGAAAGAGCACTCAAAACAACTTTTTTGGAAGCCAAGCTTTTTCAAAATCCATCTATCAATACTGCACATCTGTTGTTATGTATTTTGAGAAATGAAAATGATCCCACCACCAAATTGCTTCACAAGTTGCAAGTGGATTATGAGACTGTGAAAGATCAATTCAAATTGCTGTCATCTGAAGATGATGGTGACTTTCTAGACATGCCCGCTGCAGATGCCTACCCAGAAGAACATGAAGAAGAAAGCACTCCAAAAAAACAAAATCCTTTCACTTCCGCTTCTGAAAGCAAAACATCCAAAAAATCATCTACGCCTGTTTTAGACAATTTTGGTCGGGATTTGACCGCTTTAGCTACGACAGGCAAATTAGACCCTGTTATCGGGAGAGCAAAAGAGATTGAGCGCGTGTCTCAAATTTTAAGTCGCAGGAAGAAAAACAACCCCCTTCTGATTGGAGAACCTGGTGTTGGCAAATCTGCCATAGCAGAAGGCCTTGCTTTACGTATCATTCAAAAAAAGGTATCCCGCGTATTGTACAACAAACGTGTTGTCACACTGGACCTTGCCAGTTTGGTAGCAGGTACCAAATACCGAGGTCAGTTCGAAGAGCGCATGAAAGCGGTCATGAACGAATTGGAGAAAAACGAGGATATCATATTATTTATTGATGAAATCCATACCATTGTGGGCGCAGGTGGCGCTACGGGTAGCTTGGATGCCTCTAATATGTTTAAGCCTGCATTGGCACGTGGCGAAATTCAATGTATCGGTGCTACCACTTTAGATGAATACAGACAGCATATCGAAAAAGATGGTGCTCTGGAAAGAAGATTTCAAAAAGTATTGGTGGAACCTACCTCTGTAGAAGAAACCATTGAAATTCTTCAAAATATTAAAGAAAAATATGCTGCTCACCACAATGTCAACTACACTGACGATGCGATTGAGGCATGTGTGAAGCTGACCCATCGCTACATGACCGACAGATACCTTCCGGACAAGGCCATAGACGCTTTAGACGAAGCCGGCTCAAGGGTACACATCACCAACATGAATGTTCCCAAAGAGATTGTGGAACTTGAGGAAAAGCTGGAAGAAGTTCGTGAGCAAAAAAACGCTGTTGTTAAAAGACAGAAATATGAAGAGGCTGCCAAACTTCGAGATGATGAAAAACGAATCGAAAAAGAGCTTTCACTCGCGCAAGAAGAATGGCAAGAGACCCAAAAACTCAATAGAGAAACCGTCAGCGAGGCAGATATTGCCGAAGTTGTTTCTATGATGACCGGAATTCCAGTACACCGAGTGGCAGAATCAGAAGGTATCAAATTGTCCAATTTGACGGAACTGATAGCGCAAAAAATTATCGGTCAAAATGAGGTAGTTCAAAAAGTGGTACGTGCCATTCAAAGAAACCGAGCAGGTCTCAAAGACCCTAATAAACCCATTGGATCCTTTATCTTTTTAGGGCAAACGGGCGTGGGAAAAACCCAACTGGCCAAAGTACTTGCTACAGAGTTGTTTGATTCCTCCGATTCATTGATTCGAATCGATATGAGTGAGTACATGGAAAAATTTGCCATTTCTAGACTCATAGGCGCACCTCCGGGCTATGTTGGCTACGAAGAAGGGGGGCAATTGACTGAAAAGGTCCGACGCAAGCCCTATGCAGTTGTGCTTTTGGATGAAATTGAAAAAGCGCATCCAGATGTGTTTAATATGTTGTTACAGATTTTGGATGATGGTTTTATCACTGATTCATTAGGCCGGAAGATTGATTTCCGAAACACCATCATCATCATGACATCCAACATAGGCGCAAGACAGGTGAAAGACTTTGGTTTAGGGGTTGGTTTTGGAACAAATGCACAAAAATCCCAAGCTGACAAACACACCAAAAGTGTCATCCAAAACGCTTTAAAGAAGACTTTTGCACCTGAATTTTTGAATCGCATCGATGATGTAGTCATATTTAATGCCCTACAAAAAGATGACATTGCCAAAATCATTACTATCGAACTCAAAGAACTCGAGCATCGTATTAACGAACTTGGTTTTTCGCTTAAGCTCAAGAAAAAAGCCATACAGTTTCTCAATGACAAAGGGTTTGATGCCGAATATGGGGCGAGACCTTTGGCTCGAGCTTTGCAGAAATACATCGAAGATGCCTTGGCTGAAGAGATTGTCAAAAGTAAAATCCCCAAAGGAGCTCTTTTGACATTCGATTGGGATGGGAAAAGCGAAAGTCTTCAATTAACCATTGACCACGAAAAAGATCCTGCAAAATCTTAATTGATATTTGTTGATTTCTTAACAAGTTTTTTTCGACTTTTGCGCTCTAATTTTTAAAAATGTCAGAAAAAATTATTGTAGGCGCTGAAGAATGGGTTGGCTTAAATGCCCTAAAGATTCCATTTATTAATGCCCGCATAGATAGCGGAGCCAAAACCTCCAGCCTTCACGCTATAAACATCAAGAGTTATTTGCAAAACGGAGAAACTTGGGTCGAATTTGATGTGTTCCCTATTCAAAACGATGGGAAGAGAAAAATAAAATGTAGCGCACGAGTTATAGATCGCAGAATTGTAAAAAGTTCGAGCGGTACCCGAGAACAGCGTTTTGTGATTCAAACCCCACTAACCATTCAAAACCAAACATGGGAGATTGAGATTACTTTGACCAACCGACATGCGATGGGCTACAGGATGTTGTTGGGGCGTGAGGCCATGTCTGGAAAACTTATAGTTGATCCTGAAAAAAAATTTGCTCTCGGAAACTTAAGCAAAAATCAAATTCAAGAACATTATAGTAAGCCCAATAAGACCGAGTCTGGCTTAAAGATAGGGTTGTTGGCTAGCAATCCCAATTTGTATAGCAATCGCCGACTCATTGAAGCCGCTGAACAGCTTGGCCACCAGATTGAATTTTACAATATCAGGCAATGTTTTATGAAACTCGACGCTGACCGTCCCGAAGTACAATACAGGGGCGGAAAAAGTATTTCAAATCTCGATGCGATTATCCCAAGAGTACGCCCAGCCCAAACCTTTTATGCTTGTGCATTGATACGGCTTTTTGAAAGCATGGGCGTGTTTTGTTTAAACAACTCGGATGCAATCATTAAGTCAAGAGACAAATTGTTTTCCTTACAACTCTTACTGGGACAGGGTGTGCAGATTCCCACCTCAGGCTTTGCGAGTTCACCTCTAGATACCTCTGACCTCATTGAAATGGTAGGCGGCTCCCCCTTGATAGTGAAATTGCTAGAAGGGACTCAAGGAAAGGGTGTTGTATTGGCGGAAACTAAAAAAGCAGCAGAAAGTGTAATCAACGCATTCAAAAGCCTTAATGCCAACATTTTGGTGCAGGAATTCATCAAAGAGGCTGATGGCAAAGACCTACGTTGCTTTGTGGTTGACGGCAAAGTCGTGGCTTCTATGCAACGGAGTGCTCCTCCAGGAGAGTTTAGGGCCAATGTGCATTTGGGAGGCATTTCAAGTTTGGTCAAAACCACACCAGAAGAACGTAAAATGGCAATAAAAGCCACCAAAGCCATGGGGCTCAAAGTTGCAGGTGTGGATATTATAAGATCTTCGAGAGGGCCTCTTGTGCTTGAAGTAAATTCATCTCCAGGACTTGAAGGTATAGAGTCTGCTACTCAAAAGGACATTGCCATTAAGATGATAAAATCTATCGAGAAAAACTGCAATTACCGAGCTGGCATCAGCCAGAAATGAGGCTCATGTCTAGATGGGTAGCGGAGTGTGTTATCGCACCCACAGAAACAAAATCTACACCTGTTTCTGCATACTGTACCACATTATCGATATGAATATTTCCTGAGGCTTCAGTAGCAATAGACTCGGGTATGACGGCCAGCGCTTCTTTGACTTGAAGTGGCGTCATATTGTCAAGCAAAATGCGATCCATACCGCCAACAGCCACACATTGTTGAACTTCATCTATGTTTCGGGTCTCCACAATAAGCGGTAACGAAAGCTGATTTTGATGTAAATAAGCTTTACAACTATTTACCGCTGCCCCTATACTCCCCTTGAAATCAATATGATTGTCTTTGATCATAACGGCATCATAAAGTCCAAAACGGTGGTTGACTCCTCCCCCTATATGAACTGCCCACTTTTCGGGAATTCTAAAATTCGGAGTCGTCTTTCTGGTGTCTAACACCCTGCACGAAGTATGTGCAATCTTTTCATGAAAAGATCGTGTTAGCGTTGCGATGCCACTCATACGTTGCATACAGTTAAGCACCACCCTCTCTCCAGAAAGTAAAGCATGGACTGAGCCAGTTACCGTACAAGCAAGTGTACCGGAAGACACCAAATCTCCATCGTCAACAAGGACATCAAAAGCCATCTGTTTGTCTAACGCATAAAAAATCATTTGAGCCAGTTCCATGCCTGCCAACACCCCATCCGCTTTGACCCATAATTGGGCCGAACCACGGGTGTCGGGGGCTATGGTGGAAAGCGTAGAATGATCAGCCAGGCCTATGTCCTCAGATAGAGCATGAGTGATAAAGGTGTTGAGTTGCTCTCTGTATTGATTCGAAAAAATTTTAGTTTTCATTCCTAATGTAATGGGTGCCTTTGTTTTGTTTAAAATTTTGCGCCTGATCGATAAGCAGATAGGCAACCGCTATCATATTGCGCAGGGTGCTGAGTTGGAGTGAGAGCGATTCGTTGTTATACATGGTGTTGATTTGTTCAAACAGTGTTTGCATATCTTTATGCGCATATTGCAATCCTTTAGGAGAACGGACGATACCCACGTATTGGCTCATGGTTTGCTGAAGCTGTTTCTTTATGCGTTCTAAGTTATCAGTCTGTTTGGTAGAAACATAACCATCTCCTTTCCAAAGCGGTATGAGTTTTAAAAAAGTTTTATCAAATGGAATTTGTTTGATTTCTTTAGCAAGTTGTGAAGCGGCTCTTTTGGCATAAACCAAAGCCTCAAGTAAGGAGTTTGAAGCCAATCGATTGGCGCCATGCAAGCCCGTATAGCTACACTCTCCAATCGCATACAAACCCCTGAGGTCGGTGCGTCCGTATTGATCAACGGCAATGCCTCCGCAAAAATAGTGAGCTGCCGGAACGACAGGAATGGGCGCTACCAAAGGGTCAATTCCTACAGACCTACAACTTTCCAAAATGGTCGGAAATTCCTTTTTCATGACTGCTTCGGGGATGCTTGTACAATCAAGCCATACCCAATCTGAAGCCTGTTTTTTGAGTTCTGTATCTATGGCGCGTGCCACTATATCTCTGGAAGCCAATTCCCCTCTCGAATCATACGATTTCATAAAAGCAACTCCTTCACTGTTTTTCAACACGGCACCGGCACCTCGAACCGCTTCAGATATCAAAAAGGTATTGTTGTCAATTTTTGGATAGAGGGCTGTGGGGTGAAATTGCACAAACTGAAGGTGTTTGATAGCCACACGGGCTCGGTAAGCCGCTCCGAGTCCGTCGCCTGTGGCCCCCTCCGGGTTAGTCGTATGTGCATAGAGTTGTCCGGCACCTCCGGTTGACAAGACGGTAGCTTTGGAAGCAATACGTGTCACTTCATTATTATTGATATTAATCACGTAGGCTCCATAACAACGACCAAAGTGTTTTTTGTCCAAATGATGGTCTGTAATCAAATCAACCAAACTGTGATATTCAAGAACTTCTATGTTTAATAAAGCCTGCATGCGCCTGATGAGTCCTTCTTGAATTTGATATCCTGAACGGTCTTTGTAGTGGACAATTCTGGAAGTGCTATGCCCTCCTTCTTTACCCAAATGAAAACCGTCTTTATGCTGGTCAAAAGAAACACCCCACGCTAACAACTCTTCCAATCGCTGCGGCCCTTCTTTAACAACAAAGTCAACCACATAGGGATCGCAGAGTCCATCACCCGCTCGAAGGGTATCTTGTTTGTGTTTAGAAAACGAATCTTTTAAAAAATCTGTAACAACCGCAATGCCTCCTTGAGCGTAGCGCGTATTGGTTTCAAAAATATTGCGTTTGGATATTAGTGTGATTTTTTGGCTTGGATGAGCTTGTGCATGGTGAAGTGCACATGAGATTCCGGCAATTCCTGTACCCACAATAAGCAAATCGGTTTCTAACTGCATCACCCTAGACTTAGCATGCGTTGGATAGGCAGAATGGCATCGTCCATGATTTGTTTAGGAAGGACAATTTCCGGCGCCTGATGCTCCATGCACAAATACAATTTTTCCAAAGTATTAAGTTTCATAAAAGCACATTCACTACAAGCACAAGTATCGTCCTCTACAGGGGCAGGAATAAAAATTTTGTGGGGCGCCTTTTTCTGCATTTCATGTAGGATACCCGCTTCCGTAGCTACAATATAAGCCTCAGCATCATCCTCTTGAACATAACGCAACAGGGCCGAAGTACTTCCAATAAAATGCGCAAAATCCAGAATCTGAGACTCACTCTCGGGGTGAGCTATGCATTTGGCATTTGGGTGTTCTTTGATTAGTGCAAGAATTTTATCAAAAGAAAAGGCTTCATGAACCACACAAGAACCTTCCCACAAAATCATAGGGCGATTGGTTTTTTTGATTAAATATTTTCCAAGATTCTTATCGGGTGCAAAAATGATTTCTTTATCAGCGGGAATAGATTCTATAACACGAACCGCATTGGTCGAAGTGCATACCAAATCACTCATCGTTTTGATTTCCGCTGAGCAGTTGATATATGAAACCACTACAGCGTCGGGATATTGCTCCTTGAAAGCTCTAAATTGATCAGGGGGGCAAGAATCTGCCAAAGAGCAGCCTGCGTGCAAATCAGGTAAAACCACTTTTTTGGAGGGATTGATAATTTTTGCCGTTTCTGCCATAAAATGAACACCTGCAAAAACAATCATGTCCGAAGATACCGAACTGGCCGCACGAGCCAAATAAAGACTATCCCCCAAAAAGTCAGCGATATCTTGAATTTCCGGTGACTGGTAGTAGTGTGCCAATATTACAGCATTGCGATCTTTTTTTAAACGTTCTATTTCTGACAAAAGGTGTTTGCTGTCAGGAACTGGAAGGTCTAAAAAACCTTTGACATGTATATTTTGTAGGGCTTGATGTATGGTTTGGAGCATGATAGAAATTTTGCATAAAAATCGCAAACAAACCCCATTAACTCCAAAAGTATGAACACATATTTTCTGCCGATTTTTATTAGTTAAATGAATTTTAAATATTCAACTCCCCTTGGATTTAGGATTTGACACAAAACATGCTTGATAAATTGTTTTTCTTAAAAAAAATCAAAATTATGTAACAAAAAAATAAGAAAAATGAAATTCAATGAAAAGACCCTTACACTTGCGTAAAAATGATATTTTTGCAGATTACGTAACCTAAGCAAACAAAGCCATGCATATGGTTGTTGTTCTTGGGGAAAACATAGAATCATGATCGTAGCAAAATTTGGAGGAACTTCTGTAGCAGACCACACATCAATTGAGCAAGTGTTGGATATCATCCAATCTAACAATACCAAACAAGTCATCGTGGTTTCCGCTTTTGGGGGTGTCACCAATGCCATCCAAGAGGCTGCCCAATTGGCCGCTCAAGGAGATTTGGGTTATCAAAAAATTATTGATCGAATCGAAGAGCGTCACATCAATACGACCAAAGCGCTGATACCTGTACAATCCCAAAGCAGTGTGTTGAGTCGTGTGAAACAACAAATCAATGCACTGAGCACTTTGCATGAAGGTGTGTACTTGTTGAGAGAGCTTTCTCCAAAAACATTGGATCATATGTTAGGGTTTGGGGAACTCCTCTCCTACTTTATCATCGCCAAAGCTGCGAGCAGTCGCGGTCTTGATGTGGCCCAAAAAAATGCACGTGATTTTATTTTCACCTCAAACAATGCCCATCCCAACAATGTTGATTATGTAAAAACATATGCGGCTATCGAAGATTATTTCTCAAAATCTGAAGAAGACATCACCATTGTGCCTGGGTTTGTTGCTCAAGATGCCAATGGCATTCCCACTACCTTGGGTCGCGGAGGTTCTGATTTGACAGCAGCTCTTATAGCATGTGCTTTAAAGGCAGACCGACTTGAAATATGGAGTGACGTAAGTGGTATTTATACAGCGCACCCAAAATTTGTCAAGCAGGCGCGTACCATTCACAACATTTCCTATCAAGAAGCCATGGAGCTTTCACATTTTGGCGCAAAAGTCATCTACCCGCCTACGCTTCAACCAGTAACTGTATTGGAAATACCCGTGCTTGTAAAAAATACTTTTAAACCAGAGGAAGAGGGTACCCTAATTTCTATTCAAAGCAAAGGAAATGGGGGTGCCGTTCGTGGGATCAGCCACATAGACAATATTGCATTGCTAACGCTTGAAGGTAGCGGTATGATTGGCATCCCGGGCTATTCCAAAAAACTACTTTCTGTGTTGGCTCAACACCAGATCAATGTGGTGATGATTACCCAAGCATCTTCTGAACATTCCATTTGCTTGGGTATAGACACTGCTAGTGCTGGTTTTGCAAAAGAAAAGATTGAAGAGGCATTTGCTTACGAAATCGAAAACCATAAGATTAATCCGATAATCGTAGAAGAAGACTTATCTATTATTGCTTTGGTAGGTGAAAAAATGAAAAGCCACCAGGGTATTAGCGGAAAAATGTTTAGTGCACTTGGTAGAAACAATGTGAATGTAAAAGCCATCGCTCAAGGAGCTTCTGAAAAAAACATTACCGCTGTTATTGATAAAATCCACACAAAAAAGGCATTAAACACCCTTCATGAGGCCTTTTTTGAAGAACAAATCAAACAGATCAATTTGTTCATTACAGGAGTAGGAAACGTGGGTAGCAAGTTGCTTGAACAACTACTCAAACAAAAAAAATACCTACGTGATAATTTGAAACTCAATATCAGAGTAGTGGGTCTTTCCAATTCGAGAACCATGGTAACAGATGCCAGTGGTATTGATCTGAACAACTGGGCGGATACTCTACAAAAAGGAGTGAAAGCAAACACAGATGTGTTCTATCAAACCGCTAAGGAATTCAATTTGCGCAACTCCATTTTTGTGGACAACACAGCCAACGCGCACATTGCACATACCTATGCCCGTTATCTGGAAAACAATATCTCTGTAGTTACATGTAACAAAATTGCGGCGGCAGATGAACTGAGCCACTACCAAAAACTCAAGCACTTAGCACGTAAATTCAATGCACCCTACTTGTTTGAAACCAATGTGGGAGCTGGACTGCCTGTCATTGACACCTTAAACAACCTCGTCGCGTCGGGGGATACTGTAAACACCATTCAAGCAGTTCTGTCTGGGAGTTTAAACTTTGTTTTCAATGAGTTTAACGACCAAACTACGTTTAGAAAAGTAGTGGAACGTGCGATGGAGGCCGGCTTTACAGAACCTGACCCCAAAATTGATTTAAGCGGAATTGACGTCGCCCGAAAAATATTGATTTTGGCTCGTGAAAGTGGGTTGTCATTAGAACTAACCGATATTGAAAACCAATCTTTTTTGCCAAAAGCCTGTTTGGACACAAAGGACAACGAAGCCTTTTTGGAATCACTAGATACTCACAGCGATCATTTTGAATCCCTATATCATTCTGCCAAAAAGAACAATGCACGCCTGAAATACGTAGCCGAGCTTGTTGATGGCAAAGCCAAAGTGGGGCTCAAGGAAATTCCCGAGGGTCATGATTTTTACAATTTAGAAGGGAGCGATAACATTGTCCTGTTTTACACAGACCGTTACAAAAATCAACCTCTTATTGTCAAAGGGGCTGGTGCTGGTGCCGAAGTAACAGCGTCTGGAATATTTGCAGACATCATTCGCATCGGAAAACAATAATCATGGATCGCATCTCTCTTTTTGCACCGGCTAGTATTGCCAATATTTCTTGTGGTTTCGACGTGCTGGGCCTATGCCTTGATAATGTAGGCGACCTGATGCACCTTCAAAAATCAGATGCCCCCGGATTCAGAATTACAGAAATCAAAGGGCAGAATTTGCCATTACAAACCGAAAAAAATGTAGCAGGTGTTGCTGCATTAGCACTTTTAGACGCTTACAAAGAGTCTGTTGGTTTCGAACTCCAAATCGATAAGCGCATCAAAGCTGGTAGCGGGATTGGTAGCTCAGCAGCTAGTGCTGCAGGTGTTGTAGTTGGAATCAACAAACTATTAGGAGAACCTTTTACTCCCCTAGAACTCATCTCTTTTGCCATGGAAGGAGAGCGATTGGCTTGCGGAAGTGCACATGCAGACAACGTGGCTCCTGTGATCATGGGTGGTTTTACTTTGGTGAGATCGACAGATCCCCTAGATGTCATCCCTCTTAATTCTCCCTTAGAACTGGCAGCAACGGTCATACATCCCGAAATAGAGGTCAAAACGGCTGACGCTCGTGCCGTATTACACAACAAAATCCCGCTAAAAAAAGCCATTAACCAGTGGGCCAATGTAGGCGCATTGGTAAGCGGCTTGTATCGAGAAGATTATGATTTAATAAGCCGGTCATTAGTGGACGAGATAGTGGAACCTGCACGCGCTATGCTTATTCCCGGTTTTGATCAACTCAAAGAAAACGCCAAAAATGCCGGGGCTTTGGGCTGTGGTATTTCAGGTTCTGGCCCATCCGTATTTGCCCTTTCGCGTGGAATGACAAAAGCAAATCAAGTGGGTAAGTCCATGGCAGAAGTTTATAACAAAATTGGGGTGCCCTACGAAGTTCATGTCTGCCCCATCAATCCTAACGGCGTTCAATTTTTAGATTCAAATAACGCATGAAGTTTATTAGCCTAAACAACAACACACCTCCTGTAAACTTTGAAAAAGCAGTTCGTTTGGGACTTGCACCCGACAGAGGACTTTTTTTTCCTGAAAACATCGAACCCCTACCCGATTCTTTTTGGGATGGGTTTTTAAAAATGTCGAAGGAAGAAATTGCTCTTGAGGTTATCTCGCAGTTTGTAGGTGATGAAATTCCCGAATCAGATCTCAAGCGAATTGTAGCTGAAACCCTTTGTTTTGATTTTCCTTTGGTTCACTTGAATGACAATATAGCAACCCTAGAATTGTTTCATGGCCCCACTATGGCATTCAAAGATGTAGGGGGGCGTTTTATGGCACGTTGTTTAGGATATTTTAACAAATCAAGTGAAGAAAAGGTAACCGTTTTGGTGGCCACTTCTGGAGATACTGGAGGTGCGGTCGCCAGTGGCTTCTACGGTATTCCAGGTGTGGAAGTCATCATTCTGTTTCCCAAAGAAAAAGTAAGTGCGATTCAAGAATTGCAACTTACTACCCAAGGCGATAACATTACCGCTATCGAAGTAGAAGGCACTTTTGATGACTGCCAAGACATGGTCAAAACAGCTTTCCTCGATGAGACTTTAAAGGCACATAGAAACCTAACTTCCGCCAATTCTATCAATGTGGCGCGCTGGTTGCCACAGGCATTTTATTACTTTTTTGCGGTTCAAGATTTGATGAAAAAGCGCACCTCTGCACCTTTTGTGTTTTCCGTTCCGAGTGGAAATTTTGGCAATTTGTGTGCAGGATTAATAGCTCATAAATTAGGGTTACCCATTGCACACTTTGTTGCGAGTACCAACATCAATGACACATTTCCACGTTATATGGATGCTGGGGTGTTTACACCCAAACCTTCAAAACAAACTATCTCAAATGCGATGGATGTGGGCAATCCAAGCAATTTTGATCGCATTCAAAAGCTGTTCAACTACGACTTATTCAAACTCAAAACCATTTGCACAGCCTACGCCTTTACTGATAAAGAAACTCGCAGTGCCATGACAGAAGTTTTTAAAAACTTTGATTATGTCACAGACCCGCATGGGGCAGTGGGTTATTTAGGACTAAAAAAATATTTGGATGACCATGCTGACGTTCAAGGGGTGTTTTTGGAGACGGCACACCCGGTCAAATTTATGGATGTCGTAGAGCAAACCATCAAACAAAAAGTAGAGCTTCCAAAGCAGATACAAGACATTTTAGACAAAGAGACTAAAAAAACAGCTATCAAATCTTACGAGGAACTCAAATCAGCGCTCATCAAATCTTAAGGTAATTCAGGAAGAATAAAATCATCCAGTGCGCTTGGGAGTTTTATCATAGCCTCAATTTCATCAATGGTTCTGGGCACTCCTGCTGAGAGGTTCACAGGTCCATTTTCTGAAATAAGAATATCATCTTCAATCCGAATCCCTATGCCCCACCATTTGGAGTCACAGGGACTGTTTTGGGGAATATAAATTCCGGGTTCCACAGTGATGACACTATTGGGGGTTAGGGGGCCATATGAGCCGGGGTCATGCACGTCCAAACCAATATAGTGAGATGTGCCGTGAGGAAAATAGCGCTTGGCTTCTTTTCGCTCTTGAATGATACCCAATTCCAACAAACCGTCTTCAATAATTTCTCTTGCCACTTCACCCGGCGCAGAAAAAGGAGCTCCAGCAACAGCGGCTTCTACTCCAGCTTGCTGTGCAGATAATACCAAATTGTAGATAGCGGCTTGGGAGTCCGTAAAAGTACCGTTGGCAGGAATGGTTCTTGTAATATCGGCTGTGTAGCCATAGTAAGAGGCGCCAACATCCATCAACACCAATTGATCTTCTACCGCGTCGGCTGTGTTGTGCGTGTAGTGCAACACACAACCGTGATTGCCTGCCCCCACTATAGAGGGATAACCCTGATGTTGGGCTCCGTATTTTCGAAATACAAATTCATGAATTCCTTGGATTTCACGTTCTGACATTTTTGGGTGTATGGCTTTCATCACCTCTATCTGTCCCACAACAGAAATGTCAATAGCCATTTGGATCATTTTCAGCTCTTCGGAAGTTTTTAATTCTCGCATTTGAGCCAGTAAATTTGGAAGTGTTTTGGTGTCAACAACTTTGCTAATTGAGTTCCTCCTTTTTGATTTATCAACACTGATATAATTTTTGAAAACCTCTATGAGTGAATACAGATCCAAAGTATCGCGTTGACTGTCCCTTACATCATTTAAAAAATCAAAGTGTAGAATATGGGAAAAGTCTGTCATCGTGGCCAATACAGATTCAAACCAATTGGTGCTAATCGCTTTTTGCAAACCCAATACGCTTTCTGCGCGTTCAGGCCCCAATTGTTCACCTTCCCATAATTCGTAATAAGGATTTCTTTCAGGAACAAATAATATTTCATGAACTTCCTTTCCACCAATCATAACAGCTTGATTGAATAGCAACAAAACAGCATGCGGATCTTTACAGCCAGTTAAATAATAAAAATTGGAATCCTGATGGTAAGGGTGGTTAACATCAAGCGAGCGGTTTCGGATAGGGGCAGAAAATAAAACTGCCATGCTGTTTTCTGGCAATTGGTCGATAAGTTGCTGGCGTCGTTCGCGGTGAAATTCAGCACCTAAAAAACCTTCATCTGGAATCTGTGCATGCGTCATCGCAACTGTGAAAAACAACAATAAAGATGTTCGCAACATTTTTCTGATTTGGTCTAAAATACACAAATTCCCACTATTTTTGAAAAAAGCCCAAATGAAAAAAACACCGCTTTACAATCAACACTTAGCAATAGGTGCCAAAATGGTTCCTTTTGCCGGATTTGATATGCCAGTTCAATATGAAGGCGTGTTAAAAGAGCATCTGGCAGTACGCCAAGAAGTGGGTGTTTTTGATGTATCTCATATGGGTGAGTTTTTTGTCCGTGGATCTCAAGCACTTTCTTTTCTACAGAACATTTTTAGTAATGACCTTTCCGTCTTAGAAATCGGTCAAGCGCAGTATGGCTATATGCCCAATAACAAAGGAGGTATTGTGGATGACCTGATTGTTTACAAACTCGGTGAAGCAGAATATATGATGGTTGTCAATGGTGCCAATATATCCAAAGACTGGAACTGGCTGGTAACCAACAACTTGACTTTTGGGGCATCCTTAGAAAACGCTTCAGAAACTATGGGCTTGTTAGCCCTTCAGGGGCCGAGAGCCAGTGCCATACTCCAACAACTCACACAAGTCGATGTCGATGCGATTCCTTTTTATCATTTTCAGCATGGAACGGTTTGCCAAATTTCCGATGTGCTTATTTCTGCCACGGGCTATACAGGTTCAGGTGGGTTTGAACTCTATGTCAAAAATGAGCATCTGGAAACCCTGTGGAAAGCACTTATCGAACTAGGGGTAACTGCATGTGGATTGGCTTCCCGAGATACCTTGCGTTTGGAAATGGGCTACTGTTTGTATGGGAACGACATTGACGACACAACCTCACCCATTGCAGCAGGTCTGGGATGGTGTACCAAGTTTTCCAAATCCTTTGTTAATAGCACGTCTCTACAAGAACAAAAAGAAAGCGGCACCACTCACAAGAGAGTAGGTTTTGTCTTAAACGAAAGAGGAATTCCCCGAAAGGATTACCGCATTTTAGACGCCAAGGGCAATCAGATAGGTCATGTGACATCGGGTACCCAATCTCCTTCTCTGGGGCAAGGCATCGGTATGGGGTATGTGGATAAGAATTTTAGCAATAAGGGCTCAGAAATTTTTATTGAGATTCGAAACAAAATATTGGCTGCCACCACAGCATCACTCCCTTTTTACAGAGGCTGATGGAACGCATACTCATTTTTGGGGCTAGTGGTTTTATTGGCCATCGACTGTTTAGGGAACTTCACCCCTATTTTGATGTGTACGGCACTTTTTGTCATGCCACAGCATTCGAAAAAAACCAGCGCTATTGTCCCTTTGACCTACGTGAGGAATCTCCCTTACACATCCTAAAACAACTAAAACCCACTATTGTAATCAGTGCATTGAGGAGTGACTTTGCTGAACAAGTTATTTTTCATGAAATATTGACTGAATACGCCACCAAACACAAAATCAAGCTCTTTTTTTTGTCATCTGCCAATGTATTTGATGCCTTTACCAATTACCCCAGCTACGAACATGACAAGACTTTGTCTGAAAGCATTTACGGTCGATTAAAAATCAAAATTGAAAACCGCATCATGCGTATGCCCGAAAAACTTTGGGCCATTCTGCGGCTTCCTATGGTGTTTGGAGCCCAGTCACCTCGAGTACAAGAAATCAAGACTCAACTCTCTGAGCGTATACCTATCGAAATATACCCAAACTCTGTTATCAACGTTACGAGCGATCGACAACTGACCAGACAGATTCATTATCTTATCAACAGGAAAAAAAAAGGTATTTTTCATTTGGGTAGTAAAGACCTGATACACCATGAAGAATTTATCGAAAAATTGGTATCGGGATTGAGCGATCAAAATCCGATATGGAAACGTGTCTATACTTCAAACCACGATCGCTACTTGGCTATGCTTCAGCGCGACAACAAATTACCTAAATATTTACAATTTGACGCTCAGGAAGTGTTGTCTGATTGCTTGGGTTCGCCTATCACAGATTGATTTTGGTTTGATTTTTATAACCTTATTATCTTTGTACAAACAGAATTATGGGACGTGCATTTGAATTTCGAAAAGCCAGAAAGCTAAAGCGTTGGTCGGCTATGGCAAAGACTTTTACTCGCATTGGCAAAGACATTGTTATGGCTGTAAAAGAGGGTGGCCCACATCCGGAAAGCAATTCTCGACTGAGGGCTGTCATCCAAAACGCCAAGGCAGTCAATATGCCCAAAGACAATATTGAAAGAGCCATCAAACGTGCCTCTGACAAAAACACCGAGGACTATAAAGAAGTTCTTTTTGAGGGGTATGGTCCTCACGGCATTGCCATTTTGGTAGAAACCGCAACCGATAACAACAACCGCACAGTCGCCAATGTGCGTAGCTATTTTAACAAATGTAACGGCAATTTGGGTACTTCAGGTTCTGTAGAATTTATGTTTGACCACACTTGTAATTTCAGAATCAACCCCGAAGGTTTAGACGCAGAAGAATTGGAGCTGGAGTTTATCGACTTCGGGGTGGAAGAAGTTTTTGTAGATGAGGATGGCATCTTGCTTTATGGGCCTTTTGAAAGTTTTGGAGCTATTCAAAAAGAATTGGAAAATCGCAATATTGAAATTTTGTCTTCAGGTTTTGATCGCATTCCTACCACGACCAAAAGTTTGTCTGAGACTCAAACCGAAGAAGTTGAAAAACTTTTAGAAATGATTGAAGAAGACGACGATGTGCAAAACGTTTTCCACACCATGGTTTAAGAAAGTAGTTTTTTAGCGCGTTCCAAGTCTTCCGGAACATCTATTCCTACCCCTTCAAAAGAAGTGCTAACCATCTGAATGGTTTTGCCAAGCTCCAAGTAGCGGATCGCTTCGATTTTTTCAGCTTTTTCCAAAGGAGTTGGTGGGTGGTTGTAAAAATCCAACAAGGCTTTTTTACGAAAAGCATAAACCCCCACGTGTTTGTGGTAAAAAACCTCAGTTTCTTTTGTTCTCAAAAATGGAATGGCCTCTCTAGAGAAATACAAGGCTCTGTTTTGAAGATCTGTAATGACTTTGACTATATTGGGATTTTCAAAATTATCCTTGATAGGAATCATCAAAGAAGCCAAGTCGACTTGATGTTCTAGGTCGTTATTAAACACTTCAATCAACTTAGACAAACTGTCTCGGTGAATAAACGGCTCATCTCCTTGTACATTGACAACCACATCTACCTCCATGTCAGCCACCGCTTCTGCGATGCGGTCACTGCCACATTCGTGTTCTTTGGTACTGCGAATTACATTGCCGCCAAACCCATGTACTGCATTTTCAATCTGCGCACTATCAGTCACCACAAACACTTGAGAGAAAAGGCCCGATGCGGACACAGCCTCATAGGTGTGCTGAATTACAGGTTTTCCATTCAAATCAGCCAATAATTTACCGGGGAACCGACTGGCCTGATAACGTGCCGGAATGGCTGCGATTACAATCATATTGCGAAAGTACATTAAATCAGTCTTTGGAAAAATAATCGTCCCCAAACCCAATGAGATAGAGTTTTTCAGAAGCTCTTGTGATGGCGGTGTACAGCCACCTATAGTAGGCTATCGAAGGCCCATCGGGCAAATAAGGTTGCTCAACAAACACCCGCTTCCATTGCCCACCTTGTGCTTTGTGGCAAGTCACAGCATAGGCAAACTTAACTTGCAAGGCATTGAAAAAGGGGTTCTTTTTCACTTCCATATACTGTTTGTATTGAGGAAGATGCCCATAGTCTTGGCGTACTTGGGTGTAAAGCGAATGGGATTGTTCAGCGGTGAGTGCGTGGGTTTCAGAGTCCAGAGTGTCCAATATGAGTACGGTATCGAAAGGAGGTTGATCATCGTAATCTACCAACCGCACTTGGACTTCGGCAAACTGAAAGCCGTAGAGTTCTTTAAAAGCACTGATTCTCAGAACCTCCAACACATCGCCATTGGCGATAAACCCAGCTGAACTATTTGTTGATAGCCAGAAATAGTTGTTTTTGACGACCATCACCAAATCACCCACTGACAATGCATTTTCGAGACCCATAATTTGGGTACGAATCTGGCGATTATAGAGATTGGCTCTCTTGTTTGAACGAACTATGATGGTGGTTTCTGTTCTTCCCGCCTCCCTGTAAGCGTCCTCCAAAGCACCTTGAATCTCATAGCCGTCTATCATTCGAATAACATCATCACTATGGGTGACCTCAAAGCAAAAAGAAGACTGCACACCCGACTGAATGATCTTTCGCAAAGCAGTCGCATTGGTCAGTATGCCGGAATTTGCCGCCTGACGTACCACCTCATTCAGCTCAGACTCGTGCACGTCCAATTGAAAGGAAGTTTCTAAAAAGACTTTGTCCAAAGCAGGACTCAATTCTTGCTTTACAGGGGGCAACTGTGCCGTATCGCCAACCACCACCAATTTGCAATCGTCTCCGGCTGTCACATACTCAATGAGGTCGTTGAGCAAAGAGCCATTTTCAAACAACTTGGCGTATTGTTGGTTGTCGGCGATCATAGAAGCCTCATCAACGATAAAAATGGTTTTTCGATGTTTGTTTTTTTGTAGTTTGAATTTGATAGCCCCTTGCTTGTTCTGTTGGGCAAAATAAATGCGTTTGTGTATCGTATAGGCTTTGGTAGCTGCATATGTGGACATCACTTTGGCGGCTCTTCCTGTGGGTGCCATGAGTACAATTCTAAACCCCAATGGCTTCAAAGACTTCATCCATGTGGCTATCAAAGTAGTTTTTCCTGTTCCTGCATATCCTTTGAGCAAAAACACGGCCTTAGAATCTTTGGCAGTCAGATAAGACGAAAAAAGTTGTATCGACTTCTGTTGACTCTTTGTCGGTGAATATGGAAAATATTTGATTATTTGTTGAAGTAGTTGCATTGAAGATTCAATATGGTAAAAGTACGCGGTTTGGCTGTGTCAATCTAAAAAAAATTGTAGTTTTGTTAGCATTCTAATGAATTACTTCTCATGAAAACCGGAATTAAAATTTCCCTTTGGGTTCTAATTGTATTTTTCTCCTACAAAATTTATGACTCTATCAATGGACCTATTGCATTTAACCAAACCAAAACCGAACGCTACGCAAAGGTTATTTCTAGCCTGAAAGACATTGGAAGTGCACAGGTAGCTCACAAAAGTGTCAATGGGTATTATGCCCAAGACTTTGAAAGTTTGGTGGCTTTTGTGGATTCTGCTCAATATGTGTTGGTAGAAAAAAGAGACTCCAGCTATATGGAGTATGACCGTGTGTATCGCATTGATATGTTGCGCGAAGTAGTCGTAATTGACACCCTTGGGTTTGCATCTGTAAAAGATTCTCTCTTTGGAGATTCTAACCGATACAAAACCATGATGAATGTGCCTATTGAAGGCGTTGAAGCTACATTTAGCATGAAAGCAGATATATTGGATAAAAACGGATATCGCGTTCCTGTTTTTGAAGCCAAGGTAAGTAAGGACATTGTTTTGCATGACCAAGACCAATACTTACTTGCCCAAGAAAAAGAATTGGTTTCTGTTGATGGTGTCAACGGCCCTGAAATCATTATTGGTTCCTTGACCGATGTGAGCACCAGCGGAAACTGGCCCACCATATACGATGCCCAAGACGAATAATCATACAAACGCAAAAGCACCTGCATTGTCCATGCTGATTCATCAGCATGGACTTTCTTTTTTGATTTATGACCCTGCCAAAAAAGAAGCCAATGATCTCAAACACCACAACTTTGAAAACGAACTTCCGGCAGACCAACTCCATGAAGCCATAAAAAACAAGCTTTTGGAGGCGGGTGTATTGGATCAGCATTTTTCAAAAGTTTCTGTTTGTGTGAGCAATTCTCTATCGGCTTTTGTGCCCGATACCATGTTTGATGGCACACAAATGGAAAGCTATCTAAAACATCATGTAGACCTACGCCCCACCGATTTTATCACCCATGACAGGTTAGACACGCTAAATAAGATTAATGTATATGTCCCCTTTGTGAATGTAAACAACATGCTTCTCGATGCTTTTGGTCGGTTTTCATATTTCCATGCAAGTTCCGTACTGCTTAGTGCAATGGCAACCAAACATAAAAAGACAGAAAAACACAGTTGGGTTTTGCATATAGAGACCGGTTTGGGGTATTGTATGGTTTACAAAAAGGGGAACTTGATATTTTACAATGCGTTTTCTTGGACAAACGAAGAGGACTTGCTCTACTACACACTAGCCGTGCGTAAAAGTCACAAACTATCCAAGTCAACTTTGTGGGTCAGTGGAAAAACATCCCCTGATGATGCATTCCAAAAACTCCTCTACAACTACCACGGGAACACTGAAATCATGCAGCCCAACACGAATTTGAACTATAAAAACCTAAAACTGCTTCACCCCCAGCATCACTTTTTACTATTAGAAACTCCGGCATGCGCATCATAGCCGGTACTCACAAAGGCAGAAGACTTGCCATCCCAAAAAACCTGCCCGTACGCCCCACCACTGACCGTGCGAGAGAAGCGCTCTTTAGTATTTTGAATCACAAATTTGATTTTAGTGACTGTCGAATTCTCGATTTGTATAGTGGTACGGGAAGTATCAGCTATGAGTTTTGCTCTCGTGGTTCTAACGATGTTACCTCAGTTGACAAGCACAATGCTTGTGTGCGATACATTAATCAAACAGCCAAAGAATTGGACATGGAGATAAAAGTATATAAAGCGGACAGCATGCACTATCTTGAAAGTTGTCATGGCAGTTATGACATTATCTTTGCAGACCCACCCTATGCGGAAGCCCAAGAGGCTTTCAAAAAACTGATGGAAAAAATATCAGATAGATTGCTTTTAACTTCTGAAGGGCTATTTGTTTTGGAGCACGGCGAACAATTGGATTTTTCAGGGGAACCATTTTTTGTGGAACAACGAAAATATGGAGGTTGTGTGTTTTCTTTTTTTAGCACAAACAGTTAAGACTTGCCCGCTTTAAACAAATATTCTTTTTCTTCTTTGGTGAGGCTGGCATAACCCGATTTGCTTATTTTGTCAAGAATGGCGTCGATTTTAGCCTGATCAGATTGAGGGCGTGATTTTCTCGAATTTTTTCTGGTAGATTTATGAACTTTTCGAAGAGACGATTTATTAGGTGTGATAAATTGTTTTAAAAAATCAATGCTCTTTGAAAACCAAGCGCCTATGTCGTTGTCTTGGGTATAGTTTTTTTGATATAAATAACCCCATAAAGCACCTCCCAAGTGCGCCAAATGTCCTCCTGCATTGCCAACAGGAATTTGAATCAGATCGAGTATGACAAAAAACAAACCTATATAAATCAGTTTGATGTTAAATACAAACAATCTAATTTCTTGTTGCGGCATATAGCTACACATAAAAATCAATACCGCCATCACGCCTGCTGACGAGCCTACCAAATAGGGCGTTTGCCCTGAAAATGCAGGGAAAAAATTGTAGGCGAAAACATAGACCAAGCCACCGAATAAGACTCCAATAAAAAAGGTGTTGACAAACAGTTGTGGCTTGAACAAATTGATCATCATACGGCCGGCGAAGTAAAGCAATACCATATTCCAAAAAATATGTCCCAATCCCGAATGCAAAAAACCATAGGTCAACAAGGTCCAAGGGCGCGTCAGCAACAAATCCAATCTGGAAGACAATTGAAACCAAGAAAACACACTGTCCATAGGCACCGAAAACAAAAACAACAAGGTGCGTAACAAAAAGGGCACAACAAAACACAAAACCAAGACCGCGATCAAGCGCTCAACTACGGAAAATTGTGCGTATCTGTATTGTAGCTGTTGAAAGAATGTCATAGGTCCCAACGGTTGTTTCTAAATTGTTGTTTTTTCCAGTACCACATCATGGCAAATCCAGTCACTGCACCGCCCAAATGCGCAAAGTGTGCTATGGGACCCATAGAATACGAAGTAAATCCAAAAAACAAATCACTCAACAAAAGAAGTGGCACAAAGTATTTTGCCTTTATAGGGATGGGCAAAAAGATAAGCATCAGTTCAGCATTGGGAAAAAGGAAGGCAAAAGCTACCAAAACCCCATACAATGCACCAGAGGCACCTACCATTTTTACATTAAACAATGTTTGGTTGTTGGCAAGCATATCATAAATAGCGCTACGACCATAACCGTCTTGCATGAGTTGAGCTACAATCTCCTCGATCTGATAATGATACATCAACAACTGTAGTGCAGCAGCACCCAAACCCGTGGAAAAGTAAAAAAACAGGAACTTGTTTTTACCCCACATCTGTGCCAAGGGCGCTCCAAACATCCACAAACCAAACATATTGAAGAGTATGTGGTTAAAATCCCCATGCATAAACATATGGGTTACAATCTGCCATGGTTGAAAAAGATCGTTTTTGGGGTAATGCAAGGCCAACAAGTCATAGGCGATGTTGTCGATAAACATAGACCCAACAAAAAAAATCAGATTGATGATGATCAACTGTTTAATGATATCCGGCAAATTCCTCATACATTAAATTTTTTATCAATCTGCTCCGCAGAAAGAACGACAAAGATAGGAGTTCCATCAGGACAGCGGTCGGGAGTCTGACATGCAAACAAATCATCTATCAAACCTGTTTGAGCAGCAGTATGCAACTCAACACCCGAACGTACAGCGCCAAATTTGGACAATATTTTTGCCAAATATTGTTTCATATTATCGGCCCCTGTTTGGGGTCGATGTTGTAAATCGTCTAACAAGGTTTCCAAAAAAACAGGTATTTGGTCGGCGGTAATGCTGGTATGCACAGAGGTAACTTCAACAGCATCCGCCTCTAATTTGCCAAAAGAAAAACCCATCAACTCTAAATCTTTTTGATGAGGCAAAAACAAAGCCAAAGAAGCTTGATTCATTGGAATTTGCACAGGAAAAGCAAGAATTTGCGCAGGAACACTACGTGCGTCGACTTGTTGCAAAAGACGCTCATACAACACCCGCCTGTGCGCACGTCCTTGATGCACAATCAGCATCCCCGATTTGGTGGTCGAAACAATGTATTTGTTACGGAATTGAAAAGCGGGCGCTTGGTGGTGTGTCACATCATTGTCAAAAAGAGAAGCAGAAGGTGTGGGAATAGACACATCTTCCAGGCCCTCGTACAGGGCAGTCCAACTTTGTTTGGCTTTGGATTGGTTTTCAAAAGGGTTGAAAGTGCTGTCAACTTCAACTCGAGGTGCTTGTGAGGGAGGTGGCGCTCCTACAGGAACCTCCAGTTCTTGGCTGTGTTCAAAATCCAAGCTCGGTGCAATGCTAAACTGCCCCAAACTGTGTTTGAGTGCAGCGCGCAAAATGGCGTATAGAGTGTGATCATCCTCAAACTTAACCTCGGTTTTTGTAGGATGTATGTTGATGTCAATTGTTTGCGGGGGGACATCTAAATACAATATATATCCGGGTTGCATATTGGGGGCCAACAGGCCTTCAAAAGCGCTCAAGACCGCATGATGCATATAGGGGCTTTTGACAAAACGGCTATTGACAAAGAAAAACTGTTGTTGTCTGGATTTTTTAGCAAATTCAGGTTTGTAGACAAACCCGCGTAGTTGAACCACCTCAGTTGTTTCATTAACAGGAACCAATTTTTCATTGGTGTTTTTACCAAAAACCTGAACAATACGTTGGCGCATATTGGTGGGCTCCAACTGGAACAACAGAGTGTCATTATTATAAAAACCAAACCCTAATTCACAGTGAACCAACACCACACGTTGGAATTCATCAATTATATGACGCAGTTCAACCGCATCAGATTTGAGGAAATTGCGTCGAGCAGGGATGTTATAAAACAAATTTTTAACGGCAATAGAACAACCTTTGTCTGTAGCTACGGCTTGCTGATCTTGAACCTCGGACCCTTCGATAGAAATTTCAGTACCCAAACTATTTTCTTGTGTTTTGGTTCTCAACCGCACCTGAGCAATCGCAGCGATACTGGCCAAGGCTTCACCTCTAAAACCCTTGGTGGAAAGCTCAAAAAGATCCTCTGCTTTTCTAATTTTTGAGGTAGCATGTCGCTCAAAACACATACGGGCATCAGAAACACTCATCCCCGTGCCGTCGTCTATCACTTGAATCAGCGTTTTGCCACCATCTTTGACAATCAGCTTGATGTTTTTTGCACCTGCATCTATGGCGTTTTCTAGCAATTCTTTGACCACAGAGGCAGGTCGCTGCACCACTTCTCCGGCTGCTATCTGATTGGCCACGTGATCGGGCAACAGTTCAATGCGATCTGCCATGTTTATTGTTTAAAAATAGAAAGGTCAAAATCAAGCACATAAAGTACCAAAAACACCAATATAGCCAGTATTATATAAAACAACTTGCTAAACCCCCTATTTCCTCGCGTCCGGCTGTAAGCCCTGGCTTCACGCCAATGGGCTCCAAAGTCGTTGGAGTTGGGCATGTCGCGGTACTTGGAAAAAGTAGCGTCAAAATCATAGGGATTTTGGTCTTTTTTTCCTTTAAAATAGCGCGGGGTGTAGTTGTAGCGCCGGTTTTGTCTTTGCTTAAAAAAATTGATGCGCACGAAGTCTATATCATGGGATTATAAGCTCATTCAAAAGTACGAAATGCAACGAATTTATCCACATGCAATCATTGTGTATCTTAGCGCCTGATGAAAATTGAAAACAGCCTACAGTTAAAAACGCTTTTGGAAAGCCCCCAAAAGGTAGTTATTGTTCCTCATAAAAGTCCCGACGGAGATGCCATGGGGAGTTGTTTGGGGTGGAAACATTTGCTAGACAAATTGGGCCACACCACATCCGTTGTCAGTCCAGATCAATATCCAGATTTCTTAAAGTGGATTCCTGGAAGTGACCAGGTGTTGATTTATGAGGAAAGCACCCTAAGTACCCAAAAACTTCTTGCTGAGGCCGACTCCATTTTTGTACTCGACTTTAACACCTTACAGCGTATTGGGGACATGGGGGAGTTTATAGGGAGATGTAAGGGAAAAAAAGTAGTCATCGATCACCACCGTGAACCCGACGGTTTTGCTGATTTGTTGTTTTCGTATCCTGAACTCGGTTCTACTTGTGAGCTGGTGTATCATATTATTGAAGCTCAGGGTTATTCGCATCTTCTAGACAAAAACATAGCCACCGCTTTGTATGTGGGTATATTAACAGATACAGGGTCTTTTCGTTTTCCCTCTGTTACCCCTACAACCCACAGAGCAGTTGCGGATTTGATTGAGAATGGCGCCAACCACAGTGACATTGCCGATAAAATCAAAGACACCGCCAGCCTAGGCAGACTTCAGCTATTGGGAATTGCCTTGAATAACTTACACTATGATGAATCGCTTAGAACCGCTTATATTACACTCAGTTCTGAAGAACTCCTATCGTGCGATTACCAAAAAGGAGATACCGAGGGTTTTGTCAATTACGGACTGTCCATAGACGGATCTGTGCTTGCAGTCATCATGATTGAAAACAAAAAAGAAGGGTATATCAAAATGTCATTTCGCTCCAAAGGTGCATTTTCAGTCAATGACTTTGCCAGGGCCCATTTTAACGGCGGCGGACATCACAACGCAGCAGGAGGCCGTTCAGAAATGACTCTCGAAGAAACTGTCAACCATTTGCTTCAAAAACTCGACCAATGCCGGGAAGATTTACAAAACGCCTACTCGTAGTAACACTTCTCCTTACACTGCACGCTTGTACACAGCAAGAAGCAAGAAGACCCGTGAATACATCTGTAAGTTCGAGGGTTGAAGACTCCGTGTCGAAAAATCGGGCACAACTGGCTTATGAAACCGAAGTGCTGGAAAACTGGGTAGCACGACAGAACATGTCTTACACCCAAACTTCCTATGGAGTATGGTATTCCCATGCCCAAAGCGATGTAGCACAAATCTTTATCGATTCAACTTCATTACCCACGCTCTACTTGAACATGTTGCGGTTGGACGGCACACCCTATTACGAGCCCACACGTATAGAAAACCCATTGACAAACCAGTATGTTCCATCGGGAATTCTGCAAGTGATGAAAGAAATTCCAGTGGGTTTAGAAGCCACCGTCGCTATGCCTTCTGCCCTTGCTTTTGGCGCCACGGGTGACGGAGAATTAATTCCACCCAACGCCCCGTTGGTTGCCCGTATTTTTATAACTTTAAACTCTCAAAAAAACAACCCATGATGAAATCAATACATCTACTTATCGCCATCTTAATTCTAACAGTAAGCGCCTGTGACAACAAGCTCGAAGATGGACTTTATGCCAATATCAACACCAACAAAGGAGAAATCTTTCTTGAACTTAGATTTGAGCAAACCCCTATTACCGTTGCCAATTTTGTTTCACTTAGTGAAGGAACCAACAACCAAGTTGATGAAGCCTACAGTGGGAAACCATACTACGATGGCCTGAAGTTCCATCGAGTGATTAAAGATTTTATGATTCAGGGAGGCGATCCGTTGGGAACGGGCTCTGGAGGTCCTGGCTACGCCTTTGACGATGAGTTTGTAGAAACTCTAAAACACGATGGCCCAGGCGTGTTGTCCATGGCCAACAGCGGACCGGCTACCAATGGAAGTCAGTTTTTTATCACACACAAAGAGACCCCTTGGCTCAACGGAGGGCATACGGTTTTTGGTAAGGTTGTCAGTGGTCAGGAAGTGGTAGATTCCATTGCACAAAACGACACCATCATAAGTGTAAAAATCGTTCGCAAAGGAAAAGCCGCAAGAACCTTTGACGCCCCTGCAGTTTTTGATAATTATTTTGCCGAAAAAGACAAAGTAAAAAATGACAAAGCTGATGCCTTGACCAAACTGAAAGAACAAGCACAGTTTACAGAAAGTGGTCTTGGATATGTGATCACAGAAGCAGGCTCAGGAGAAGCTGTCAGTGAAGACAAAACCATCAATACCCACTATGCAGTCTACTTTGAGGATGGCAGTCTATTGGACACCAGTATCAAATCTGTTGCGGAAGCCTACAATATGGTAAATCCGAAAAGACCCTACCAGCCCATACCAGCCCAAGTAGGACCCGAAGCCCGTATGATTGAAGGCTTTAAAGAAGGACTGAGACTTCTTAAGGTCGGTGACAAAGCCACATTGTACTTGCCTTATGACTTGGCTTATGGAGAAAGTGGAAATCGTGGCATTCCTCCGATGTCCAACCTGATTTTTGAGGTCGAGATTGTCTCTACCCAAGAGTGAAAACTTTTCGGTTTTTCGCCTTTTTATTGATTCCACTATGGTTCTTCCTGCAGTGGGTAGCCGAAAACAGCACTTGGATAGACACTTGGTACGCCAACGGCCTCTACAAATGGTTAAGCCCATTTACCTTGGCATTAACCGCATGGGTTCCTTTTTCTGTTGGTGATATTTTTTACATCGTCGCCATCCTTTATTTACTGTTTGAGCTGAAACATTTGCCCAAATGTTTTCGTTGGAAAAGATTCGTGCGTGCTTTAGGCATTCTCAGCATAATACTATTGGTGTTTCACATCCAATGGGGTTTGCATTACCACCGCACCTCTCTTTCTAAAAAATGGAATCTTAAAACCAACTACTCTGTTGAGGAGCTAAATAACCTTACCCAAAATTTGATAAACAAAAGCAATCTGATTCACACCCAATTGGTTTCAGATTCTACAGTGGGTGTAACGGTTCCTTACAGCCAAGACAAACTATTAAACATAGCTACTCGTTCCATTCAAAAATCTTACGATTACCCAAGGCAGAACATCAAAGCGTCCTTGTTAAGCATGCCGCTCACATATATGGGTTACAGCGGATATCTCAACCCTTTTACCTTGGAGGCACAGGTCAACAGCAAACAACCCAAATTGCGGATTCTCACCACTGCCACACACGAAATCGCCCATCAACTTGGGTATGCGGCTGAAGAAGAGGCCAATTTTGTTGGAATCAGTGTTGCCATGAATGCCGATGATGCCTATATGCGTTATGCAGGACATACGTTGGCGTTGCAATACTGTCTGCGTGCATTGCGAAATAGTGATATGCAGCTATATGAAAAGGCGGTAAGTCAAATGAACACAGGTATTCTGAAAAACTATCAAGAAATACAAGCGTTTTGGAGCTCCTATCAAAACCCTCTTGAACCACTTTTTAAAAAAACCTATGACCAGTATCTAAAAGCCAACAACCAAACTGCAGGCATTGCGAGCTACAATTTGGTTGTCGGATTGTTTTTACATGAATTTACAGAAAATCAGTCCACCACAAAGGGCGCACCTGCAGTTTCTAGCTTTTTAGCCAACTGATCTACTTGCTGTACAAATCGATCTATTCGAGGTTCCAATTCATCAAAAAGCTGTGAGGCCATGGCAAAACTTTCCATATGCAAAGTCGTTGGGCCATACGAGTTTCCCATCAAGCCGTTGGCAGCGAAATAAAGTCTGTACTGCAGGGTGGGTTGTTCTTTTTCCCCCACTTCAGCCTTGGCAGGACTGCCCTCTAGTGCATTTTTGATTGCAATTTTTTCATCTCGCAATTTGTATACCTCTGCGGTTAGTGACTCTTTGTTAGTTTCGGTAAACCTGAGTGCTTTTTCGAGTTTGGCAACACGCTTAGCGGCTTTTTCAAAATAATGTTCCGCCAAATCCACAGACTTATTCAAATCCAAAAGTTGCTGAACATATGTTTCTCTTTGATTACTCAAAGGATTGTCCAAAATATTTTCTCGAATGCGCTCGACTTCAAAACTTTTGGCATCAGCCAATGGAGTAACCACACCTCCTACTCTTTGGTACAAGGCCACTTGATAGGTGCCGGGTGCAACGTGCAGGCGCCATGCGTTGATGTTTTCTCGCTTAGAGTCCGGGTCAACAATCGTGGTGTAAGGTTTTTTAAGATCCCAACTCACCCGATGAATTCCTTTTTTGAGGGGTGCTGTGATGCGATCTACCACATTGCCCGCCATATCTGAGACGACCAAAAGCGCCTCTGCTTTGGACTCAGCCATTTCCGCATCCAAGGCCTCCCAACCTGGGAATGTGATGTCACCATCTTTGATATTCTTTTCCTTTTTCTGCCTTTGGGCTTTGATAGATTTGTGACCCTCTTTGATATAATAAGTGAAAAGAGCCCCATAATCGGGATTTTCAGCTGTATAAAAAGATGCTCCTTGGCTAGAAGTACCTCCTCGAATGGGATTGTACTGGAGTGCTTTGCGTGGTTCAAACAGCAATGCATTTTCCGTCACACTATTTGGGTTTATATCTCGTAAAGGGCTGTAGTCATCCAGAACATAAAAACTGCGTCCAAAGGTGGCCAAAACCAAGTCATTTTCGCGCTGCTGAATGGCCAAATCACGAACCGAAATGGTGGGCAAACCATTGGAAAACTTATGCCATTTGGCACCCTGATCGACACTTACATAAACACCGTACTCTGTACCCAAAAACAACAGATTGGGATTCACATGATCTTGCACCAAACGCCAAATGAGGGTTCCATCTGGAATACCTTCCGTGATTGAAACCCATTTTTTTCCACCGTTGGTGGTTTTGTAGAGATACGGACTGTAATCTCCATATTTGTGATTGTCTAGTGCCACATAGGCGGTTTGTTCGTCGTGCAGATCAGCTTTGATATCGTTTACAAAGGCGGTCTCGGGAACACCCGGCAACTTGTCCACCGTCATGCGTGTCCAGTTTTGACCACCGTCTTTGGTGTATTGTATGATACCATCATCCGTACCTGCATAGAGCACATCACCATTGAGCTTGGATTCGGCCAATGAGGTAATGGTGTTGTAGGTCGACATCGCATACAAATCCCAAGGGTTGTCAAAACTTTGTTGGCGCCCCATGATGGGTAACCCCATTCTTTCCTCATCCTTTGTAAGGTCTCCCGAAATAGGCGTCCAACTATCACCACGGTCTTCCGATCGCCACACACGCTGTGTTCCGAAATACAAATGTTTCGGATTGTGGTGACTGACCAAAATCGGTGCGTCCCAATTGTATCTTTCATAGGGTTCTCCCAATCGACTTTGAGGCTTGATATACACCGCTTCGCCATTGGTGCGATCAATACGATACAGGTTTCCCTGTTGCCACTGGGCATATACAATGTTGGGGTTGCCCGGCTCCGTGGCAGGTTGGTGACCATCACCTCCTAGCAGTACAAACCAGTCCGAATTGGCAATGCCATCGGTACGGACCGTGCGTGAAGGGCCACCTTGCGTATTGTTGTCTTGGGTTCCACCAAAAATATTATAAAAAGGTTCGGCATCATCAACGGCAAGTTTGTAGAACTGCGTCAAGGGAAGGTTATTCACAAAACGCCAGTTTTCGGTATCGTCGAAAGATTCATAAATCCCCCCATCACTACCAAACAACAGGTAATTGGGGTCATTGGCCTTAAATGTCAACGAGTGATTATCCGAATGTTTGTTGGTCTCTTTCATGGTGTAAAAAGTCTTCCCCCCATCTTCAGAAACCAA
>CAXRDP010000049.1:0-21973 GCA_964229545.1 Flavobacteriaceae bacterium | reverse complement strand
TACGATTTGAGAAGAGATGTTGTATGGAAAATTTCCAATCACAGCGATGGGCTGTTGAAACAAAGTGTTCAAATCGAGCTTGAGAAAATCCCCTTCTATGATTCGCTGGCTCAGTTTGGGGTATTCCATATGAAGATAAGCCACAGACTCTGTGTCGATTTCGACCACATGCACTTCATGAGTGGACTCCATTAAAAACTGTGTCAGCATACCCATACCCGGCCCAACTTCCAATACTTGTTTATAGCCATTGCCAGTAAGACCAGCGGCAATATTTCGCGCAATGTTGGCATCGGTCAAAAAGTGTTGACCTAAGTGTTTTTTAGGCCTGACGCTCAAGGGGCAATGGCTTCAAGTTCGGTTTCAAACATGACCCACTTGTTGGGGAACTCCTTTTGGAGTGCAGCATAGAGCGTTGGCAATTTCTCTTTCTTAAAAGTATGGAGCGCAGCGGTGTTGACAAAACTAAATTGCATGCCATAGCTAGGATGTGTACTTTCATCGCTATGGATACGCAACAACAAACATCTGTCATGGTATTTGCCAACAATGTTTTTTTGGACATAAGTCACCCACAGTGTCTCAGCCGATTTGTCAATACTGAATGTGATGTTGAGAATGTGCATCCTAATCAATCAGTTCAAAACCGGTGTAGGGCACCAAGGCTTTTGGAATACGAATTCCCTTGGGGGTTTGGTTGTTTTCTAACAACGCAGCCAACACGCGGGGCAATGCCAAAGCACTTCCATTGAGTGTGTGTACCCATTTTCGGTTGCCATCTTTGTCCTTAAAGCGAAGTTTGAGTCGGGTCGACTGAAAACTTTCAAAATTAGAAACCGAACTCACTTCCAACCAGCGCTTTTGAGCTGCCGAATAGACCTCAAAGTCGTATGTCAAAGCAGAAGTAAAGCCCAAATCACCCCCACACAATCGCAAGATGCGATAGGGAAGCCCGAGTGCTTCAAGTAGGGTTTTTACATGGGCTACCATTTCATCCAAAGCTTTGTAGGAATGGTCGGGGTGTTCTAAACGGACAATTTCAACCTTGTCAAACTGGTGCAAACGGTTTAGGCCACGCACATGTGCGCCATAGCTACCTGCCTCTCGGCGAAAACAAGGCGTATAGCCAGTATTGCAAATGGGCAGTTGTTCATGGCTGAGCATCACGTCTCTGTAGAGATTGGTCACTGGCACTTCTGCCGTTGGAATCAAATACAAATCATCTGCTCCTACATGGTACATCTGACCTTCTTTGTCGGGGAGTTGTCCTGTTCCGTAGCCCGAGGCTTCATTGACCAAGTGGGGTACTTGTACCTCATCATAGCCAATGCTAGTGTTTTGATCCAAGAAAAAACTGATAAGAGCCCGTTGGAGGCGTGCACCTTTACCAGTATATATAGGAAAACCGGCACCGGTGATTTTGTTGCCAAGTTCAAAGTCAATAAGCTTGTATTTGGCGGCCAGTTCCCAATGAGGAAGGGCATCGTCTTGTAGTTGGGGCGCCTCACCCGAACGAAACACCTCTTCGTTGTCATCTTCACTTTGCCCGTTTGGGACGAGTGGGTGGGGCACATTGGGGATGTTATAACGCAAAGCTTGCAAGTCTTCCACAGCTTGATTGAGCTGGGCTTGCAGGTTTTTGTTTTCAGATTTGAGTTTGGAGGTTTCTACTTTTAATTCTTGCGCTAGGTTGGCTTTGCCACTGCTGTAGAGTTGCCCTATTTCTTTGGCCAAGGCATTGGCTTTGGCAAGGTTTTGATCAAGGATAGCTTGTAGGCTTCTGCGTTTTTCGTCTGCCTCCAAAACTTCTTCCACCATGGGTTTGGCATCCAGTCCTCTTTTGGATAGGGCTTGGATGATGTCATCTTTGTGTTCGCGAAGGACAGATACGTCAAGCATGAAAAGTCATTTTTACAAAAGTAAAACTTTGTTGCATACAGGGCTTTCTATTTATCAATTTTTAAGCGACAATAGGCTTCATCTGCCTGTAGTTGGGTCTGTAGCTTTTCTGCTGAATCAAATTTTTGCTCATCGCGCACTCTTTCTAATACCTCTATCCTGATTTGCGCTCCATACAGGTCTTTTGACCAATCAAAAAAGTGAACTTCTATTGAAATTCTGTTTGCGTCAAAGGTGGGTTTTTCTCCAATGTTCATCATCCCATAAACCGTTTGACCTTCCAGCGTGCTTTTGACCAAATACACTCCGTTTTTAGGTAAAATTTTATGCGCATTTTTAAGATCGATATTGGCTGTAGGAAACTGAAGCGCCCGACCTCTTTTCTCTCCATGAATGACTTCGCCTGAAAGCTCAAAATTCCTACCCAGATAAGTAGCGGCTTTTTTCATATCGCCTTCCAAAATGGCATTGCGTACTTTGGTAGAACTCACCGCTATGGCTTCTACTTCAGTAGCACTGATTTCTTCAATGTCAAAGTCATATATGATGCCAAAATCTTGCATATCGTCTATGTTGGCATTTCGGTTTCGCCCAAAACGGTGGTCATATCCCATCACAAATTTGTGAACATTGAGTTGCCGCACCAAAACTTCTTTGACATACTGCTCTGCGTCCATTCTAGAGAAAGATTCTGTAAAAGGATGAATCACCAGCACATCGAGACCGGTTTCCGCCAAAGCGGCTTTGCGCTCTTCTATGGTTTGGATCAGGCGCATAGGCACATTGGATTGTAAAACCATACGTGGATGGGGGTAGAAAGTAAGTAAAACAGAGGTTTTGTTTTCTGTTTGGGCTATGTTGACCAAGCGTTTAATGATATTCTGATGGCCAATATGAACCCCGTCAAAAGTACCTACAGTAACTATGGACGCTTTTTCTTTCGGATAATTTTCTAAGCCAAAAATGGTCTTCATATCTCACTCATATAACCACACCATTGTGGGTATTCATGGCACGATCTACCCCTTCGATTACAAAATCCATGGCAGCTTCTTGAGCTTTCAACACAATTTGCGAGAGTTTTTGGGACTCCTCTTTTTTCCATGGCGATAATACAAAGTCTGCCTGATGTCCTTTTTTATATTGACTGCCAATGCCCACCCTTAAACGTGCGAAGGCTCCGCTTCCCAATCGTGATTGTATGTCTTTCAGGCCGTTGTGACCGCCATCGGATCCTTTTTTTCGCATTCGCAAACTGCCAAAATCCAGGTTGAGGTCATCTGTGACAACAAGTATATTCGCTGTTTTTATTTTTTCGGTTTTTATCCAATACGAAACCGCTTTTCCACTCAAGTTCATAAGGGTTGAGGGTTTGAGTAGCAGGATTTTTTTCCCTTTATAGTTGAAGTCAGCCAAAGCTCCCAATCGTTTGGTTTCAAAGCTGGCCTCGTGTTCAGCTGCCAAAGCATCTACCACAGAAAAACCTATGTTGTGCCGGGTATTGTCATAGTCAGCTCCAATATTACCCAAACCTACAATGAGGAATTTTTCCATTTCGTTTTTCTTAACACAAAACCAACGCCAACAGCGCATACATTTTTTTGTAAAAATAAAAAAAGCACCTCAAGTAAACTCGAGATGCTTTTTGATGTTCAATACTGAGCAGATTAAGCTTCTCCTTCCGCAGGCGCTTCTTGCTCTGTAGCTTCTCCTTCGGCTTCTTCTCCTTCTACTTCTACACCTTCCACAGACGCAGCTGCTTTCATAGAATTACGAGAGTTGCGCACTTGACAAACCACTGTGTTGTCTGGGTGCAAGAAAGTAAACTTCTCGTCAGCTACTTCAGTTACATACAATTTGTTACCGATTTCAAGTTTAGAAATGTCGGCTACAATTGAGTCAGGGAGGTTGGAAGGAAGCGCGCGTACACGTAGTTTGCGTTTGTTCTTGCTCAACACACCCCCACTGAGTAACACACCAGGTGCGGCGCCCACAAACGCTACAGGAATGTCCATAGACACTTCTTTGTCGTCGTGGAGTTGGTAAAAATCGACATGCAAGATGCGATCCGAAACCGGATGGAATTGAATGTCTTGCAAAATGGCGTTGTAAGAGCCTTCCTCCAAATCAATCACCACCGTATGTGCATTCGGTGTGTAAACCAGTTTGGAAAAGGCCAACTCATCTGCTGAAAAGTGTACAGGCTCGCCTCCTCCGTAGAGCACGCAAGGAACCTTGTCAGCATTACGTAGGGCTTTGGTCGCTGCCTTGCCCACGCTTTCTCTTTTAGATCCTTTGATCGTAATTGACTTCATAATTAGGGTTTATTGAATTTACATTATAAACTTTTTGGCAATCGATTGGTTGTGATGCACATTGTACATCACTTCTGCAAACAGATTGGCACAACTCAATACTTTTACTTTTTTCGAGTCCTGACGTAATGGTATAGAATCTGTGGTAATCAACTCTAGTAGTTGAGATTCTTCTATACGTTCATAGGCTGAACCCGATAGTAGGGGATGGGTACAAACCGCACGAACGCTCAACGCACCGCGCTCCATCATCAGGTCTGCGGCTTTGGTCAGGGTACCGGCCGTATCGACCATGTCATCGACTAGAACCACATTTTTGCCTTCCACTTCTCCAATGAGTTCCATGTGTGAAATCACATTCGCTTTTTGGCGTTGTTTGTAGCAAATGACCACATCGCTTTCCAAATATTTGGCATAGGCATAGGCGCGCTTGGCACCTCCCATGTCTGGAGAGGCAATGGTTAGGTTATCGATGTTTAAATTCTTTAAATAGGGCAAAAACATAGAAGATGCGAACAGGTGATCTACTGGCTTTTCAAAAAAGCCTTGGATTTGGTCTGCATGCAAATCCATGGTGATGATGCGTGTGGCACCGGCAGACTCTAACAACTTGGCGATGAGCTTGGCGCCAATCGGCACACGAGGCTTGTCCTTTCTGTCTTGTCGTGCCCATCCGAAATAAGGAATCACGGCGGTGATATGGCGGGCAGAGGCACGCTTGGCAGCATCGAGCATTAGGAGCATTTCCATAAGGTTCTCAGAACTTGGCTGCGTAGAGCCTATGATAAATATTCTGGATCCACGAATCGACTCTTCAAAAGAGGGCTGAAACTCTCCGTCACTATATCGGGAAAACAACACATTGCCCAGCGTTGCACCGTAATGCTCAGCTATGTTTTTAGCCAATTCCATGCTTTGGGAACACCCAAAAATCTTTGCTTCTATCTTTACTTTTGCCATGGTTGGGATTTAAATTTTCCAACAGGGGTGGCAAATTTAGGAATTTATTTGAGCCTTTAATAGAATTGACCTTTCTTTTTGCAAGTATGGTTCAAATATTTGTTACATTTGCGTCCCGTTTTTAAGCCTTGGTGGCGGAACTGGTAGACCTGTCTACCCTGTCTTCCGACAGGCAGGCGATAGGCAGGCCTATCTACCGACAGGCAGGCGCGCTGGGATTGAAATTTTGAAAGTATGGTTTGGGTTTACGCCATATCTAGTTTAACACGAAACTACATTTATGTAGGAATGACCATTGACGTGGAAGCTAGATTTGCAAGACACAATTCTGGGAGAGAAAAAACCACCAAACCTTACGCTCCTTTTGTACTTTTGTACACCGAAATGTGTTCGGACAGAGCAAAAGCCAGAAAGAGAGAAAAATATTGGAAGTCAGGAATTGGCAAAGAAAAACTCCGCAGACTTCGAGACAATTTGAAATAATGCCTTGGTGGCGGAACTGGTAGACGCGCTGGATTCAAAATCCAGTTCTGGCAACAGAGTGTGGGTTCGATTCCCACCCAAGGTACCAAAGAAAGCTGAGATATACGTCTCGGCTTTTTTTGTTTTCCTCAGAATTTAATGTTTTCTAAACCTAGCTAGCAATTATTTTTGTGAACTTAATTCGTATTTTTGAAACTCATTGCTGTGAAAATTTTTGAAATATGAAAAAAGCTCCTTCCAACTTCACCCGAAGACATTTTATCAAACAGTCTGCCCTTACCTCACTGGCTTTGATGTCACTGTCTAGCTGTACCCTCAAACCTCGAAAACTAAACCTTAAAAAAGGCGTGGCCCTACAGTCTGACCCCAACGGATACCTCGACCTTCCCAAAGGTTTTTCATATAAGATTATTTCCAAATCAGGAACCCCGATGTCTGACGGTTTGTTGGTGCCCGGACGCCCCGACGGCATGGGAACCTTCCTTGACAAAATGGGCAACACAGTCATTGTGTGTAACCACGAAAACAGACCCAATCAGATGATAAACAGTCCTTATGGACTTCAGAATGAACTCCTTTCTCAGGTTGATTTAGAAAAGATCTACGACTCTGGAAGCGGCGTCAATCCAGGGCTGGGAGGGACGACCACCCTAATTTATGACGAGGCCAGCGGTGTGGTCACCAACCAATATATGAGCTTGGCAGGCACTTATAACAATTGTGCCGGTGGGATTTCCCCGTGGGGCAGTTGGATCACTTGCGAGGAAGATGTCACGCGAGCAGATGGCGAGACCATTTTGCAAGACCATGGCTATGTGTTTGAAGTACCTATGGATACCCAAGGGCTTGTGGCACCTACACCGATCAAACCCATGGGGCGTTTTAATCATGAAGCCGTGGCCATAGACCCCGTTTCTGGCTGTGTGTACCTAACTGAAGATCGCCACGACGGGCTTTTTTACAGATTTGTCCCCAACGAAAAAGAAAACCTCCATGCCGGTGGTCAGCTACAAGTCTTGGCTATACGCGACCGAGACCAACTCGACACCCGTAACTGGGAGGAGACAGCCGTTCAAAAAAACCAACCTTTGGAAGTCTACTGGATGGATATCGACAATGTAGAATCTCCTGAAGATGACCTCAGGTACAGAGGATTCGAAGCAGGCGCTGCGCGCTTTGCTCGTGGAGAAGGCATTTGGATGGGTGAGGGAGAACTCTTTTTTGCCTGTACCAATGGAGGACCACAAAATTTCGGCCAAGTGTTTCGATACAAATGCTCCCCCTATGAAGGCACAGAAAAGGAAAGCACCAACCCTCCTATGCTAGACCTCTATGCAGAATCCAACGACAAAACGGTGTTGCATATGTGCGACAACCTGACCGTCGCGCCTTGGGGCGATTTGCTTTTGTGTGAGGACAACGGCTCGCTAAACCACATTCGTGGCATTGACAAAAACGGCGAGATCTACACCTTTGCCTGTAACCGTGTTTCTACTTCTGAACTCACAGGAATCGTTTTTTCACCCTCAGGAAAAACCTTGTTTGTCAACGTACAAGAAAACGGGGACACGGTGGCCATCACGGGGCCGTGGGAGGAATTGGCAGGGTAATTTACAGGGCTTTCAGCACATGGGTCACAATGCCCCAAATCATCAGTTCGTTGTCTTCGGTCACTTGTATGGGTGGGTAGTTTTTGTTTTCCGCTACCAGCCACACACAGTCTTTTTCGACCTTGAGCCGTTTTACAGTAAATTCCCCATCCACCAAGCACACTGCGATCTTCCCGTCTTGGGGTTCCAGGCTGCGGTCTATAACCAAGAGGTCTCCGTCGTCCAGTCCGGCATCGATCATGGACTGCCCCGCCACGCGCGCATAGAACGTCGCGGCTTCGTTTTTAACCGCCACCTTATCCAGGCTGATACGGCCTTCCTTAAAATCATCGGCCGGCGAGGGAAAGCCCGCCGAAACCCCTTCTTCTGCTAGCCAGACCCCTTTGCCCGAAGTATCGGGGGTGAAGAAGTCTAGCCCTCTTCTTTTTTTCAAACCTACTTTTTTATGTCTTCTACTTCACGCAGATCACATCACGCACATCGGTGGTGTAGCGTGGTGACAAGCGCGCTTGCTTCATCTTGTAGGTTCTGCTCAGGTCTTGATTGGCAATTTTTAGTTTGTGGGGCCCAAAACGTTGGTGCAAGCGGTCGATGCTCTGCATCAGGGCTTGGTGTTTGGGGTTTTCGTATTCGAACAAGCTCATTTGGTGGCTCGCTTCGGGCACTATGCCCGTCACCATCACCCCGGCTTTTTTATAGGAAATACCCGATTTGTAGATCAGGTCGAGTCCGCGCAGGGCTTGCTGGCTGATTGTCAGGCTGGAGTGGGTCGCAAAAGGCAAACTGACCAAAGTGCTGTTGCGGTATTGTGGCATATCGTCCCGAAAGGGATTGCTACGCACAAACACATAGATCGCATGGCAGCGGCTGTTCTGGCGGCGCAGCTTTTCGGCACAGAGACTCCCAAAAGTAGACACCCTTTCGCGCAGCTCTCCGTAGTCGTCGATCATACGTTCAAAACTGCGGGTGGTGGCAATGGCTTTTTTGGGTGCGGCTGTCATTTCTAGGGGGATGGAAGACACGCCCATCAGGTCGTGTTTGAGCCGCAGCCCGACCACGCTCATCTCTCGGCGCACCCAAGCGTCTGAGAGTTGGGTAAAATCGTAGGCCGTACGCACGCCCTGAAACACCAAGCGTTTGTTGTGTTGGCGCCCGATGCCCCATACGTCTCCGATGGGCAACCACTTCAAGGCTTTGACGCGTTTTTCTTCGTTGTCGATAACATACACCCCGCCGGTGCGGTCGGCAAACTTTTTCGCCACCCGGTTGGCCACTTTGGCCAGTGCTTTGCTGGGTCCCATACCGATGCTGACCGGCATGCCCGTCCATTTGCGTACGCGTTTGCGCATCTGTCGGGCGTAGGTGTCCAAATCGTAATGGTCAAAACCCGCAAACTGCAAAAACGCCTCGTCTATGCTATAGACCTCTACTTGGGGCGTAAACTGTTTGAGGACCTCCATCACCCGACGGCTCATGTCGCCATAGAGCGGGTAGTTGGAGGAAAACACCTCTACCTTGTGTTGGTTAAAAAAGGAAGCGTATTCGTGTGCGGGTGCGCCCATGGGAAGTCCCAAGGCTTTGGCTTCATTGCTGCGTGCGATCACACAGCCATCGTTGTTAGACAAAATGGCAATCGGCTTCCCTTCCAAAGCAGGTTGGAATATCCGTTCACAAGAAGCGTAAAAGTTGTTACAATCGACCAGCGCAAACACATTCAAAAGTACATTTTTTACAGAAATTTAGCGTGCTTTTTTCTTACAAAAAACACATGCTATCTATGTGAAATAGTGTAATTTTGCTTGTTAAAGACAAACAAACTCTTGCCCGATGGACAAGTATTCGTTTTTAAACGCTGCCCACACAGCACATTTTGCCGAGTTGTATGACCAATACCTCATCAATCCGGACAGTGTAGAGCCTAGTTGGCGTGCCTTTTTTCAGGGCTTTGACTTCGGCATGGAGCAACAGGGCGAGATCGAAGTTCCCGAAGATGTACTCAAAGAGTTTCGAGTTGTCAAGCTCATAGACGCCTATCGTGGCAGTGGCCATTTGTTTACCAAAACCAATCCCGTTCGTGAGCGTAGAAAATACCGCCCCACCCTAGCCATTGAAAACTTTGGTCTTTTAGAAGAGGACCTCACCACCGTTTTTAGCGCTGGAGACATCATCGGCATAGGCGCGGCCACTTTGGCAGATATCATTATTCACTTAGAGCGCATCTATTGTGCTTCCATCGGGATTGAATATATGTATATCCGCCATCCGGAGCGAGTGAATTGGATTCAGAAATGGATCAACAAAAACGGCAACCACCCAAATTTTAGCCGAGAGGAAAAGAAACACATTTTAAAAAAGCTCAACGAGGCGGTGACCTTTGAGAACTTTTTGCATACCAAATATGTAGGCCAAAAGCGCTTTTCTCTAGAGGGAGGCGAATCCCTGATTCCCGCTTTGGACACCCTGATTGAGACTGCTGCGCTGGCAGGTGTCAAAGAGTTTGTGGTGGGCATGGCGCACCGCGGAAGGCTGAACACCTTGACCAATATTTTTGGCAAGTCAGCCAAAGATATTTTTAGTGAGTTTGACGGCAAAGATTATGAAGAAGAGGTCTTTGATGGGGACGTAAAATACCACTTGGGCTGGACTTCCAACAGAGAAACAGATTCCGGTATTGCTGTCAACCTTAACATTGCGCCCAATCCTTCCCACCTAGAGGCGGTCAATGCCGTGGTGGAAGGTATCAGCCGTGCCAAGCAAGACCGAAATTTTTCGGGTGATGCCCTGAAAGTGTTGCCCATACTGATTCATGGAGATGCTGCTGTGGCGGGCCAAGGGGTTGTCTATGAGGTGGTACAAATGGCCCAACTGGATGGTTACCGAACGGGGGGTACGATTCACATTGTCGTAAACAACCAAATCGGCTTTACGACCAACTATCTGGACGGACGTTCGAGTACCTATTGTACCGATGTCGCCAAGACCACTTTGTGCCCTGTGATGCATGTCAACGCAGATGATGCAGAAGCGGTGGTGCATGCCGTGCGCTTTGCTGTCGACTACAGAAACCGATTTGGCAGAGACGTATTTATAGACCTATTGGGGTATAGGAAATATGGCCACAACGAGGGTGATGAACCACGCTTTACACAGCCCAAATTGTACAAGGCCATTGCCAAACACAAAAACCCCAGAGACATCTATGCTGAAAAACTCATCGCAGAGGGTGTGATCACCCATCACGAACTCAAGCAGTTGGAAGAAACCTACAAACTCCAACTGGAAGAAAAGCTAGAGGTTTCTCGCCAAGAGCAAAACACCGATATCATCCCATTTATGCAAGATGAGTGGGAAGGTTTTGTACGGGTCAAAGAAGACATCATGTTGGCGTCGGTCGATACGAGCTATCCGATTGACCGCCTTCAGCACATTGGGGGTGTGATTACCGAACTGCCCGAGGACAAGCCTTTTATCAACAAAATCAAGCGGTTGGTGCGCGAGCGTAAGAAGATGTTTTTTGAAATCAAAAAACTCGACTGGGGCATGGCCGAATTGTTGGCCTACGGTTCTTTGTTGGACGAAGGTTTTGATGTGCGCATTTCCGGTCAGGATGTGGAAAGGGGAACTTTTTCACACCGCCACGCAGTCGTCAAAGTGGAAGATTCCGAAGAGGAGGTGTTGCTCCTCAACGGCATTTCTGACCAACAAGGCCAATTCCATATTTACAATTCGCTGTTGTCTGAATATGGGGTTATGGGATTTGACTATGGCTACGCATTGGCAAGTCCAAAATCATTGACCATTTGGGAAGCTCAGTTTGGAGATTTTAGCAACGGCGCCCAGATTATGATTGATCAGTATCTGTCGTCTGCAGAAGACAAATGGAAATTGCAAAACGGATTGGTGATGCTGTTGCCTCACGGTTATGAGGGTCAGGGTGCTGAGCATTCTTCGGCACGTATGGAACGCTACTTACAGTTGTGTGCCAAAGACAATATGTTTGTGGCCGATGTGACCACGCCTGCCAACCTATTCCACATATTGCGCCGCCAGTTAAAAGCCAACTATCGAAAACCTTTGGTGATTTTTACGCCTAAGAGCTTATTGCGTCATCCAAAGGTGGTCTCGGACTTGGATGATTTTTGCCATGGGGAGTTCCAACCCGTTATTATGGACCAAGAAGTTGATGTCAAAAAAACCAAGACACTGGTCTTTTGTACGGGTAAGTTTTACTACGACTTGTTGGAAACCCGAGAGCAACTCGACAGAAAAGATGTGGCTTTGGTGCGATTGGAACAATTGTTCCCGTTGCCAACAGCACAAATTCATGAGATACTTGGCCTATACGCACATGTGAAAGACGTGGTTTGGGCACAGGAAGAGCCTCGCAATATGGGGGCTTGGAGTCATTTGTTGTTGCACTTGCCCGAAGCGCGCGAGTTTCGAGTGGCCTCCCGCCGTTTTTACGGAGCTCCAGCTGCTGGAAGTGCTACGCGTTCGAAGCGTCGTCACCAAGAGGTAATCGATTATGTATTTGATAAAACCAAAAACAATATGCGTTAAATTTACGCAGTGAACCATAGGAAATGATACTAGAAATGAAAGTCCCCTCACCTGGGGAATCTATATCGGAAGTAGAAATTGCAGAGTGGCTGGTTGCCGATGGTGACTATGTCGAAAAAGACCAAGCCATCGCGGAAGTAGACTCGGACAAAGCAACCCTTGAATTGCCCGCTGAGGCCAGTGGTACAATTACTTTGCAAGCAGCACCCGGCGACGCGGTTGCTGTGGGGGCGGTTGTATGTCTGATAGATACCGATGCCGAAAAACCCGAAGGTCAAGAAACCCAAGAAGTAGTCGCTGCACCTGCTGCTGAGCAAAAAGCACCTCAGCCAGTTGTTGAAAATTACGCTAGTGGTACGGCTTCTCCGGCGGCTAAAAAAATCATATCTGAAAAGGGGTTGGATGTTTCAAACATTGTCGGCACAGGACGCAACGGACGCATTACCAAAGAGGATGCCGTCAAAGCGGTTCCGGCTATGGGTACTGCTGGAGGGGATCGCCCCACCACGCGCAAGAAAATGTCCTTGCTCAGACGCAAAGTCGCTGAGCGCTTGGTGGCTGCCAAAAACGAAACTGCCATGCTGACGACTTTCAACGAGGTGGATATGTCAGCCATTTTTGCTTTGCGTAAACAATACAAAGAAGCTTTTCAAGAAAAGCACGGTGTAGGTCTGGGCTTTATGAGCTTTTTCACCAAAGCCGTAGTGCGTGCCTTGCAAACCTATCCCGATGTGAACTCCATGATTTACGGCAATGAGCAGATTGTCTATGACTACTGCGATATCAGCGTAGCGGTGTCGGGTCCCAAAGGACTGATGGTGCCTGTGGTGCGCAATGCAGAAGCCATGACTTTTAAAGAGATAGAGGCAGAAATCAAACGCTTGGCCATACGTGCACGCGACGGACAAATCACCGTAGATGAAATGACAGGAGGCACCTTTACCATCTCCAATGGTGGGGTATTTGGCTCCATGCTGTCAACGCCTATCATCAACCCACCGCACTCCGGAATTTTGGGGATGCACAACATCTTGGAGCGCCCTGTAGCGGTTAATGGCAAGGTCGAGATTCGCCCCATGATGTATGTGGCATTGTCTTATGACCACCGCATTGTTGATGGGCGCGAGTCTGTTGGTTTTTTGGTGGCTGTCAAAGAAGCCTTGGAGTCGCCAGAATCTTTGCTGATGGACGACGACGTTAAAAAAGCCTTGGAGTTGTAGGAGGAGTTAGAATCATTACTTTTATTGGTCAGCAGTGAAAGCATCTTAGCCTGACTTCCCCTTTTCTATCCGCGTAAAATGTTACAGGACTAAACTATATCCTCAAACCCTTCAGCAAAAAATTCTGTCAGGCTTACATCCATAGCAGTGAGCACCTTGACCAAAGAACTCAATCGCAAGTCTTGCCCCTTTTCGTAACGGCCATACTGCGCCCTTGGCAATCCGTGGTCAAATGCAAATTGCTCGTAGTTGGTGTAGCCTCGTGCCTTGCGCAATTCTCGAAGACGGCTTCCCAATTTCTCTAACAGCTTCTCTGCTTGTATATCTTTATCCATAGTGCTAAAGAATAAATGTTACACCAAATATGTTACCATTTTAAAATTACCACTTATAAATAGTATTTTATACATTTGTGTCCATAAATTTTAACACGGAAGTTGTCCGGTTTAAAACAAAAGGAACCGCGCTTTAAGGTGCGGTTTTGTTTTTGAGATAAAGCCAATTGTTTTTGTAATCGATGATGGCTTGCCCCGATTTCAGCACATCGGCTCCGATAATGCCATGGACAGGGTCGTTGTTCTGAAGTTTTAGGGCCTCATTGACCGCTTGCATATCAAACAGTACGATGGCTTTGTTTTTGGCAAACCATTTCCCGATGCGGATGTGGTTTTTTTTGGCCATTTCTGTATGCATTTCGGTAGTACTTGCGCTGGAGGCTTTTTCGGAGCTGGGTTGGCTGTTGAGTTGGAAGTATTCCGTATGTTCCAAATCCACACAAGTTGCCGAAGCACCGGTGTCCAGAATAAACACCCCGCTTATTTCATTGATATGCGCTTCTACCAAAAAATGATTGGTATTGATAGGGGTTAGACGTACACGGTTGTATCCACTGGATTGTAAGTATTTGTAGAGCGTTGGCATGCTTTGCAAAGATAGACATGGAAATCAATTACTTTTGCCCTTATGTTTATAGACACACATACTCATTTGTATGTTCCCGAATTTGACAAAGACCGCTCCGAGGTAATGGCGCGTGCCATGGAGGCGGGGGTTTCACATTTTGTATTGCCAGCCATAGATTCCAACTTCACACAAGCCATGCATGCGTTGCATGCGCAATATCCCGAGCGGGTTTCTATGATGATGGGACTCCATCCGACCCATGTGGGTGACAATTACGAACAAGAAATGGCGCATGTGGAGGCGCAGCTCCTAACGGGCAAATATGTGGCTGTGGGTGAGATCGGAATCGATTTGTATTGGGACACCTCCACGCTGTCTTTACAACAAAAGGCGTTTCACCAACAGATTCAGTGGGCGTTGGATTATGACTTGCCCATAGTGATTCATTGCCGTGATGCTTTTGAAGAAGTCTTTGAAGTGTTGGGTCATTACAAGACTGAAAAACTACGTGGTATTTTTCATTGTTTTACAGGCACAGAGGACGATGCGCAAAAAGCCATTTCGCTCAATATGTTATTGGGTATTGGAGGTGTGGTGACTTTTAAAAATGGAAAAATCGATCAGTTCCTTTCTAATATTCCTCTGGAAAACATCGTATTGGAGACAGACGCACCCTATTTGGCACCAGTTCCTTACCGTGGCAAACGAAACGAAAGTGCTTATCTGCCCTTGATTGCCCAAAAGGCCGCAGATTTGTATGGGGTTTCTGTAGAATTTTTGGCAGCGCAAACCACAGCCAATGCCCGCAAATTGTTTGAATTGAATGAGGGTTTTTATTTCTAAAAATAAATAGGATATTTGGGGTCGATTAAATCGAGAATAGAGAGGTGGCCGAGTGGTCGAAGGCGCACGCCTGGAAAGTGTGTATTCCGTTATCGCGGAATCGAGGGTTCGAATCCCTTCCTCTCTGCAGTTGATGTTGGTATAATTTTCTTATATTTAGCGTCCAAATTTTAAACAATTAATTAAATAATAAATCCATAACTAATAAATTCATCATGAAGCGTTTTTTATTCATTGCCACGTGCTTAACCATTTTTATAAGTGCTCCGGCCATATGGGCCTCCCCAACTACGAACGATTACACGACTTACACACAAGAGGTTGAACAAGACACCACTGCTGTGGCAGAGGAAACAGCGGTAGCTCCTGTTGAGGCACCGGCTCCTCAGCCGCAAGCGAAGGCAGGATTTACTCAAGAACTGAAAAAGCGTTTCATTGAAGGGGGTCCTGGATTTATGGGTATCGTACTTCTTTGTTTGATTTTGGGTCTGGCCATTGCTATTGAGCGTATTATTTTCTTGAACTTGTCATCTACAAACACCGCCAAGCTTACTCAAGAAGTTGAGGATGCTTTGAAGGGTGGTGGCGTAGAGTCAGCCAAAGAAGTTTGCCGCAATACAAGAGGCCCCGTAGCCTCTATTTTCTTCCAAGGTCTTGACAGATCGGCTGAAGGTGTAGAAAATGCTGAAAAAGCAGTAGTTGCTTACGGAGGTGTTCAAATGGGACAATTAGAAAAAAATGTCTCTTGGATTTCACTTTTTATCGCTTTGGCGCCTATGCTTGGTTTCATGGGAACAGTGATTGGTATGATTCAGGCCTTTGACAAAATCGAAGCTGCTGGTGATATGCAACCTTCACTTGTAGCGGGGGGTATCAAAGTAGCCCTTTTGACAACAGTATTTGGTTTGATCGTAGCCATTATTCTTCAAATTTTTTACAATTATATTATTGCCAAGATTGACAGTATTGTCAACGATATGGAAGACGCTTCCATTACCCTCATAGATATGTTGGTAGCTAATCAGAAATAATAACTTTAGATACCTATTATTATGAGTATTCAAAAAATTGTAACTTATACTGCAGCTGTTCTCGGTGTGGTCGGTCTTATTTTTCAGATTACCATTCTGAGCAAGGGTGACGATGTTATCGAAATGGCTGCTATGTCTGGAGACTATGGCGTGGTTTCTTCTATGGTAAGCCTAGCCATGATTATTATTGCCATAGCGGTAGTATTGACTTTGGTATTCTCTGTGATGAACCTCACTTCTGACCCTGCCAAATTGAAAAAAGCCATGATATCCATTGGCGCTTTTTTGGTAGTTGTTTTCGTTGCATTCTTATTTTCATCAGGAACCGAAACTCCTTTGAAAGATGGGGAAGTACTTTCGGCCTCTGGCTCTCGTTGGGTAGAGACCGGCTTACGTACTTTTTACTTTCTGGTGGTAATTGCTGCTGGCGCTATGGTTTACTCTGGTGTTCGCAGACTAAAAAGCTAAGACTATGGCCAAAAGAAAAGCACCCGAAGTCAACGCAGGTTCGATGGCAGATATTGCCTTCTTGCTCTTGATTTTCTTTTTGGTGACCACAACGATAGAAACCGACTCCGGACTCAACCGAAAGTTGCCACCAATGGAAGATGTGGTGGACCCGCCCATCATCAAGGAGCGTAATATTTTCACCGTTGTTGTCAACAAGTACAACGATCTTTTGGTAGAGGAGGAGCCTATGGAACTTTCAGAATTACGTGAGGCTGCCATCGCCTTTTTGGATAATGGTGGCGGTAAAGGTGAAGAGGCATGTAACTTTTGTCAAGGTGCTCGAGATCCTGATTCGTCTGACAATCCTGACAAGGCGGTGATCTCACTTAAAAACGACAGAGAAACAGACTATAAGGTCTACATTTCTGTTCAAAATGAGCTGGTTGCTGCCTACAACACCCTTAGGAACAGGGCTTTCAAACGACTCAATCCAAATTTGGGAATCGATTATGTACAAGCCGATAAGATCTACAACGATCCTCGAACAGGCGCAACCGAAAAAGAACGCCTTGGCACTCTGCTCGATGAAGTGAAAGTTTTATTCCCGATGAAATTATCTGAAGCTGAACCCAGTAAAACCAATTAGACATGTCAAAATTTAAAAAGAAAAAAGGAGGAGATTTACCCGCGATTTCTACGGCATCCCTGCCGGACATTGTCTTTATGTTGCTGTTCTTCTTTATGGTAGCCACTGTAATGCGTGACAGCACTTTGATGGTGTCCAACACTCTCCCTGTTGCGGATCAAGTTCAGAAACTTGACAAGAAAGACCGTGTGATGTATATCTATGCAGGCAAGCCTAGCTCTAGATACCAAGACAAGTTTGGTACACAGGCGCGCATACAACTCAATGATAAATTTGCCACTGTTGAAGATGTAGGCGCTTTTATTTTGGCAGAACGCGCTTCCAAACGTCAGGAGTTGCAAAATGTGCTTACTACTGCTTTAAAAGTGGATGGAGAAACCAAAATGGGTCTGATTTCTGACATCAAACAAGAATTGCGCAAGGTCAATGCATTGAAAATCAATTATACGACGCGCTCTGGGAATTACACACAGAACATGAACTAGATTATGTTTCAAACATGTAACAAAAGCACCTTTTCAGGTGCTTTTTTTTATTTTTACAATGCCATGCTGAGAGTTTTTTTCTTCTTATTGATTTGTGCACAATGTGTTTGGGCTCAAAATGCCCCTAAAGAGAATTATCGTGAGGATCAAATCTACTTCAGTATAGGCTATCCTTTTCTCACTAATACCGTTCCAAAAATCACCCAAAACAAGTTTTCACATGCCCTACAAGCAGGCTTTGTCCGTGATATACCAATCAACAAACGTCGCAATCTTGCCATTGGCCTGGGGATGGGTTTGTCATATAATGTGGTTTACAACAACCTCAAATATGTAAGCGACTCACAATCTTTTGAGTTTATTTCAAATCTTGACTCCAATCTTTGGAAATGGACTGAGCTAAACGTACCGCTCGAGTTCCGTTGGCGTACATCGACTTTGGAGGCGTATAAATTTTGGCGTATTTATGGTGGAATTACAGGGATATATACCCTTGACGCCCGTCAAATTTACCGTCAAGATGGTACAAATTCTGGCCGTTCCGACCTTTCGATTGAAAAACTCAGATTTGCACTTCATTTTTCATTGGGAAATAACACTTGGAATATTTTTTGTCAATACCCATTGGCTCCTCTGTTTGAAAACCTTCAAGGCACTGAAAATGTTTTAGTTACAGATTTGGGTTCTGCAAAAATTGGACTGATTTTTTATCTTTTTTAAATAAAATACATCCCAAAAAAATCAAATTATCAATAGAAAAAAATTTTAGTGGTATATTTATACCTTAAAACCCTATAAGGAAACTGACATAATTATGAAAAAACTACTTTCTTTAATCGCTTTGTTTGCTGCTGTAAGTGTTTCAGCACAGACAACCGTATCTGGTACTGTAACAGATAGTAATGGCCAACCTTTGCCCGGCGCCAATGTTGTTTTGGACGCTAGCACAGGAACCGTTGCTGATTTTGATGGAAACTTTGTTTTGGTTACTGACCAACAGCCTCCATTTTCTATTTCTGTTTCTAGTGTCGGATTTGAAACTGCTACTGTTCAGGTAAGTTCTTCGAGTCTTACATTGAGCGTGCAGCTCAGTGATGCCAACACCCAGCTTGACGAAATCGTCGTTTCTGCCTCACGTGTGGCACAACGTATTTTTGAGTCTCCTGTAACTGTAGAAAAATTCAATGTACAACAAATTACAAGTTCACCTTCTGCAGACTTTTTTACTGGTTTGGAAGAAATTCGAGGCGTTCAAGTAAATCGTGGTAGTTTGGTTTTTAATCAGGTGAACACACGAGGTTTTGGAACCGTTTACAATGAAGGTTTTGTAACGCTAGTAGATGGAATGGACAATCAGGCTCCCATTTTTGGCTTTGCCATGGGTAATATGATTGGTCTTAATGAGCTAGACGTGCAAAGTGTCGAATTGCTTCCAGGAGCCGCTTCTGCTTTGTATGGCGCAGATGCCTATAAGGGAATTATGTTCTTGAATAGTAAATCACCCTTTGATCATCAAGGCGTTAGCGCTTACTACAAATCTGGTTACACCCAACAAGAGGTCGCAGGGCAGAATGACTTTTATGATTGGGGCATTCGAATGGCTCATGCCTTCAATGATAAATTTGCTGTAAAAGCTACTTTCAGTACCATTCGGGGAACGGACTGGGGAGCCGCTGACAAACGTTCTCAAGATGCAAGTGGAAGACCCTTAGATGGGGTATCTAACTTAGACCCTATGTACAATGGTATCAACGTATACGGGGATGAATTGGGATTGTCTTTTGATTTAACCGATACATTCGCCAATGCTGTTTTGCCAGCATATCCTGTTGCTCCTGGTGTCACTTTGGCGCAAGCCGACCCTGCAACTTTGGCACAATTACAATATGTGTTTGGATTGTATCCCGATTTCTTTGGCGCCAATATGCAGCAAATCAATTTTACTGGATACGACGAGGCGGATTTGACCGATGGCAAGTCATCCAATTACAAATATAATTTGGAGGCGCGTTACCGTCCACAAGACAATCTTGAAGTGATTTTAAACTCCCGTAAAGGAGGTGGTAAAACCATTCTTCAAGGATTGAGCCGCTACACGATTGATAATTTCTCCATGACTCAAAATAAAGTAGAGGTTAACTGGGGCAACTTGAACGTACGTGCGTACTCCACCGAGGAAGATTCTGGAGACAGCTATGACACCAATGCGGTCGGATTGTTGATGTTTTTGGGACAACCCGGAGGAGCTATGAATTGGTATAACCAATATTTTCAAGGATTTTATTTGAGCACTCTTAGTGAGGTAAATCCTGCAGACCCACTTGCTGCCTTAAACACAATTGCAACCCACATGGGAGGTGTTGCTGCTGGTCTAGTGCCTTTGGCAGCTGTCGATACTAATGGAGATGGTCAATTGAGTATTTTAGATTATGTTAATAGTTTAAGCCCTCACCATGCGGCTGGTCGTATGAACGCCAATCAGAACATGTTGCAGCCGGGTACTGCTGCCTATAACGCAGCTTTTGATCAAATCTCTTCAACTACAGCCAAGTTGGTTGACAACACCAAAACCTATTCATACGAGTTCAATTATAACTTCGATGACCGCATTTCATTTGCAGATGTGATTATTGGAGGTTCTTATCGTGATACACGTTTGGATACGCAGGGCACTGTACTAACGGACTACGATGGGCCGATTGAGTACTATCAATACGGATTTTATGGTCAGGCCAAAAAGTCTTTTGACCGCGTTACCCTGACTGGTTCTTTGCGTTATGACAAGAGTGAGTTTTTTGATGCCAACATCACCCCACGTTTGGGCTTGTTGTACAGCTTGTCTGACAATCAAAACATCCGTTTGTCATATCAAACTGGATTTAGAAACCCCACCAACCAAGACCAATATATAGGGCTGCGTGGTTCTCGAACCGTGTTGATGGGATCTTCTCCAGACAGTGTAAACCGCTTCCGTGTTCCTTTCCAAAGAGCTACGGATGGAGCTGTATTTATCGCTACTGGTGATCATGTGTTTTCTAACGCCATTAGTACTTCACTGCTCACCACGGGTCAAGTTACACCTGTGGCAGTTGACAACGTAGAGTCTGAGTACATCCAGTCATTTGATTTAGGATACCGTTACAACACACCTGCACTTTCTGTAGATGTGGCTGCATATTACAGTATCTATGACAACCTAATCGCCACACAAGATGTGTTGGTACCGCTTCTATATGGTGGTCAGGATGCGATGACAGCGATTGTTAATGGAGACTTGTTCCCATTCTCAATCGACGGTAATATAGACCAAGAAGTTACTTCTTACGGTCTTAGTGTTGCTGTAAACCAGGCTTTGTCACGTAAGTTGGCGTTGAACTTCTCTTATGACTATAACGATTTGGATTATACCCAAGGGCCCAACTCCTCATACGAGGCTGAGTTCAATACGCCTAAGCACCGCTTTAAGGTTTCACTTACCGGTAGAGGTATAGACGAAAACATTTCGTTTAATATTGCTGCACGTTCAAACAGTGCATATGACTACAGAGCGAGCTTTATTGATGAGCGCATAGAAGCCAATACGGTTTTGGATGCTCAAGTGTCTTTTGACTTAGAACGATTCAACTCTGTACTTAAAGTTGGAGCAACCAATATTGGTGGCAAAGACTATGTGAGTTTGGTCGGTAGTGGAATGATTGGTCAAATGTTCTACACATCCTTGACATTAAACCCCTAGACCAGTGCATAAAGACTGTTTTTAAAAGGCGCCTTTTGGCGCCTTTTTTTGTTGATAATTCCAGCTTTCCTATCCCACTTTTTACGTTATATTTGCACTCGAATTCAGAAACCTAAAAGGTAAAAAAAGAAGCATTTTATTATGGCTAAAGTTTCAGGAAAAGTAGCACAAGTTATCGGTCCGGTTGTAGACGTCGCATTTGACACTTCCGTTGCACCCCTTCCCAATATTTACGATGCATTGGAAATCAGTAAACCCGACGGTTCTCAATTGGTCTTGGAGGTTCAGTCTCACATTGGGGAAGACCAAGTTCGTACTATCTCTATGGACTCTACGGATGGCTTACAACGTGGCGCTGAAGCCGTAGCCACAGGAAACCCCATCCAAATGCCTATTGGAGAAGCCGTTAATGGTCGATTGTTCAACGTAATCGGTGATGCCATTGATGGTATCGGAGACTTACCCAAGTCTGGTGAGGATGGATTGCCCATCCACCGCAAGGCGCCGGACTTTGACCAGCTTTCAACATCTACTGAAGTATTGTTCACAGGAATCAAAGTTATTGACCTTATTGAACCCTATGCCAAAGGAGGTAAGATTGGTCTTTTTGGAGGTGCCGGTGTAGGTAAAACGGTTTTGATTCAGGAACTTATTAACAACATTGCCAAAGGCCACGGAGGACTTTCTGTATTTGCCGGCGTTGGTGAGCGTACCCGTGAAGGAAATGACCTTCTAAGAGAAATGCTCGAGTCGGGGATTATCAAATACGGTGATGAATTTATGGAATCCATGGAAAATGATGGATGGGATTTGAGCAAAATCGACAAAGATG